>JAKAVA010000068.1 GCA_021827645.1 Planctomycetota bacterium
CCCTGGTGGCACTTCTATCAGCTGGTCGCCGAACGTTCCAACATCTTTCGCTCCACCGCCTGAATCCATCACAACCCGATCGGCCAATGGGGGTAAGGGGGCCTTCTGCCCACAACCGTAAAAAACCTGCAGCCATGCCACCGATGTATATACAACCATGCATATCTCAGCACTGCCGCGATGACCGTGAATAATCCGGGCTAGGCGGCCGACCAGTCTTTCCAATATTGGACGATTCTGAGCGAACAATCGCACGGCTTCGGCTACCGCACTGGCGGTTGCGTAGTCGGGTAACAACATGATCACGATCCCGGAGTATCGGTCGGGTGGATAATTGCGAATATCGGCGAAGTCCCAATCGCGTGTGATCAAGACCAAGCGATTGGACCGCACGAAATCAGCAATCACGGAATCGGCAGCATCGGAAAGTCCGATGTCGCGTGTATCCATGCACTCATGCCCAAGCTCACGCAATGCGTACGCTGCGATCCGGGGCACGTTTGCATCAATAAGAAAACGCATCGTGCCTCGTTGTATAATGCGTCATACGGGTAACGGATGAAACTGTTCTTGTTCAACAAGCTTGCCGGCAAATCGGAGTGCGTTGCGAATACCTTGTTCGTTCAGGTTGTACTCGCGCGCAAGGTCGCTGAAACTCATGCCCCCAGCCAGTGAACCCAAAACCAACGATACCGGGATGCGTGTGCCTTCGATGACCGGTTTGCCGTGACAGATCGCGGGGTCAATGATGATTCCATCATGTTCCATGTTCAATCTCCATGCGTCACACGCTCCTCTCCCATAAATGTATTATACCGCGCCCTGCCAATGCTGCGATATCACCGATCCCAGTCCTCGTGGCGCGGTGACCCTTTTTCACTGCGGCCAGTCTCATGATCAAATGTCCGCCAATGAAGGGAATGGAAGCAAAAGTCCGCTCCATCATGACGTCTGGCGGGATGTTATGGCCCAGCGAATTGTAGGGCTGCTAATTTTCATGATAACGGACGTTTGGATGACTGTCAGACGGATGGATGACATGGATTTATGCCGGCGGCTTCGCCGAGAACGGGGGAAAGTAGACAGCCGGGCAGTTGAGCTAATTGGGCTGCGGCCCAACGGATCAGGTGAGCGTTGAACAGGCGATCAGGAGAGCGCAAGGGCTTGTGCGATTCTACGGTACGCGTGGCATGCGACCGGATTTGGATTTATGGCGAGAGTTGAAGCATTCCCGGTATCGCGTGCTCGCCGGTGGACGAGAAATTCCCGCCGTGCGCGCAGCGGGAGGCGGCGGACGCAACGTTCGCATCCTTTCGTCCAGCATTTTATCGCCGGTCTTCAGGCCCCAGTTTTTTACTTTGTTATCCAGCTATTACGGTATAAAATGCCACTATGGTAGATAAATTGAGTATTATCAGCCAGCGTGACGCGATCATTCGTTTGGCGCATCGCTACGGGGCGCACGATGTGCGTCTGTTTGGATCGTTGGCACGGGGTGATGCCACCGAAGCCTCTGACGTGGACTTGCTTGTGCGATTTGATCCGGATCGGTCGCTGTTCGATCATGGCGGATTGCTGATGGATCTGCGTGATCTGCTGGGTTGTAAGGTGGATGTGGTTTCAGAGGGAGCATTGCAGGGGAGGTTCGGCCAAATCATTCGCAAGGAGGCGATCCCGCTATGAGATCGGATCATCTTCTACTGCGGGATATTTTGGAATTTATTGCCGAAATTGGTCGGTATCTCCCGCGGGATCGCAGTGCCTTTGATTCGAATCCTTTGTTGCAGTCGCACATTCATCGGCATGTCATGATTATTGGCGAGGCGGCATACCGCCTGTCAGTGGCCACGAAGGCCAGGGCCCCCGACGTGCCATGGCGGCGCGTTGAGGGTATGCGGCACATTCTGGTTCATGATTATTTTAAGGTTGACTGGAATGAGGTTTACACCACGGCGCGTAAAGATGTGCCGGCGCCGAAGTCTCAGATAGAAGGTTTACTGATGCAACTGGGTGGCGAAACGCCATGAGGCCAGAAGTAATAGGGACAGCCATCTAAAAAACGCATGATGAATGTGGGTGCGGGCATGGCCGTCGCTGTTATATTGCTTTCTTTGGCAATCTTTTGCATCGCGGTGTCCCGATCGTTGGTTTGTTCGGATCAGGGGGCGCACATTGGCCATAGCGGCTGAGAAAATCTTGAATCGCAAATCCGGCGGCCTCGGCTCGCCGATCGGTGCGACGCAGGCTACGGAGGCCGTCGAAGGGGAGAATTTCCTCACCGGCCAGGCGTTGACCGGCTTGGATCGCTGGGGCATGGCGTTCCAAGGCACCAGCACGGCCAGTGGCGTTGCGGCGGTTGGCGTGGGCATCGCGGGCATCGACAGCCCGCTGGATTTTAGTGGATGGTTCGGGAGGACCGCCGCAGAGGGTACAACGGGTTCGCTGGATACCATCCCCGAAAGCTCTCGTATCCAGCCATACTATCCGCCATATAATGGCTTTGCCGAAGTTCCTGCCACTCGGACTCTCCGGCCCGGCGCGATATTTGACCGCTATGGCTTGGATACTGGCCGCTTCGCCTCTCCGGTAGGTACGCCCATTTTTATGCGGTCTTTGCCGCCTGGTGCGAGCGAAGCTCCTTACAGCATGTCTCGTGTTGTTAAACCCATAGATGTCCAGAGCGGGACGGTAGCGCCGTGGTTTCAGCAGCCTGGTGGCGGCGCTCAGTACCAGTTTCCCCAAAGCATCCAATCGCTTATTAAGAATGGTTATATCGAAAGGGTAGGTGGATAGGCCATGAAAAAAAATGCACTACGTCGCCTCCTTGATGGCGAAAACTTTAATCCGAATGTTTACTGTTTGGACGGGGGACTGCCCAACGATCGGCTGTGCCTTACATTTGAAGTCGGCAGGTGGTGCGTCTATTACTCGGAGAGAGGTTCCCGCTTTGACGAGGAATACTTCGCATCGGAGGACGAAGCCTGCGACAATCTATTGCGACGGTTGCGCGAGCTTCCGCCATCGCAAACCCTGCTACGTCATTCTTCGCAGCCCTGACGAATCACTTTTACTTCGTGTTATGGCCCAGCGAATTGTAAGACCGCTGAATTTCATGGTAATGGGCGTTTGGGTGATTGTCAGACGGATGGATGACATGGAATTATGTCAATAAGTGGAGGCACTTTGGTCGTGAGATCCCGACGGCGCATGGAATATCGTCGCTGGGCGCGCAACGGGGGCGCGGACGCGACAACTGCATCTTTTCTTACGACGTCGTTTTGCCGATGTTCAGGCAGCCTTTCGCAAACCTTTATTTATGATTCCCTCAATCGACTCACCGCCGCCACGCAGAGCGAAACCGCAAACGCCCAGAATCAGATCACCTTAATCTCCGGCTCGGCTACGCCGACCTGTGACGCCAACGGGAACATGACCTCCGATCAGAACGGCAATACCTATGTCTTTGACGCCTGGAATTGGCTGGTGGAGGTAAAGAATGCCGCCGGAACGGTCATCGCCCCGGTGCGTCAGGATTCCGCCGACGATTCGATTTTGAGGCCGGGTTATGGCCGCAGCTACCACCTTACGGCCTCAGTAACCTCAACCTCTGCGAACCTCTGAGTCCCCTGCGGTGAAAAAACACTCTTTGCATCATGCTCCAGCATGAAACGTGCTTGCTCAACTTTCTCCTGCTCAACTCTCACTTCTCTGGCGGCGTGGTCGCCGGCCGCGTCCTCTGCGGTAAAAATAATATCAAATTATGTCCGCAAGACTCACAGGAATGGTGCGATAAAGGGGGTAGGTCCAGCGCCAAAATCTTTGTGTGCTTAGCGTGAGAAAAAGCAAGTTACATCATGCCGCAGGCATGTAACCTGATCTCGCGCGGAGCCGCGGCGAACGCGGAGATGGTTCGATGGAGCCAACGGATTCAATGCTGGCACGCTTGCGGCGGTGAAAATGATACCCCACCCGCGCGCCTTGGTATCCCGTAAGGTAAGACGTTTACAATCAGGCCATCGCGAGTTCAGGAATTCATTCTCCTTGCACGTCCTTATGAGGCCGCCCGCAAAAATCGCATCGCCCTGCGGCGCCCCGAGCCGGTTGCGATGTAGGGTTTTCGAGCGGCATGATATTGACGGATGTTGATATATGTGCGCGTGCCGGGTCGGCTCTCGCCGCAGTTCGATGGTCGCCGGGGCCTGGTGGGCGTTTTTTCTCGGTTTCGGCGCAGGCGCTTTCA
>JAKAVA010000061.1 GCA_021827645.1 Planctomycetota bacterium
CTATACACCGCAACCAATGCCCGCGTCAAGTGCGGTGGGGTGTAAAAATTCCGGACGGATTTGATTATGGGGCCTGAACCGCATCGAAACCGCGAATCCAGACGACTCCAAAATCAAATTCTGGTGTAAAGCAATTCTCACCAACCCCGCCCGGCCCGTCGCCATGCTGTAATACCAACATCGCAACCGGCCCTTTTTGCAGAATTTTAGTTTGCAATCTTTTTCCTACCTGATACAATTACTATCGTCACGAGAGATTCACAACTCAGAATCGTTGCGTTTCGTGACAGGCGCGAGTTAGTAGTTCCATGGAATGCCCGATAGTTTCACGGATGTGAACTATACAGGTGATCACCTATCGGCTTTCGCAATGGTGTATTTCGGTGTGCTTTTTATCCGAAGGAGTGTGGCTTATGTACGGCGTTCATGTTCCTCATCGATCAAAATTTGCACCAAGGTTTATTCGGCAAACTCAGGCCAACGGGTTTAACCGGACCGGCTTCACGCTGGTGGAACTGCTGGTGGTGATTTCCATCATCGCACTCCTCATCTCGATCCTGCTTCCGTCCCTGGTCAAAGCCCGACACGATGCGTTGCGAATTGTCTGTGCATCAAATCTTCGCACGCTCGGCCAGGGTTGTCGCGTGTATGCTGGCAACTTCCGCGGGACCATGCCAACGGGTGCACCTCAAACTCAGTGGGCAAAAGGGAACTGGGCCTTTGGGGGGTTAGACGGCTGGCATACCCCCGGTAATTTCGGCGTGAACAATTTCACCCCCTGGGGACTGGGACTCCTCTACTTCACAAAAACAATCACCAATGGCACCGTCTTCTATTGCCCGGAGGGGACTTTCTTCAGTCCCACCGCCAGCCCGGAATACTACATTGGTAACCTCGGCAAGCCGGGCGGGCCCCCGAATTACTATGACGTTTTTGCCGGCTATTGCTACTACTACGGAATGTCAGAAGGTTCGAATAATGGGACAGGAAAATTTAATCCTATGTTTGGGCGTACCGTGATCAACCCGACCACCTTGCAACCTCAATTGGCCTTTTCCTCAGTTCCCGGCGGGTTTGCGGATTCCCCCGACTCCCAAGACAACACCATTCTCGCCTCGGACGTTTCCACGTCCGCTCTAAATACATGGCAGAGATTCTCCAACCATTTCAACGGTGGTGATCATGATGTCACCGGCGGCAATGTCCTCTACAACGATGGACATGTTGTCTGGAAGAATGCGTCCGAAATGCGCTGTCGCCTCTTGGACGCCGGCCTCTATTTCTGGCAGTAACAGGCCCTCAAGGGTCGCTCTTCGGTCAGCACGGCCTGCATATCGTGAGCACCACGATGTACTGGCCGTGTGTGCTTACCGTGCTTGTCCATGAATTTTCCACCGCCCATCTGAACTCCCGTCGCGGCGGGCCCGACCGCCGCAGCTCAGGGCTGCGGAACATCCGTTGCGAACGGCATCGCGGGCAACCCTGCCGAGTTTTCCAAATTGGACTTTCCGATGCGATCGTTCCACCCATATCGCACGGCCACAGGATGCCGAACCGATGCAGCCGTCACCACCACGGTGTTGCCCACAATCCGGGCGTCGGCTTTTACAAAGTGATGATTGGCCCCCGCGATGGCAAACCAGACCAGCGGCTTTCCGTTGCGCGATTTTAATCCGCCGTCAATATCCTTAAAGTGAATAATCGCCTCATGGCCATGGATGGTCATCCCCTTATACATCGGCCCCTCATAAACGATCCCTTTGAAGCCGTAGGTTTTACTTAATGCCAGCAGACTCAGGCGATAGCCGACATCTTTTTTGTCAAAGGGGTGAATGTTACTGAGCATGCCGATATCCATGGTGCCGATGATTCCGCAATGGGGCACGGTGGCGGCGACATCCTCTTCCGGCTGCCAGACCAGCGAAGCTTCGCGGTCCCACGGGCGGCCGTAACAGCCGCAGGGGCAGATCTGAACAAGATCAAAGGGGAGATTAGGACGATGCCAGAGTTTGCGCCAATATTGAATCATGGCGGTGAGTTCCCATCGGTAATACGGAAGGCCTGGAAAGACGTCATTTTCCCCCTGATACCACACGACGCCCTTGATGGCATACGGGGCCAGCGGATGAATCATGGTATTAAAAAGGCAGGCCGGGCGCGTCGGCCAGTTCGGGCTCGTGATCGGATTGCGGGCCGCCGGAGGAGGTGGGGGCATGACCTGACCGGCCGCCTTGGCGGCTTGTGCCGCTTGGATCCATTTCCTCACTTCAACGATGTACCGACTGTAGACCGAATTGATCACGGTTTTCGGGTTGGTAAACAGCGGCCAATAATATTTAAGCTTCGGAGTGCTGAAAAACGCCTGCTTCGGCATCCAGACGCTGATCGTCGTGCCGCCCCAATCCGACTGAATAATACCGATCGGGATATGCAGCTTGCGGGTCAGATCGCGGGCGAAAAAATACCCCACAGCCGTCCAATTCCACGCCACGCTTGGCCGACACACGCTCCAGGGTGCGCAGCTCGCTTTGGCCTTCGGATATCCCGCGATGCTCCGGTTGACCAGAAGCAGTCGGATGGTGGGATGATTGGCCCGTTTGATTTCCTCGGCCGAATGACCGCCCCGCGTCCACCCTTTCAGGTTGTAGGCCATATTGGATTGCCCTGAACACAACCACACGTCCCCCACCAGCACATCACTCAAATGCTCAACTCGCGAGCCGACAACCGTCATCGTGCGCGGCGTGGAACTTGCATGCATCGGCTTGAGCCGCACGATCCAGTGCCCATCGGCCCCGGCCGTTGTCGTAAGCGTCTGCCCGGCAAATGAAACCTTAATCTTCTGCCCCGGTTTATCCCACCCCCACACCGGGACGGGCATATCGCGCTGCAGCACCATGTTGGAACTGAACATTTCGCTGATGATTGGCGGCAGGCGGCGCGGCCGACCATAGGCAGTGTTGGCCCGCACACCCAGCAGCAGCAACAGACAGAGCAGGCCGCATCCGATGAGGATTTTTTCCAGTTTTCCACACGCGTGATTCATGGCTCGTCTCCAATATTTCATCTTGCCGACAATTTTCCGAATCATACCGAACCGCCCGGAGGGTGTCAAATCATTCTTTCGATAATCTTATGGGCGTTTCCAATTCCCCGCCACGCCACAGCCGGAGGCGGGTTGCCGGGGTTGGATGATTCGCGGGACGAATCCTAAGCCTTTCGGCGGACGTCAATCAGAAACGCAAACGCCAGCCCCGCCAATGCGATAACAATCAGCGGAATTCGAAGCGGACCATAAAGCCCCAGGTTTTCATACCACGGGAGCGGCGGGATCGGGAGAGGTTTGACCGGTTTGAGGGCGCGGGCAATAAGACTTTGCACATCGCGCGGAGCGGTGAACCCCTTGAGCGGCAGGACCTCTTCCCCGGGCGCAACAATATCCATCTGGCGATTGGCGAGCCGCTCCATCATGCGCCGATCATGTTCACTCAGGGCGATGAAACGCTTTTGAATGGCGATTTTTTCCTTCATGAGGGCCAACGTGGCCTGCAACGAGTGCTCCTGGAGTCGAACGCGGCGCAGGGAGTCCGCAGCGGGCGAAAGGACCACCAGCGCGATAATCGCGAGGGAAATGAAAAGCACAATCCAGCTGATCAGGCCGGCACCAAAGATGACCGGCAGGGCGAATAGGCGGGGTATCATTTTGGTTTGACGCATCCGGCGCCATCCTTTGCGCTATGCCAAAACCGAATTGTCGCGCACAAATTGTTTTCTGGCAAGTGTAAACCACGATCCGCGCGGCCAGAAAGGTGAGAGTCGAACAGGAGAAAGTAGAGCGGGTACGTTTCACGCTGGCGCGTGAGGTAACTAACTTTTTTTAACCGCAGTGGACGCAGTGGTACGCAGAGGGATGGGGGGCGGGCGTCTCGCCCGCTTCGGGAATTTCTCCGCGGCTCCGCGTGAAATATTGAATCACGCTAAGAAAGAAAGGCGCTAAGATTCCGTCAGTGAATTCATTCACTTCATCGTATCGCCTTCGTGTTCTTTGTGGCTTCGTGTGAGGCACTCTTGTCGTCGTCCTCAGCGATCCTCTGCGTCCTCAGCGGTTAATTCAGTTTCTCCCCTGCGGTTAAACCGGTTTCACCGCAGTGGTAACGCCGGAAAGGGTATCAGGTACGCAGAGGTTTCGGCAGTAAATCCGTTGGCCTGGTTGCATCGCCTTCGCACGATCGCAAATTGTTCGTAAAATAAGTTAAAATATGCGCATAAATAAATCTCGAAAATTTTTCCAGATTTTATTTGCATCTTCACCCCCCTTGTACTATAACTCCAGATATATCCTGAACCGGATGGCTCACTCAGCTGCGTTGTAAGCCAAGTAATCGTGCAGGGAGTGAGGCAAAAGACCGCACTTCGGTTGTGCCATTTGGCGAAATTCGGCGATGGATTGAATTATGGTTTTTCGGCGATGCGAAAATATGGGTGTTGATCGCCATCGCCATTGTAAGCTTGATTTTCTCGGGAGTTTTTCCGTAATAGTTTGATTTGGAGCGTTCCAAATCTGCGGACAGCGAGAGCAAGCGGGAATAAAAGAGGAGACATGATTATGTCATTCCAAGCACCGGGCCTGCGAGCTGCAGGCAAAACCAAATTGCTTCTGGCAGCCGTCGTGGCCGCCGGGGCGGCACTGGCTTTGAGCAGCACCTCTGCCAAGGCTGATGCCACCATCTATCAGAACACTTTTAATTCCGGGACCACGTCGGAAAATCTTATCGGGTCCACGGTATCCGGAACGACCACAAAGTGGGGCGGCGACACCAGCGGGGTAGCCCTCACCACGAAGAGTAGCAATGCGTACGCTGCTGTCACCACATACAACATCAACAACAACAGCTACGCCTACCTGCCGATCAGCGGCACCATGCTGTCGGACTACACCCAGCTGGCCTACACCGTGACGCTCACGCCAACCGGTGAAACATCCGGCGGACTCACCGGTGATTGGCTCTCGATGGGATTCGGAAAAGGAGAGACCACCAGCGACAGCACGGCAGGCGGCGAACTTTGGGCGCTTTACCGGGAAGATGGCGGGACGCAATTCTTCACCGAAGGAGGAACCACCGGCGGGGGAACGGACGGTGGAACGTCGTCCACCTCGAACTCGGCGGACACCATCACTATCACGCTGGATACCGCTGCCAGCGCCACGCCGGGGGCTTACACGATCACCGACTCGCAGGGCCTGTTTACCGGAGTGACGGGTTCCACCGGCACCCTCCCGACCACGGTTTATGACGGCATCGGTGGCATCTTCATCGGTAATACCGGTGGAGCGAACGGAACATTCGCGAGCCTGACGCTCAGCGGATCACCGGTACCCGAACCGGCGTCGATCGGCCTCTTCGGGCTTGGGGCGGTCGGCCTGCTGCTGGCCCGGCGGAAACGCGCCTGAGTTGCCGCACCGGCAATCGGATTGGATTTGACATCTTTGGCGTGGCTGCTGCAAGGCGGCCACGCCTTTTTTTGCGCCACGCCGCCAGAGAGGTGAGAGTTGAGCAGTCGAACAGGAGAGCATGCATGGGTCGCGCGAGGCACAACGCTAAATGCTGTTTCTCACCGCAGAGGTAACGAAGGTACGCAGAGGTTTCGTCAGTGGATTCCCTTGCTTGATCGTACCGTCTTGGTGTGCTTCGGGCCTTTGTGTGAGGCAAGTTCTGGCGGCGCAGCCGCCCGTCCTCGGCCTTCCCCTGCGTCCCCTGCGGTTAATAACTTTTTCACCTCAGAGGTAACGGAGGTACGCAGAGGTTTCGCCAGTGAATCCGTCCGCTTTATTAAATCATCTTCGTGTTCTTCGTGGCTTGGTGTGAGACAAGGCCGGCGAGCCGGCCAGAACAGGTGAGAGTTGAGCAGGAGAAAGTTGAGCAGGCACGTTTCATGCTAGCGCATGATGTAGGTAGTTTTTTCTTAACCGCAGAGGTAACGAAGGTACGCAGAGGTAACGAAGGTGCGCAGAGGTTTCGGCAGAAAATTCATTCGCCTGATCGTACCGCCTTCGCGAACTCCGCGGCTCCGCGTGAAATATGGCGGCGAGCTTTTTTTTGTGCCCACGCGAGCGGGAGATTTGCTTGTAACATCATATAACATATGAACTTAAATAATTTTTAGAAATTTTTCAAAATTTTATTTGCACATTGACGTCCTTTGCACTACACTCAATGTGGATATCGACTGGGTGGCTCATTCAGCTGCATCGTTAGGTAAGTCATTGTGTAGAGAGCAAGTCAAAGACGTCACTGTTTGTGCCATTTGGCGAAAAGCGGTGATGGAGTGAATTAAAATTTTACGGCGATACGACCCTATGGGTATCGATCGCCACCGGGCGTTTGAATTTGTCGGGAGTTTTTCCGTGTTAGTTTGATTTGGAATGTTCCAAATCAGCGGATGTCGAGAGCAAGCGGTTTATTAAGAGGAGACACAACTATGTCAACCCAATCAACGAGCCTGCGGACCGCAGGCAAAACCAAATTGCTTCTGGCAACTGTGGTGGCCGCCGGAGCGGCACTGGCCCTCAGCAGCACCTCTGCCAAGGCTTCGGTCATCTACCAAGAGGCCTTCGGCGGAACCTCGACAGCCTCGATCGTCGGAACTAGTCCGACAACCGACACCACGGGCGCGACATGGCAGGCTATCGACAGCAAGGCTACGAACGCGACCTACCTTGCTGATGGGTCGACAAATTACCCCACGACCCAAAACGGCGGGGACTACCTCAGCTTCACCCCTACAGCGGGCAACATCTACACGCTTTCGGCGACCCTCACCCCAACGGACGCGACGAGCGGATGGCTGTCCCTTGATTTTTCGACTGGCATACCGACTGGTACTACTGGCCCGGCGATGATTGTCACTTCAACCAGCGGTTCGACCTCGAAATACGGAATTCAGCTTTTCACGGCCGGGACTTCCCACCCCTCAAATGTGACTATCCCGTCCCCGGTAACCCCCGGTGAGACCGCTGAAATCACGCTGAACACCATGGGAACCGATTGGGTTGCCACTTGGTACTACGGTGGCAGCGAACTGGCCACTTATACGTACACCACAAACCCAACCGTAGCCGGAGTATCCATCGGGTACGACACCGAAAAGGGCAGCGTTGGCAACTTCGAGTTGTCAACCGCAACCCCCGAGCCGGCGTCGATCGGCCTCCTCGGTCTTGGAGCGGTCGGCCTGCTGTTGGCCCGGCGCAGACGCGCCTGAGTTGCCGCACCGGCAATCTGATTGGATTTGACATCTTGGCGTGGCTGCTGCAAGGCGGCCACGCCTTTTTTTGCGCCACGCCGCCAGAGAGGTGAGAGTTGAGCAGTCGAACAGGAGAGCATGCATGGGTCGCGCGAGGCACAACGCTAAATGCTGTTTCTCACCGCAGAGGTAACGAAGGTACGCAGAGGTTTCGTCAGTGGATTCCCTTGCTTGATCGTACCGTCTTGGTGTGCTTCGGGCCTTTGTGTGAGGCAAGTTCTGGCGGCGCAGCCGCCCGTCCTCGGCCTTCCCCTGCGTCCCCTGCGGTTAATAACTTTTTCACCTCAGAGGTAACGGAGGTACGCAGAGGTTTCGCCAGTGAATCCGTCCGCTTTATTAAATCATCTTCGTGTTCTTCGTGGCTTGGTGTGAGACAAGGCCGGCGAGCCGGCCAGAACAGGTGAGAGTTGAGCAGGAGAAAGTTGAGCAGGCACGTTTCATGCTGGCGCATGATGTAGGTAGTTTTTTCTTAACCGCAGAGGTAACGAAGGTACGCAGAGGTTTCGCCAGTGGATTCATTTGCTTGATCGCACCGTCTTCGCGGGCTCCGCGGCTCCGCGTGAAACATTGAATCATGCCTGCGGCATGATGGAAGTTCTTTTTTAATCACACGAAGAAGGAAAGGCGCTAAGATTCAGGCACATGATTTTCTCGCTTCACCGCACCGTCTCCGTGTAATATATAGTTAAGTTATTTCCTCCGCGACCCTCTGCGTCCCCTGCGGTTAATAACTTTTTCACCTCAGAGGTAACGGAGGTACGCAGAGGTTCCGTCAGTCAATCCGTGCGCTTCATTAAATCGTCTTGGTGTTCTTCGTGCCTTGGTGTGAGACACGGGCGGGCGGCTGCGCCGCCAGTGAGGTGAAAGTTGAGCAGTCGAACAGGAGAGCATGCATGGGTCGTGCGAGGCACGACGCTAAATGCTTTTTGCGCCGCTGCGCATTGTCCCCTCGCATCCCCCTATAGCCCCTCCATGCCAATCGCCATTAAAGAAGATCTGCTGCTGGAGAATCCCGTCGTCTGGACACCCACCGGCTATTCCATCATCCGAAAATTTCAAATCACCGGCCTGTCTGAATATTCCCCCACGCTCCGCCCGATCATGGCCGTCGGGGCCACCGATTCCACCACCGGCTTTACCATCCCCGCCATCGGCACCCCGCACCCCGACCGCCCCGATGCCGTCGTGCGGCAGGTGCAGGCCATCTGCAACGGCTATGACTGCTTTGACGCCGTTTGCCGCTATGAATGGGAACTCCTGCCGTCGGCTTATCTCAAGAGTTTCACCGGCAATCTGGAACAGACCCGCCACCATTACGATGTCAACGACGCGCTCGCTCTGGTCACCTACACCCCAACCGGCGGCACCGCCCAGACGCAGGTGGCCGAGCTTATGCCGCTGCGTCTCCGGGCGACATTAAGTTTTCATTTTCTTCAGACTCAGGACCCGGAAGCCGCCACACTGGCCTATGCGGGGAGCGTGAATTCTGCGGCGTGGCGCGGGTTTCCCGCCCGCACGTGGCTGTGCCTGCCGATTGAGGGGACCACCGTGGATGGCGTCTGGTACCGGAATGTGTATCGCTTTGCGTACAACCCGAACACGTGGGATCAATATGTGGTGTTTCGAAATGTGGACCACACCATCCCGCCGGATATTGCCGCCACCATCGTCACCGACGGGTCGGTGATGTCGGGCAACGGATGGGGCCGCTTTGAGCTTTATCCGGCGGTCGATTTTTCGACCGCGTTTCCATTTATCACCTGATGCGGAACCGTGCGATGAATCCAGAAGACAAACAGATTTCATCAGCGGCCGGTGCCTCGGCGCCCGCCCCGTGGCGCAGCCTCTCCCTGCCGGCCACGCACGCCGGCCTGCCCCCGATCCGCCCCGTGGAGATGGCCCGAATGGCGGACCCGTTTCTTCATGCCCGCGGGCCATGGCCTCCGGCCGGGCCGCTCATCGGCGGCGGCGATATCCAAACGGCCGCCTTTGGCCGCTTCGGCGCTGTCGCCATGCACCGGACGGCTGACATCGGCCTGCGGGTGCTCATCGCCCGTATCGAAAGCTTTGAGGCCGGGGCGGGAAAATATGCGGCGCATCTGCTTTTCGGCAACAGCACCGCGGTGGCCGGGGAGAATCTGAATCTGCCCGAGGGGCTTTCCGACAGCGGGAATAATAATGCGTTATTGGTTAATCTGGCGGAAGTCGGCGGCGGGCATCTCCTGCCGCTGCAATCCGTGCATTGCGGCGTCTTGGCCGGCATGACCACCGAAGCCACCCCGCGGGCCATCGTGATGGTGCACCATACCGGCCCGGTGATGGAGCCCGTGCAGATTCTCAAGGACGGCGGGGCGGACGGATCGGCCACGGCATCGGCCTCGTGGACGTACACCATCATGTCGCTCGACGGCAGCCAGATATTAAGCCGACAAACCCCACTCGCCCGCCCACGCGCGGCCGGATCGATGATTGTCCAATCGGCGTCACCGGCATTCGGTACCGCATTTGTGGATGCCGGTGGCACCTGGCGGCTGTGGGATGCGGGTGAGATTCCCGCCACCACCGCCTGCAGTTGATCACCATGCCGAAGAAAGGGGTAATCTCAGCATGTCTAATTCCGGGCCGTACCGGCAGATCGGATCCGACGCCAAGGCTCGGCTTTCAACCGCAGGCGCGGTGATACTCTCAGCGGCCGCTGCGCCCTGCTGCTGCAGTGGTTCGCCCCCCGCCGACCCGTGCACCAATCCCGCCAGCAGCGTGGCCATTACCGGATATTTCGACGGTTATTTCACCCCGTGCACCGATTGCACCAATGCCCTGCCCTCGGACTGCGTGTGGGACGGCACTTTTCTGCTCCTGAATACCACGCCGTGCGGATATTCCAATTACCCATGCTTCAACGGCACGCTTTACAACGGACAAAATTGCTACGACTGCCAGATGAGCGGCAAACGCATGTGCCAGCTTGATCCGCCGGGGCCGTCGCAGATTACCTACGACCCGACCACCGGCATCTTTACCCTGCAGATCACCTGCCAGAACGGGGCCGGCGGAGAAATCATCTGGCAGGGGCAGCAATCGGGCGGATCATTTACCGGCACGTATCAGCGCACCGGCGGGTGCGATACGCACGCCACCCTTGAGATCAGTTAATGAAACAGAAATGCATTTACTGGAGTGATTGCGGCATGGCGCATGGAGGATGCTGCGGTTTGGGTCGCTACGGCGGGCGGCCGAGCCACGGCACATGTCGCATCTGCCGCGATTACCGTGGGGTGCCGCGCGGCTGGGGAGATTGGGTGCATCTGGCGGCGCTGCCGATCGCCGCGGTGTTGCGGGTGATTTCCCGCGGGCGGCTCTCACCGGGCCGGTGCGGGTGTGAGCAGCGCCGGCAGAAATGGAACGCCCGCCGTTAACCGCAGGGAAAAGACCGGTTTAACCGCAGGGGCGGGCGGCTGTGCCGCCTAAACAGGTCTCACACGAAGGCACGAAGAACACGAAGATGATTTAATAAAGCGCACGGATTCACTGCAGAAGCCTCTGCGCACCTTCGTTACCTCAGCGGTGAAACAGTTATTAACCGCAGAGGTCGCAGAGGAACGCTGAGGACGGGCGGCTACGCCGCCAGAGCAGGTGAGGGTAGAGCAGTTGACGAGTAGAGCTCAAGGCCGCGCCTGAAAGGAAGGCGCCAGGAGCGCGGTGACGGTGCGGTGAAGCGGTTGGATTCACTGACGGAATCTTTGGGTCTTTCACTTTTAGTGTGACAAAAAAGGGTAATGACATCATGCCACAGGCGTGATTCAATATTTCACGCGAAGGCGCGGAGATCGCGGAGAAACGCCAGAGTCGGGCGAGACGCCCGACCCCCAAGCCTCTGCGCACCTTCGTTATCTCTGCGGTGAAAAAAGCATCTCCCGCCGGCCGCCCTACTGCGGCAGGATTTTCATGGCAACGATTTTGGGTGCCGGGGGAGCCGCAGTGGCGCCCGGAGGTGTGCTGTAGGAGCTGTCCACGATCGCCACGAACCGCCGCTGCCCTTCCAGTATGAATTCCGGGATGATCGTCCTCGACGCTGTGCCGATGCCGACAGTAACCGAAGATGTCGAGGCGATGAGCTGTGGCACCACATAGCCCTCGTTGGTGGAGACGGCATTGCTGTATGGTATTTCCTGGCTGGCGGTGTACCAGTCGGTAGCGGGTGGAACGGCGCCGGTGGCCCCCGTGTAATTCGGATTCAGTCGGATGGCCTGGACGAGGCCGTAGACGGCAAACGAATCGCTGTGCACGCAGAAATTATTGGCGCAGTCGGCCCAGAGGATATCGCGCTGGAGAAAACTGGCGGGAGCGGCGCCGCCCCCCGCTGCTTTGTTAATCGCTTCGAGTTCCGGCAACCAAGCCAGCAGTAGATCCCCCAGCGATTTGATGTTGTAGCCGGGATAGGTGCTGTAATTTGTCGGTACCGTTTCGGACTGGAGGCTCGCTGTGCCACCCGGGGTGGATTGAAACGTTGGGAGCGTGATAGTACCGCCGGTGCCGCTACCCGCCCCAAGGCGGTCGCGGTAGGCGATGGTGTCGGCGACAAGCTGGCTGTCGTCGGCCGGGCCTTGCGTGCCAGCCACAGCAGCCGCCGCTTCGTAGATGGCATCATAGAGAGGCACTTCGCCGGCGGTGTTGACGTTGATGAGGCCGGGCGTGCGGGTGAGCAGGCTGGGATACGCCAGCCCCACGGGTGTAACCGTCGGATTATCCGCTCGGGCGTTAAGCGAGAACATGGTGAGGACATTGGGCTCCACGATGCCGGTGGTCGGCATATCGGCGGAAGTGAGTGCCGCCCGCGGATCGAACGGGAAGTCGAAATAGAGCTGGGCGAGAAACTGCTCCTGCGCCATGGCGGTATAGCCGCCGACCGTGGCCCCGTCCTGGGGGATGGACGGCTGGTTCTTCACATAGCTTCCCACGGCCCGTGCTCCGAGCCGCCACGTGATGGGGTCGAAGGTTGTGCCGGATTCCGTACTGCATTCACGGGCGATGCAGTTTGCATCCGCCCAATTCAATATCTGGTAGTTGTTCGCCAGGGCCGGGGCGAAGGAGGTGTCCACCGGATCGCCGGCGGCGCGATTGTACAGGGGGATGGGCGCGCCGGGTGCGGTGGCGTTGACCGCGGCCGCCGGATTTGCGGCGTCGAGGCTCACGGCAGCGGGCGAGGCTGAGGGCGTTACGGAGATGAGGCCGGGGATTGCGTTCTCGCAGGGATAGGCGTAACCGGCGGGCGCAGCGTCAGAGCGGGAAACATCGACGTAGGAAACCCCTGCCGGGGTTTGGCCCTGCGCGACCGTATAGCCCGTGGCGTCGACTGCCCCGAAGCCCGCACTGATGCCCGCGATTGATGGCAGGTTGGGGCAGGGTGCCTCCAGCACGGCGTACCCGCCGCTGGCCATTGCCGTGGCTGCGGCCGAGCTCAGGGCAGGGCCCGGCAGCCACCCCGGGATTGTGGTGGTCGGGGCGCCCGGGGCGTTGCCGCTGTAGATAACCAGATACTGGCCAGCCCCGATGGATGTGCCTGCGGGAATGGGGTAGGTACCCTCGGATGTTGTGCCGTCGAGGAACTGTATCTGCCACCCGCCGACGTTGATCGCGACGCTGTACGGATTGTAAAGCTCCACGCCGTAGCCGGTCACGCTGGTGTCCGGGGCCGCCAGCGTGCCGGTGTTATCCAGCGTTACCTCGAATTCATTGAGGCACGGCTGCAGGGCATTGCCGATAAGCGCCACACCACTGGGAGCGGTAGTGCCTGTGAGCGTGGCGCTTACCAGCGTGGTACCGTTGTAGTAGGTGAGCGAACTGCCGTACAGCGATGCCGGGCTTTGGGACACGTATCGATAGTCCAGGTAATTGATAGCGTAAGCGTACGCATGGTCCAGCTGAAAGCCCTTAAAACCGCACGCCTGCAGCCCTGCCGCGATCTGCGAAGCGAGCGTGCCGATCTGCGCGCTGCTACTGGTGCTGGGGTTGATATCCGCATTGAGATTCACACGCGAGGGATAAAGCGGGGCGGCGGCGGTGGTGGTGGCCGAAGTGGCGAACCCGGGCGCCCCCGCGTTAAACGACGCGTATTGGCGGCTCCAAGAATAGGTGGTGTAGAAGTCTTGGTAGCCGGTGCCGTAGGGGTAGGCCGTCCCCGTCCCAAAAGTGTCCGGCATCTGCGAGCTGAGGCGGTTGGGGGCAAGGAGGCCGAATTGGCCCCCAGCGCCACCGTAGGCGAGCCATTGCAATTCGGTGCCGGAACCGTAAAGGCTCAGATATACGTTGCTAGTGTTCGGGACGCCCTGATTTTCATAATATTCCAATTCCTGCTCCCACCCGAGCAGGTCGTAGTATTGCGGGTTGTAGGTTCCGGCGCGGGTGGGGGGGGTTGGTGGGGTGTTGTATGCCTGCATGCCTTCGGTGGCGGTCTGGTCGTTGATGTTGTAGGTTCCCGGCAGGTAATACAGCGGATATGCCGCCATCGCGGCGCCGGTGGCACCGTATAACCCGTTGTCGGTGCCGGATTGCGACGGCGAGGTGGCGTTGAAAATCCACCCCGTATTCACATTCATCATGGCGGAGGTATCCATGATGCGGACGGCAAAGCGGTAATGGGTGCCGTTGGGAGAACTGTACGGCAGCAGATTCCACATGGCGTCGCGCGTGCCGAAGGGGATAAGCGGATTATTATCTGTCTCCGCCTCGGCGGGGTCGTAGCGGGATCCGGGCATGACAACCGAGGCGTTGGGGACGTAGATGGCGGCGCCGCTGGCCGTGCCAAGCTGCGCGCTGTCGTAACTCAAGTCATATTGCCCATCTGCGGGGTCGTAAAGGTAGGGCGTGAGATAGCTGATCAGGGGCGTGTAGGCCCCGGCGGGCTTCGCAGGCGGGCTGGCGCCGTACACCTCCTCGGTTAACACCGGCGCGGCCGTCAACGGTGGCGGTGGTGTGCCGGCCGCTGACACCACGAGGGTCGTGCCGGGGGCGTAGTTCGTATTGGGCTCCAAAGGCATGGCGCTGCAGAGCCAAGGCTGGGAGGCGATTTGCACATCGGTACCGGGAGTCGGCTGGGCGCCCGAGGGGGTCGGGTCTTCCATTGGCGTTGCAATAATGCCGTTGTTTACGTACCCCAGATCGGGGCCGGTCCAAACCCGCGCCGGTGTCGCGCTGCCCAAGGCCAATGGTACGCCGCCCGGGCCGAGCGTGGTATTCAGAATATCGGCCCGGACAACGGAGAGCATCCCCTGCGTGGCATAATTCAGATTGGCCTGATCGTTGGAGGCGTAGGAAACCTGCTTATCGGTACTGGCGGAGAGGATATAAACCGTCCCCATCAGGGCCAGCAGCACCAGCACCGCCACCACCAGCAGCAGAATCATGCCGCGACGATTTTGAATTTCGTATGGGTGTCTTTTGGTATTCATAAAAAATCCTCCTTACCGCCGATTACTGCGGCAGGTGAACAATCTGGGTCACGGTCAGCGGGCCGTTCAATTGATCGGCCGGGTCGGTCACCAGATAGGTGATGCGCAGGGCCACGGGCCACGCCTGTTTATTGGCCGGGGTAAAGACGAAGACATCGCTGTCGCCGGGATGGTTGCTGTCACTGGCGAGAAACGGCCCGGTGTTGGCGTTGGCGTTGGCGTCCGGCGTAAGGGCATCCGGGCCGTACCAATAAAAGGTTGGGGTTGGGGTGGCGGGGGCAGTGGTGGCGGTGGTGGCGGTGCTTGTTGAGTATTCATTGGACGACGTTGAGCCCACATCCACCGCAAAGCTGCAGACGCCCGGCATCAGGATCGGCTGCATGCGAAATGCCCCGGCAATGGGGCCCGCCACGCTGGCATCTCCCGGCGATTGCACAGTTGAATAGCGGAAGCAGAAATTGTCCGCCACGTTCCCCAGTGCACTGGATGTCGCCTGCGAAGTGGCGTACGCGATCGCCTGTGCCGCACTGTATTCCATCGCATCAAGGCGGCTGGAAGTGGCGTAGACCGTCGCTGAGCCCGTGCCGTAACTTGCATTGCCCGTTGCCGCGGGGCCAATCCCGGTGATCAGATTCTCGCCACTGGAGGTACCCGTCGGTGTGAGATTGTTGGGCACCAGCAGCATCACGACGCGGCCGAGGGTAAGTGAGCCGGCGGTCAGGCCGGTGGGTGGCGTGCCGGGCGAAACCTCGGAGGTCTCGGGGAAATAAGCCGGCCAGCCCTGCTCATCCTGCGTCGTGGCGGCATTGCCCGCGTCGAGCGGCGCGGTACTACCGTACGACACCGCCATCTGCCCCAGCCAGATGATGGCACTGTTGGAGGACAGCGGCGAATTGGTTGCCCCCTGTGTGTTCCCCGCGCGGCTGTGAAAATTACCATTGGCGATGAAGGATATCTGATCCGCCCGCCAGAAAGGGACGGTAGGGGTGGTGGTGGTAGGGGTCCACGGGTTTGTCGACGTGTTGGCGATTGCCTGCCAGTCGATGCCCTCCTGGGCAAGGACTGCCGGCGTGTTCAAATTGGAAACGTTCGGCGAGGTGCACACATAAAGGGCGCTGTTGTAGATCACCTCATCGCCCGGATTGTACTGGGTGGGCGTTCCTGGCGGGACCGCGGGCCCATCCCACGACGGCGCATATTCCCGCTGGCGGATCACCAGAAAGCCGTTGGTATCCATCTCATGAAAGTCGGTGGAGATTTGATGTTCAATCACCCGCACCTGGGCCATGGTGCTCAGCGTGGCCTGGCCGAAGCGGACGCTGTGGCCGGCAAGATGAAACACCTCACCGATGGCCCCCATCATAATCACGAGGATCACCAGCGCGACGAGCATTTCGATCAGCGTAAACGCCCGCCGCGTCCCGCCCTCCCGGCCGGTAAGAAAATCAAGATGTGGTTGACCGTAGCGCATCAGAATGTCACCGTTGTTGCATAGATGTAAACCAGCGGGCTTTTCTCTTGATTATCCGCTGGCGGGGCGTAGACGATCAGGTCATCAGCGTTACTGGTGTTGACATTTTCCGAGAGTCCGAGGTAGGGAGTGCCAGTTCCAGGCGGATTGATGATCTCTTTTCGCACGACGGCGCCGGTGTCCAGATCGAGGCCGATGGAGCCGGTCGGCATGGCGTAATCGTCGGGCACGAAATGGAGGACGGTTCGGTAGAGAGACGGGGCCACGATGGTTCCGGGCGTTGGGGTGTTTGGCCGGACCCACAACTGATTATTTTCGGGGTAGGTATTGTTTACGTTGCCTTTGGAAAAGACGAAGATGTAAACCTGATAAGTCGTGCTGGCTGGCGCGTTGGGCGTATAGGCGACACCTTGGCCGACCGACGGGTTGACGGGCACGGCCACCGCCTGCCACCAGTAACTTGCCTTGAGGTCGTTGTTGGTGTAGCCATAGGCGGGCTGCACGATTCCAACGCTTGGCGTGGGGTTTGGCGTGCCATATCGGTACGGTTGGGGCATGGTGATATCGGCGTTAAATGAATATCCCGGAACCATCATGGGGCCGAATCCGGTGAGCCCCGCCGCCTTGATCTGAGCCACCGCACTGCGGCTGATCACCAGACCGATGGTGCTCTGAACATCCTGATTGGTCCATTTAATGGCCACCGGAAAGACCGCCGCGATCATCAGCAGGCCGATACCGAGGATGAAAATCGCAAAGAGAATTTCAACAAGCGAAAATCCGCGGCGAAGTAAGTTTGGGGGATTGAATCTGGTCATGGCGTGCCCCCGATCAGCGAGCCGGTGTAACTATTCACTATATACAGGGGGACATTGGTGGCGTAAGGCGGTGTACCGGTCGGATTCGGCACCAGATACGATCCCAAGGCCCCTTGCGAGGTCGTGTCTGCGGTCGACAACTGCGACACATCGTAGATGGACAGGCCGATGCAACTGGGGCCCTGGCCGTAGTAAATCGCCCCAGCGGGTGGGGTGCCCCGCGGGCTCTGCTGCGGAACATCTTCAACGACGAAGCTGGGGCAGATCACCGAACGGCCGTTGGGCATGAACACCACCGCCCGGAGCGGGTCGGCGCTACTTGGCACGTTGGACAGGGTGGGCACGCCGGTGGTCAATTGGCCCAGCGCCATCGGGTCGGGGAACAGATAGCCGGTCGGCTGGCTGTTGAGGTCATTGGTTTGGCCGGTGTAACTGCCGGTCGGAGCACTGCCGGGCTCGCCGGTGGATGCGGGCTGCCCGGTGCTGTTCATGGCAAACGGCCCGACATAACCGGCCACATAAATCCCCTTGGGAAAAGTCTGCGTCTGGACGGCGTTATCGGTGATGAAAATATAGGGCGAGATGCCCGTGCTCGGATCTCCCTGGCCGGGGGCGGCGGTGGCATAAAAGACGGAGGATTGCGCGGCAGCGCCCGGATTTTCATAAAAAATCGCGGCGGCCGGGGCGTGCGTGGTAATCGCCAAACCGCGGGCTTCCGCCAGGGCCGCCTGTATCTGGACAACGGCCTGTGAGGTGGCGGTATCTTTCATCAGATAAACAATCGAGGGGATGGAGATCAGGGCGGCCAGAGCAATAATAGCAATCACGACCAGCAATTCCGCGAGGGTAAATCCGCCCCCGGCGACCGATCGTCGGCCGGAGGTGAATTCAGATGGCGGTATGTTGCACGATG
Source organism: Planctomycetota bacterium (assembly GCA_021827645.1). Taxonomy (GTDB): domain Bacteria; phylum Planctomycetota; class Phycisphaerae; order WQYP01; family WQYP01; genus JAJZGD01. Next base: position 17,953 of record JAKAVA010000061.1, read on the forward strand.
GCATGATGACTGACCTCATTTTCCTTCCGCGCCGGGCGGGCCCTTTTACTGTCTGCCGCTCTGGACGATATCATCGCCGGTGAAAAACTTTCCATCCGGGCCGGCACTGACCAATAAAAAGGTATTGCTGCCGAGGATCGTCTGCCCGGCCACCGTCAAGTTTGCGCTCGACGATCCACTGCCGGTGGTCGCCCCCAGCAGGGCCAGAAACGCCGTATCGGACGTGCTGAAGCCGCTGGCGCCACCCGGTGCGGCGCTGTCGTCGGCGGTGTTAAAAATATCGTCGGCGGTGGTCGGGCTGGTATAGTTCATGATGGTGGTCCCCACCGGCGCGGGTGACATGTCCGGAGTGTAATAGAGAATCGGCAATGCACCGCCGGTCTGCGCGGGGAACGAATCGCCAAAATAGTAGACACCGGAGCTCGTATTCCCGCCGGCCTGAGCCGGAGCCGGCGTGATGGAGCTTGCGGTAAGGGAGACATACGGGCCATAAACCTGCGGCGACCCGGATACCGTAAAACCTTTGTAAGCCTGAATGCCGGCGGGGGTTCCCGAATATGCCGCACCCGCACCGTCAGCACCCACCGGCTCATAACCGAGCAGGGCTTCGGCCAGATAGTCGTAGGCGGCATTCTTAGGGATGGGAAAGCCGCCGGCGGTGTAAAGTTTTGAGGTTCGTACCGCCGACGACGGAGGATAAATATTAAAATCGGTGTGGTATTGCTCCAACGCAATGCTGATGGTGGACATGGTGCTTTCGGTGGCGGAGATATACCCATTTTTCTGCGCCAGCAGCAACGCCGGCAGCAAAATCCCAATCAGCAGGGCAATAATGGCGATCACCACGAGCAGTTCGATCAGGGTAAAACCGCGGCGAATGCGAAAAAAAAGCTTGGACGCTCTGCCGTGCATCATTGCCCCCCCGCCACCACAATGTCATCCGACTGCGTGATGGTGCTGTTGGCGATATTGGTGCCATAGAGGCGGTCGGGCCCGGCACTGATGAGAACGAAATTTCCCTGTACCGGGTTGCCGGTGTAATTGAAATGGGATATCCCGCCGCCGCCGGTGGATGCTGTGGAAGGCATCAGCGAGCTATTGACCACATCGGCCGCCATGGCCCAGAGGTAGCCGCTTGTTGCGTCGGGGCTGGGATTGTTTGCACTCCACGGCGCGCCGCCGGGGGCGGCGGCAGCGGACGGATTAAAAGACGCATACTGCTGCGAGGCGCTGGTCAGATTGCTGCATTCGATGTTGTATTGATTGTTGGTCCCTGCAAGAGGCTGGATATAGCCCTGGTTGCACGCCATGTAGTACGCGCATCCGTTGGATACCTGCGGATTGCTCTCGCTCCAGCCCACCGGCTGGCCCGAGGCCCCCGGCATGCCGGGATTGCGGCGGTAATACAAGATCGGCAGGCCGTTGGAAAATTTGTCAAACAGCGTCGGCAGGGATGTGGCCGTCTGCCCTGCCGGCGTTACCGGCTCGGTCAGCAGCGTCCCGTTCGGCGGCGAGAAGAATGACGCTTTCTGTGCCCCGCCATTGGCATAATCAATCGGGCCGGAACCGAGCGTGAGGGTGACGTAGGCCGTGGTGCCGGCAGCGGAATCGGTGATCGCATCCGTCGGCGTGTAGGTTTGGTTATATTGCGAGGTCGACGTATACAGGGTTCCCATCAGACCGATGAGCATATTCTGCGTGCCGGTAATGGTGTTGCCAGCCTGATCCTTGACGTACCCATTCGAGATATCCGCTTCGGAAAATGGGCCGGGGTACCCATTGAAAGTTTCATAGTAACTGTCGATGGCGGCGGAAAGGGCGGTCATCTCCTCGCGGGTGGCGGTGGCGTACCCCTGGGCTTCAATCGCGGACAGGGCGGGCAGCAAAATCGCAATCAGGATGGCGATAATGGAAATCACCACCAGCAGTTCAATCAGGGTAAACCCGCCGCGACGGATATCCCGCCGCATCGGCTCTCTTACGCGAATCAAGTTGTGATCTCCGGGTGCCATAAAATATCCTCAATTCCGGGGCCACATTGACGGGCGACATTCGCCCGCCGCATCAACCGCCACCGCTCATCGTCGAAAGCAGCTTGATGTACGGATAGAAGACTGCGATGACGATAAAGCCGACGATGGTACCGAGCACGACAATCATGATCGGCTCGAGAATGCTGACCATCGACGCCACCATCACGTCCACTTCCTCATCATAATTGTCGGCGATCTTCATGAGCATTTTGTCCATGTCGCCGGTTTCTTCACCCACATCGATCATGTTGACCACAATGGAATCGCAGACGCGGGCGTTGCGCAGGGGGTTGGCAAATCCTTCGCCCTCACGGATGGCGTCATGCACTTTTTGCAGGGCTTTTTCATACACCATGTTGCCGCAGGTGTCGCGCGTGATGTTGATCGCCTCCAAAATCGGCACACCGGCGGAAAGGAGGGTGCCGAGGGTTCGGGTAAAGCGGGCGATGGTGCTTTTCTGGATGATTTTTCCCATGACGGGGATTTTGAGTTTGACGACATCGAGCACAAACCGGCCGGGCTTGGTTTTGCCCACGAGTTTCAGGAAGAAAAAGATACCAAAGGGGGTGCCCAGCACCCACGCCCAGCCATATTCGTGGGCCATCCAGTAGGACACATTGATGAGGATCTGGGTAATTTCCGGCAGGCCGGTTTTGAACTGGGCGAAGAGTTTTTTGAATTTTGGAATCACGATGATCATGATGCCGGTGACCATCAAGCAGGCGAAGCTGATGACCACGGCGGGATAGATCATGGCCCCCTTAAGGCGGCGTTTGAGCTTTTGCGATTTTTCCATGAATTCGGCAAGGCGCTGGAGGATCACATCGAGCACGCCGCCGGTTTCGCCCGCCTGCACCATGTTGACATAAAGCTTATCAAAGACGCGGGGATGGCGGGAAAACGATTCGGAAAGCGTGGTACCCCCTTCCACATCCGCCGCCACATCATCCAGCGCATCGCGCATCAGGCCGGGCTTCTGCTGTTGATGAAGAATTTTGACAGACCGGAGGATGGGGAGGCCGGCATCCTGCAGGGTGGAAAGCTGGCGTGTGAACTGCACGAGGATCTTCTGCGAAACCTTGCCGACACTGAAGGAGAGGTCATTAAGCCCCTTCTTTTTCTTTTTTCTGCGGGCCGCCGCGGGGGCGGCGGGAGCGGCGGGAGCGGCGGTGGTTGCCGGTTCACCGGGAGAGCTTTTCGCGGCTTTTTTGGCGGCTTTTTCACGTATTTTGGTAACGAAATACCCTTGGGAGCGGACTTTGCTGATCGCCTCATCGGAGGTGCCGGCGTCGATTTCCGCCTTGACCTGCTGACCTGAACCATTGAGCGCTTCATACTGAAACGTGGGCATAATGTATTTCTCCGCCGCTGCGATTGCAGACTGCCCGCCGGGCCAACCGGCACACGGGCGATTGCTGCAACGATCCGTTCATTAGATACCGGTGGACATGTGAAAAGTGAAAAAGTGCCGGGCTGGCTGGCGTCTGCGAAGCCCGATAACACCGGCGGGCGGCTGCGCCGCCAGAAAGGTGAGAGTCGAACAAGAGAAAGTAGAGCAGGCAGGCTTCATGCGGGCGCGTGATGTAAGAGTTTTTTAATCACACGAAGAAGGAAAGGCGCTAAGATGCCGTCAGTGAATCCATACGCTTCATTTAATCGTCTTCGTGTTCTTCGTGCCTTGGTGTGAGAAACCGTCGTCTCCGTCTTCGATCTCCGCGGCTCTGCGTGACATATCGAATCACGCCTGCGGCCCATCTTGGCGTATGGGATGTACATTCGCACCCGCGAATAAGCTGTGAACTTAAATAAATCTTGAAAATTTTTCCAGATTTCACTTGCATACCCCGTGCTTAGGGCCAGTGCAAAAATAACTCCGTGTTTTTTAACAGCGAGTCGTGTATACTCGAAGGTGTCAATGGATTGACGAGGAGTATAACAAGATGCAGGAAGCGTCTATTCATCGTTGCCGATGTTCCGTT
>JAKAVA010000009.1 GCA_021827645.1 Planctomycetota bacterium
AAAAAGCACAATATTTTAGTGACCACACATAAATACGAAAAAATGCACTTAACCAAAGGCAAAACAATAAGTTACGTCAAAACCGCATCTGGAACATCCGTTAAACGGCCTCAAGATGTAATAACCGATGAAATCATAACGCGCGGGCGCGATGGGCGGAAGCTGCCGCATGATTGCCGCACCATCGATCTGCTCCTGAAAATCCAATCGACAGATCAGAATCTACACGCCCCAAAAATCCCCGCCAGATGCACTTCGTCGGACGTTCACCGAAAATCCGCCTCCAGCCTCAGCTCGCCGGCTCGGCCAATGGCAGGCATGGCCCATCGCCGTTACGACTCTCGTTGGCGACGCCGTTAAGAACGCCGGAGCCGGGCTCCGCTGCGTGCACTAAATGGGTTGCCGTTGCAGCTGGCGCCCGCTCAGTCGTTGTCCGCTTGTTGCGCCCCGCGCCGCCGGAAAAGAATGCCCGTACGCTGGCCCCGCTCCGCGCGGAGCCGCCTGTTGCGCCACTTGCGCAGGATCGCTCGGCTCCTTACGAGTAAATCGGGGTTCGCTGCGTGCATAGCCAGGATGGAGGTGAGAACGATAACCGAAAGCACTATCTCCCCGGATGAGGTGTCATCCCGGCCGAACTTGTCCTGCAGAAAAACTAGGACCAAGATCGCAGCCAGGGACTCCACCCGACGTATGCGCCGGAGCGACTTAGCGCTGTCTGACAATAGTGCCCTCAGCCGCCAGAAGCACAGGGCCCCATGCGATTGGTTGATGAGAACCAAGGCAACTAACCCGAAGTACACCGGTATGGAGTGGATGATTTGGCCCTCCATCGAAAATCCCTTTTCGAGCCAGCGGATCAATTCGTGTTGCACCGAGAAACCTCCTTCTCAACTGCCGGCGGATATCCTGCCTGCGGCTTGAGTAAAAACCACGGACGCCGGCGGGAGCGGTTCCGAGGCGGGCAAACACACATCGCCGCTTTCACTGGCGCCACCTCGCCGCCGGCTCGGGTGGCGCGAATCTGCAGTAACTGCGACTGTTGCCGTAGTAGAACGGGGGGTACCCCATTGGCCATATGTCCGACTGGTGGCCGCGAAACCGTCCCTATCCATAGACCAATCCCCTCGGCGGCGCCTTTGGATCTGCGTGGGCGAAAAGAATTGCGAGCAGCCTCATTACCACGCTCACAGGCACGCCTTTAGCCTCAAACGCCCTCGGGATTTGAGTGGTTATCAAGCGACCCGCTGGGCTGAACCACCCCAAGACGTAGCCATCGACGGCAATCCGCCGCCCGGCGCCCAACGCCCCAGCAGCGAAAATTATCGTCAAGCCGTTCAGGTTCTTGTACACGTACGGCCGGCGCCATCCCACGTGGGTCACCTTCTCAAGCAGGCACGTGGCGCTGATCCTCCATTGGGTTCCAAAGCCCCACGACGGGTCCTGGGAATTTCGGTTATTCACGATAGCCAACCACATCGCCAAGTCGCTGCCGAAGTGCCTACGGAACGCCGCGGCACTGTTGAAGAACCGCTTGTAGACCCTGCTGAGCCCAAACCTGCGTCGGGCCTTGGATGCCCAAGCCGGCGGTTCGAGCCCGGGCATGTAAAGCTTTAGTCGCACCAACCGCCCATGGTACGGGGCACGCACAATGAGGCGACTGATGCCTGAGTAATGGTATCGGCCGTTGGCTCGCAGTGGAGCCGAAATCACCCTGTAGGCCCATTGCTTCGGCACCCTCGTTGTAAACCAAAACAGGTTCACCCGGTTCGAGAAATCCACGTTTCGTGGCGGAAGAAGCGTCCGGACGCGTGGTTCCACGCCATGGTCGAGTACCCACTCTTTGCGCCATCTACGGACGTGTTGACAAAATACCGCGAGCCCCCCAGCAACAGCCATGATGATCGCAACGACCGCCGCCGCAAGAATTTCGGCCGGCCGGGCTCGGTTCTTTTCTTTCTTCCCTGCCATCAATACCTCCACGAACCAGGCTTGATCTTGCCGAACTGTTTTCCCAGGGAGAACAGTGGTATTGGTATCCCAAAATAAGCGGGCGCCAACGTAATGGCTCCCGCGAAGGCGTAATGGAACGTATGGAAGGCGCTTGAAGCTATCGGCTGGCCGTCGTCATGGGCAAGCGACCCCACGCTTCCGTCAATCAGGCCGGTGAAGGTCTCGGAATTCTCATCGTAAACGATGTAAAGATTCGCAGTGATCGTCCGCATGCAGCCGGTGCGTTTGTCCTTGACCTTTCCCTGCCAAAACCAAACCTCGGTCTCTTTGTCATCGAATCGGGTATTGCTGAGGTTTTTCCACACACCCTTTAAGTAGTGCTTGGCAACGCCCTTCGCCACCTTTTTCGCAGACGGGGTGATCCCCTTCGCCGCGCCAATCGGGGAGGTTATGAGGTTGATGCCAGCCGCGAGGGCCGCTGACCCGGCCCTTTCGAGGTTGAGTTCGTACGATACAAACGCGGCCGCTCCCTCCTTCGTCCAACCTGGCCCGTTGGTGGAGCCATCCGACCAAAGCCTCTCCACCACGGCGTGCTCCAATGAGTCCATGTCGCCGCCTGTCATCGTGTACTTAAGCCCCCCCGGATCCACATTCCCCACCGGCGAGGAATCGACGAATTGGTAGGTATTCGCCCCGTTGATGTAGTGGGCCGGGTCCTGCTCCATCCAGCGCCCGGGGCTCGGCGAATAATCGCGGTTGCGTTCATAGTACAGCCCCGTCACCGCATCCAGCGTCAACCCCTGATACAGATGATTTATCGGCGGTTGCGTACGGCGGCGGCCCGCTTCCGACTCGTGCATTGATTTTTCATTGGTCGCAACCATACCAGCCCCAACATGTCAGTTACTACGGAAACCATAACGCGCGGGGCAGGCGGAATCAAACTGCGGTCGAGATGCGCCCCCTCAATTTCCTCTGCGAATGTTATTTATCTCCGCGGTAGGAATAGCCACTCACCCCATGCGCCAGCATGAACGTGCTTGCTCAACTTTCTTCTGTTCAACTTTCACCTCTCTGGCGGCCCGGCCGCCCGTCCCCCGCGGTTAAATCGGTTTCTCTCCCTTTCCCTGCAGTTGGCAGTCATTCATCGCGGTGGCAACCGGTGGAATAAATCCACCGGCTCGCATTCGCAATAGTCGTGCCTCAACTGCTCTGTCGGCGCAGCCTGGCCCCCGGCGGCGGTACGATTTGCGTGCCGGGGACTCGGATGGTATCATCAGTCAATCCGGATATACGGATGGATATGCAGATGGGTGATCTATGCACATAAATGACATCTTTGCCCGCGACGGAACCACGTTTTCGTTTGAATTCTTCCCGCCGAAGTCGGATGCGGCCGCGGAGCAGCTTTTCGCGCATATCGCCCGGCTGGAGAGTCTCAAGCCATCATTTGTGTCCGTGACGTACGGCGCCGGGGGCTCAAGTCGGCAGCGGACGCATGATCTGGTGGTGCGCCTCAAGGACCGCACCACGCTCACGCCCGTGCCGCACCTGACCTGCGTCTGCCATACCGAAGCGGAGATTGCATCGATTTTGGATCAATACGCGGCGCACGGCATTGACAATATATTGGCGCTGGGGGGCGATCCGCCCAAAGACATGCCGAACCATGATCGCGGCAAAGACGTTTTTGCCCATGCAGCGGATCTGGTGGCGTTCATTCGCCGGTGCCGGACATCCGATCCACGCGGTTTTGGCATCGGCGTGGCGGGTTTTCCCGAGGGGCATCCGGCAACACCAAATCGGCTGCTGGAAATGGACCATCTCAAGGCGAAGGTGGATGCGGGGGCGGACTATATCTGCACGCAGCTCTTTTTTGATAATCACGATTTTTACGACTTCCGTGAACGCTGTGAGTTGGCGGGCATCAAGGTGCCGATCATCGCGGGGATCATGCCGATTACTTCCGCCAATAGCCTGAGGCGAATGGCGGAAACGGCCTTGGGGGCGCATTATCCCGCCAAACTGCTCCGGGCCATCAGTCGGGCCGGGGCTGATCCGCAGGCCATCGCCCGGGTGGGAATTCACTGGGCCACCGAACAGTGCCGCGATCTGCTCGACCATCAGGTGCGGGGCATTCATTTTTATACCTTGAATAACTCCGAGGCGACGCTTCAGATTTATCAAAATCTCGGTGTGGCGGACAGCTACCAATTGAGGCGATAGACCCGTCGGGGTTGCCTTGCCGCCGCCCCGCTATTACGCTTTCCAACCTTATGACTGGGATGGACCGCTGAACGATGCTTATTGCGCTGAATCTGATACAACCGTACCTGGATAAACCGCTTACGGCGGAGTGGGTGCAGCATGCCCTTACGCACAGCGGCTTTGTGGTTGAGCACGTTCACGACGCGGGCGGCACCCAAGTGCTGGATGTGGAACTCACCAGCAATCGGCCCGACTGCCAGAGCCACATCGGCATTGCACGGGAACTGGCGGTGCTTGCCGGAGGCAAACTGCAGATTCCCCCCGTCGCGGTGATTAAACCAAAAAACAGCGACGCGCATAGCGACAATGCCGTCCTCATCGCCCTCGATGCGCCCAAGCGCTGTCCGTATTACAGTGCGGTTGCGATCAACCATGTGCGCGTCGGGCCATCCCCGGATTGGCTGGTGCGGGCGCTGGAATCGCTCGGCCTGCGGACGGTGAATAATGTTGTCGATATTACCAATTACGTACTGATGCTCACGGGGCAGCCGCTGCACGCCTTTGACCGCGATCGCCTGAGTCCCGGACCGGTCGTGATTCGCGAGGCCCTCGACGGCGAAACCATGCGGCTCATCAACGGGCAGGAGGTGCGGCTGACCGCATCGGACCTGCTGATTGCCGATTGCCATCGGCCGCTGGCCCTGGCGGGAATCATGGGGGGGCTGGAGAGCGAAATTCATTCCGGCACACAACGGGTGCTGCTGGAATCGGCGCAGTTTGATCCGACCGGAATCGCCCGCACCGTGCGCCGAACGAATATCTCCTCCGATTCTTCACGCCGATTTGAACGTGGCGTCGATCCGGCGATGGTGATCTACGCCCGCAATCTGGCAGCGCAGATGATCTGCGAACTCTGCGGCGGGGACATGGGCGCCGTGAGCGACCGGGGCGATCTGGTGCAGGTGCAGCACGAGATTCCGCTTCGGCTGGAGCGTTTTACCAAGCTCATTGGCACGGCGATGGACCCCGATACCGCGATGAACATCCTGCGCGGCTTGGAATTTACACCACGGCAAAGCGGCGCTGAAATCCATTGCACCACGCCGAGCTTCCGGTTTGATATTTCCCGTGAAGTGGATCTGATTGAAGAACTGGTGCGGATATGGGGTTATGAACATGTTCCGCTGAGCGACAGGGTGAACCACGCATTGCCGCCGCCGGATCGGGCGTTGGAATGTCGGCGGAAAGTTCGGCGTTTGCTCGCGGGGGCGGGGTGGTGTGAAACGGTGACGTTCACATTCGTCGATCCGCCGGAATTTGAACTTTTTGCTGCCGCTCCGGCGCAGGCATTAAAGGTTCAGGATGCGGTTCGCAAAGCCAACAATGTGCTGCGTCCCTCGTTGCTGCCGGGACTCCTTTCCACCATCAGACAGAATCAGAACGTGGGGGAATCGCACGCCCGGTTTTTTGAAATTGCATCGGTCTTTTTCCGACCGGCGGCCACGGCGGCACCCGTCGAGAAGCAGCATCTGGCGATTACCGGGCGCGATATTGCGGAAGTGGTCGGTTGTATTGAACTGATCGTTGATTCGATTGCGGGAATATCACCCGACGGACAGCAGGGAATCGAAGTGATTCCCACCGATGAAACCGGGTTTGCCAAGGGCGCCTGCGGTAAGGTTATTTTCCATGGCCGGGCGGCCCATGAAGCGCCGGTATCGCTCGGTTTTGTCGGCCTGCTCGGCGCTCCGGTTACCCGGTATTACGATCTGCGGAAGCCGGTGGCGGCAGCGGAGTTGGACTGGGGGGCCATCGCGGCACTTTATGCTCCACTTCGGCGTGCCCATGAACTGCCGCGGTTCCCGGCCGTGCGGCGTGACCTGTCGGTGATCGTCCTTGAGTCGATATCGTGGCGTGAGATACGCAGTCGCATCGATGGGGTGGTGGATCATAACCTTCTGGCAGAGATTCGGTTTGTCGGGTCGTATCGGGGTAAGCCGATCGAAGCGGGGAAAAAGAGTGTGACAATGGAACTGGTATTCCGCGACGCCAAAGGGAGCCTGCAATCGGAACAGGTGGACGCCCAGATGAACCGTATCATCGCCGGTTTGGAAGCGGGCGTGGGTGCGGAGATTCGGCGGTAATATTGCGGGGAATTCACCCGGCGGGACGCCGCGACAGGCGGGCATCATTTCCGCCGGTGGTTTCCTGAAGGAATCATCGTCCGATATCCGATGATGCATAGTGGAGCATGATGCGGATGTGGCGGGCAACCGGATATGTGTTGAACTGCGATTCAGGCGGGCGGCGACCGCGGCGGTTGACTCCTCTGGCCGGAGACTCAGGTGGGCGGCGGAGCGGGTGGTGCTGCGACCGGCATTTTGCAGCTCATTTGATTATCGCATGCCATAATCCGTACAATTGAGCGAAGAATGCATCCAGCGGCATAACGCTGGAAGATGGAGAATCACATGTATGAACGCTTTACCGACCGCGCCCGCAAAGTGATGGCTTTGGCCAATCAGGAGGCGCAGCGTTTTAATCACGAATATATCGGGACTGAGCACATCCTGCTGGGGCTGGTCAAGGAAGGCTCCGGCGTGGGGGCAACCGTGCTGCGAAATCTCGATATTGATCTGCGCAAGGTGCGGCTGGAAGTTGAAAAGCTCGTTAAGAGCGGGCCAGATATGGTCACCATGGGCAAATTGCCACAGACGCCGCGCGCCAAAAAAGTCATCGAATATGCCATTGAAGAGGCACGGAATCTGGGGCACAACTACGTCGGCACTGAACACCTGTTGCTGGGATTGCTGCGCGAACGCGACGGCGTGGCGGCGCAGGTATTGATGAATCTCAACCTGAAGCTGGAAGAGGTTCGCGAAGAGGTGTTAAACCTGCTTGGAGCCGGGGTGGAGAGTGAAAGCTCCAGCGAAAAGACCGAATCCAAGGGGCGATCGCGTACACCCGCACTCGATTCCTTCGGCCGCGATCTGACCGAATTGGCCCGCGAGGGGCAGCTTGACCCGGTCATCGGCCGCAGCAATGAAATTGAACGCGTGGTGCAGATACTCTGCCGCCGCACCAAGAATAACCCGGTACTGCTGGGCGAGGCGGGTGTGGGCAAAACCGCGATTGTCGAAGGCCTGGCCCAGAAGATTATTTCCAGCGATGTGCCGGAGATTCTGCTGGATAAGCGGATCGTGGTGCTGGACTTGGCCATGATGGTCGCAGGCACCAAATACCGTGGGCAGTTTGAGGAGCGCATCAAGGCCGTGATGACCGAAGTGCGCCGTGCGAAGAATGTGATTCTGTTCATCGACGAACTTCACACGCTGGTGGGTGCCGGCGGGGCGGAAGGGGCGATCGATGCCAGCAACGTGCTCAAGCCGTCGCTGGCCCGCGGTGAAATCCAGTGCATCGGTGCGACCACGCTGGATGAATATCGAAAATATGTTGAAAAGGACGGCGCGCTGGAGCGGCGGTTCCAGACCATCATCGTGGAACCACCCAGCAAGGAAGAAGCGCTGGAAATCCTCCGCGGCCTGCGTGACCGCTACGAATCCCACCATCGCGTGCAGATCACCGATGAGGCAATCAAGGCGGCCATCGAGCTTTCGACCCGCTACATCACCAGCCGCTGTCTGCCGGACAAGGCGATTGACGTGATTGATGAAGCGGGGGCACGGATCCGTCTCAAATCCATGAGCAAGCCGCCGAATCTGACCGAGATTGAAGAACAGATCGAGCGGTTGACGGTGGAAAAGGATGATGCCGTCAAGCAGGCGGATTATGAGCGTGCCGCACAACTGCGCGATCAGGCGGAGGAGCTCCGTCGCAGAAAAGAAGAGGAACAGCAGAAATGGCGCGAGCAGGCCAAGGCCGTCGACGGCGTGGTGGATGAAGAAACCGTCGCTGAGGTGGTCAGCAAGATGACCGGCGTACCGCTCACCCGGCTGGAAAAGGCCGAAGCATCGCGGTTGCTGGAACTCGAAGGGGAGCTCCATCGCCGCGTGGTCAGTCAGGATGATGCCATCAAGGCGGTATCACGCTCCATCCGTCGTGCGCGATCGGGATTGAAAGATCCGAATCGTCCGATGGGAACGTTCCTGTTCCTGGGGCCCTCGGGCGTGGGTAAGACGCTCTTGTCCAAGGCGATTGCGGAATTTCTCTTCGGCAATGAAGCGTCGCTTATTCAGATTGACATGTCTGAATACATGGAAAAATATAATGTCAGCCGCCTGATCGGCGCACCGCCCGGCTATGTCGGCTATGAAGAAGGGGGCCAGCTTACCGAGCGAATCCGCCGCCGACCCTATGCCGTGGTCCTGCTCGATGAGATCGAAAAAGCGCACCCGGACGTGTTCAACATGCTCCTGCAGATCATGGAAGAAGGGCGTCTGACGGATAATGTCGGCCGCGTGGTGGACTTCAAAAACACCATTCTGATCATGACCAGCAACATCGGCGCGGATCTGATCAAGAGCGGCGGTATCCAGGGCTTCGGCTATGCCAAGCGCGACAGCGATCAGAACTTTGAATCGATGAAGAAGGGGTTGCTGCGGGAAGTTGAAAAATTCTTCCGGCCGGAATTTATTAACCGTCTGGATGACACCATCATCTTCCGTCCGCTCTCACGTGAGGACCTCTATAACATCATCGATATCGAGGTTCAGAAGGTAGCCAAGCGGCTTCACGAACAGGGTATCGCGCTGGAAACCACCGCCGCCGCGCATGATCTGCTTATTGAGAAGGGGTATAACCCTGATTTCGGTGCCCGACCGCTGCGTCGTGCCATCGAGCAATATCTGGAAGATCCGCTTTCCGAGTCGATCCTCCGGGGTGATTATGTGGGCATGGCGAAGGTGCAGATCGACCGCGACGGCGAAAAGCTGCGGTTTACCGGTGTGCCCAAAGAAGCGGAGCCTGCGGCTCTGGCAACCGCCGGCGCGGCGCCGACCTAATGTCCCCCGGCGCCCGGGAAATATCTGGTGTGACACTGAAGGCCTGCGATTTTCGCGGGCCTTTTTTTGTTTATGCCCTGGTAGGCAACCGAACCGTTTTGTCGTAAGATCACATTATGGCGCATGCCCGGGTCCGCGCCCGCGGCTTGATAGTCTGAGGACACGAGATGGTCAATGACCCCCGAAATATCTCTCCCATGCGATCGACTGCTCTCAGGGCTGTAAAATGGGTGCCAGTGATATTTGAAACCCGTATTGGCGGTCACCCGTTGGCACCTGGTCGTCGCGTGATAGCCATGGCTGCAAGATATAGCATTGCACCGGTGGTCCGGGTCATTTCATCTGCGGACAGGCCGGTTGCGCGGCTCAATTGAAAATTATATAAGGAGCAATATCCATGTCCCGATCCGATTTTCAATCCAACCCATCATCGGCATTGAATCGCCGCAGGCTTTTGCAGATCGCCGCCTGTGCCGGGGCAGCCGCAGCACTTTCGGGTTGCGAGCGGAATTCATCCGAAGCGATGACCGGTTCGATCAAACCGAACGGGGTCTTTGAGGCATCCTCGCTGACGGGTGCAGACTGGACATTTCATCAGGAGGGGGAAACCGAGCGGCTTCCCGCCGTTGTTCCCGGCAGCACCTACACCGATCTGCTCAGAAACGGGAAACTTCCCGATCCCTACTACCGGGAGAACATGGACAAGGTGCAGTGGGTTGCGGAAAAAAATTGGTTCTATGAACGGACGTTTCACATATCCGATGAGATGCTCACGCGTAAACATCTCCGCCTGCAGTGTGACGGCCTCGATACCCTCGCCACAGTCTGGGTCAATGGACACCATATCGGCGACGCGGACAACATGTTCCGCCAGTGGAGTTTTAACATAAAACCATTTGTGCATCGCGGAAATAATACGCTGCGAATCAAATTCAGCACGCTGGAGCCTACCGTCCGTAAACTCAGTGCGAGCTACAAAGCCCGATACGGAATTAATCTCACTGATCCGCGATGTTGGATTCGCAAGGCCCCCTACATGTGGGGCTGGGACTGGTGCCGTCCGATGCTCACCCAGGGTATCTGGCGGGATATCCGTATTGAATCATTTGATGCCAAAATTACCGATGTCGGCGTCCATCAGCACCACCGACCGGACGGTTCGGTACGCCTGTCCGTGCACACCTCGGCCATCGGGGCGCCTGCAGATTCCAAGCTTGTCGTAACCGTTTCACTGGGCGGCCGGACGGTGACCACCGGTATCGGACGAATTCAGGGCGGGAGCTCGATTGTCGATCTGACCATTACCCAACCGGAACTCTGGTGGCCCAACGGCATGGGGGCACATCCTCTGTATCGTGTAACCGTTGAACTCAATCAGGCCAACTTCGTGCTCCATTCACACAGTTGCCGCGTCGGCCTTCGCACCGCTGAGGTGCTGCCGCCGAAGGATGGCGTCGCCATGCACATCAAGATTAATGGAATTCCCGTATTCGCCAAGGGCGCCGATTGGATTCCCGCCGACAATCTCCCCACCCGGGTTACACCCGAAATCCTCCGCTACTACATGAAAACCGCCGCCGATTGCAATTTTAACTTCATACGCCTCTGGGGCGGTGGCTATTACGAACAGGACGAACTCTTCGACCTCTGTGATGAACTGGGGATCATGCTGCAGTTTGAATTCAAGTTCGCCAACGATACCTACCCCGTCAACGATAAAACCTGGATGGACAATCTGCATGTGGAACTGGAACAGCAGATTCGCCGCTGCCGCAATCATCCCTCGATCGTCATCTGGAGCGGAAACAACGAGATTCGGCGCTTCAAGGGGTATTATCATCTTTTCGGCGACGTGATCGGCGGGGAGGTCCATCGGTTGGTACCCGGTGCATTTTATGAAGTCGGCAGCGGCGCCGCCGGCAGCGGAGACATTCACGCCTGGTGGGTCTGGCATGGAAAGGCACCTTTCAATTGGTTCCGCAGCTTTAACGGCTTTGTAACCGAATTCGGCATTCAGTCCTTTCCCGCGCCGCAAACCGTGGACACCTACACCGATGCCGCCGATCGTGAGTCGATTCATTCCCCCGTCATGCGCTATCATGAACGTGACGGTAGCGGCCACGGCATCGGCATCATCATGCACTACACCCATATGTACTTCGGTAGGTCACCCGATAATTTTGATGACACGCTTCTGCTTACACAGCTTGATCAATCGTACGGAATCCGCTTCGCGGTCGAACATTGGCGACGCGATATGCCCCGATCCATGGCGGCGGCCATCTGGCAATTCAATGACTGCTGGCCGGCCCCTACATGGGCGATGATTGATTATGACCGGCGATGGAAAACCGTCCAATATCAGTCACGGCACTTCTTTGCTCCGATCATCGTCACCGGTATACCCGACAGAAAAAATAAAACAGCCCCTCTGCATGTTACCAGTGATCTTCAGAAGGATGCTTCCGGCGTACTTCAATGGTTGGTGACCGATCTGGACGGCAATCAGCTCCTCTCCGGTCATCGCGATATTCATATTCCCGCACGGACGAGCTTGAATGCCCATACTCTTGATCTGACGCATGAGGCGGAAAAGCTTGGCGAAAATAATATTCTCATCTGGCCGACCGTCATCATCAACGGTCAGATCGTCGCCCAGAACACGCTCTTTTTCCCGCGACCGCTGGAACTCAAACTGCCCCGTCCGCAGATATCGCATACGATCCGCGGAGCCGGTCGGCAGTATCACATAACCCTGACGTCCGACAAACCGGCCCTCTGGTGCTTCCTGAGATTGAAAAAGGCGCGTGGCCAATTTTCCGATAATTTCTTCCATCTCTGCCCCGGCCGCGAGATGCATATTTACCTCACACTTGATGAGCCGCTCTCGCCGACGGATATCACCGATGAACTGAGCATCGGCAGCGTTTATGATCTGGCCCCGGACATGCGGCAGGCGTAAGCGATATACGATCGGAATGCCGGGCGAAACTCCCAAAAATCCCGCGCCACCGGGATGTGTCGCTTTCTGCGCCGCACCCGAATCGCATCGATATCGATTTTGGCACAATTGATGTAACTCAGTAGAAATGCATGATCTTAGATCATGTTCCCGTTATCTTTTACCCCGCACCGCAGGCGGCGAAATTTCTCAACAAAAAACAATCTCCCAAAATCCGGCTGTTGAGGGAGTAAAATTTCAGGATCAAAACGGGTAGAATGTGGCGTGCATGGCCGGGGATTGACTTTCACCCCGCATCGCAGATACTCCAACGCAGCATGAAAGATGCTTGTTTTGCAGAGGGTTCGAGTTTCGACTGATGTTTGACGCCATTCTATTTGATCTTGCGGATACGCTCCTTCACTTTGGTAAGGTGCGCCCCGTTTCCCTCTTTGGGCAGGGGTGCCGGGATACACATGAATATCTTGTGGAACGTCGTTTATCCCCCCCCAATTATGCGACATACCGCAAAGTCAGCCTTCGTGCGTTTACCGGGCGATATATCTGGTCCAATGTGAAAGGGCGCGACTTCAACGGGTTGGATGTCATTGTGAATGTCATGCGCAAACTGGAAATTCAGGTGACGGAGCGGGACCTGCACGCGATGGCGTGGATGTGGTACCGCCCCGTACTGCCCCAGGCGCACGTTGTGCCCGGCACACATGCGATGCTGGAATCCTTCCGGCAGATGGGGATACGGATGGCCATCGTTTCCAATACCTGCGCCCCGCCCCACTGCCTGGATCAACATCTGCAACAGGAAAAACTCCTCGAATTCTTCCCCACACGCGTCTATTCCTCCACCACCCGATACCGAAAGCCACATCGGATGATCTTCGAGTCGGCTCTCTCGCAACTCGGCGTAGATGCCAAGCGCACGCTGTTTGTCGGAGACCTTATTGCCCGCGATATCCGCGGTGCTCGGCGACTGGGCATGCGTACCGTATGGAAACCCGCCCGACGAAAATCACCGATTAACCGCAGGCGTTTCAAACCGGACCACACCATCCGTATCATTACGGAACTTGAACCGATTGTTCGAGAAATCTTTCCCCCAATGGCCGAATTGAACATGGTCGGCTGAAGCGGCGTTTTGGTAAAGTGCCGTGAAATGCGCACTCGTCGGCGTGCCGGACATCGCCGATTTCTATCCAACCTGTCTCGATAATTGGCGTACACAAGATATCATGGCCATGGCGGCGACGGTATTGTATCCGCTTGTTCTATCGGAAATCCGCCGACGATAGCAGAAAGGTGTGAAGCCAATATGAAATTTGTAAGTCATAAACGGAAAGTGCGCAAGAGCGGGGCAACGGGTTCGATCAATCGCTGGCTGACACGATTGATGATACTCGGTGCGTGCGGCCTCATGACTGGAAGTCTGCTTGCGGACACGGCGTGCGCGGCGGGCGTGAATATCCTTACCAATCATAATGACAACTTCAACAACGGCGAGAATCTTCATGAATCGCTGCTAACGCCCCGAAATGTTCGCGTCGGAGAGTTTGGCAAACTTTTTGTCACCCGGCTTGATGGGGTGGATTACGGAGAGCCGCTGTTTGTTTCGCACGTCGATATCACCGTCGGCCCGCACCAAGGGGTGCAGAACATCATCATCGCCGCCACATCCCGCGATGCGGTGTATGCCATCAATGCTGATACCGGCCAGGTATTGTGGAAACGCAGCCTGCTGACCCGATTTGACAGCGCATTGGATACGGTCAAAGCGCAGGAAAAAAACCCGAATTGGGCCGCGAAGAACGAACCGCTGGAGGACACGCCGGTCATTGATCCGGCGACCGGTTCGCTCTACGTGGAATGCGAGGAGACGGAAAAAGGGCCCGGCACCCACGGCCAACTGCACTGGCTTCATCTGCTCAGTTCGCTGCGGTTAAGCAATGGGAAGCTGTACGCCCATACCATAAAAATTTCGGAAAGTGGGCCGCATGGTCAGTACATCAGCGGGCCGACCGTCCGCCGGGCGAATGGGAAGTTGGATCGCTTTTACGGGTTTGAGATCACCTTTCGGTATCTCGCGATCGATCCGGTGAATCATGTGCTGTATCTGGCCTGTGCGGATCCGGGTGATATCGGGCCGTATAACGGATGGATTCTCGGTTATGGCACGGTAAAAAATGCGCAGGGGCGACTGCCGATCAAGGCGGTCTGGAGTGCAACCCCCAGCGGCTGGGCTGGTGGAATCTGGGGCGGACCAATTGCCATTGATCGCAAGGGGAATCTGTTTGTGGAAACGGGGAACGGCACATTTGAAACCCATCTTGTTCCGGCTCCGTACCGCGGACGGCTGCAGGTCGATTCGCCAGATCTGCGAATTCCGGCGCTGGGCGATTTCGGCGATGCCGCCCTGAAACTTGTTCCCGATTCCGACACGCATCAGCACCGCGACAACCCCAACGGTTTCGGCCTGCATGTGGCGGATTATTTCGTGCCGCAGGATGAAACTTTTCTGTTGCAGCATGATCTTGATCTGGGCTCGTCAAGCCCCGTGCTGCTGCCGGCGTCCGTTGGTGATGCCCGCCATCGGCATCTGCTGGTGATCAACGACAAACAGGGAATTATTTATCTGCTGGATCGGGATGATATGGGAGGATATCACGGAGGTATGAAGGGAGAGGGGCGAACGGGTTTTGACGCTGTGGTGCAGAGACTGGCGCATGCGACGGGGCCGGGATTCAGCACCGGCGCATTTTTTGCCGGGGCGCATCGTCATGGCGGCTGGATTTATTACGCCGAAGTGAATGACTACGCCAAGGCCTTTTTTATATCCCATGCCCACATCCAGCCGAAGCCGCAGTCCGAAACTCGGGCGAAATACGGGTATCCCGGGTCGACGCCCGAGATTTCCGCCGACGGTTCGCACCACGGCATCGTCTGGTTGCTGAACCGGAATGGCAATCGGCTTATGGCGTATCGGGCGGATGATCTGCATCGGGTATTATTTGACAGTAACAACGGGAAGGGCCGCAGCGGCTTGAGCAATAAACTCGTGGGCCGCGAAATTGATATGAATTCCACACCGACGGTCGTCGATGGGCGGGTGTATGTCAGCACGACCGACGCACTGAACTGTTACGGCCTGCTGCACCGATGATCGGGGCGGTCAGGTTCCGCCGACCGGGATGATCTTCCAGACTCGCCAGTCGCCCGGAGCGATGCGTAATGGCGCCCGGAGGTTTGCGCCCATCTGCGAGGCGTCGATCCGGCGACCGGTGCGGGCATTGATTATTTCATACCGACCGTGTTTGATTCCCATCGCGGCAAGGTGGAGGGTGATCGTCCCGTGCCAGGGGTGTGATCGCCACCAGGGGGCAAGGGACAGCCAGATCATGTGGTGACGGCTGTCTACCATGGGGACGGCCTCAAGTCCGTTGTAGGTCGGCGTCAGGCTCACGAATGGGTGCAGATACCGAATCAACTCCGCGGGATTCCGCAGAAGATGTCCGCCATGCCGCTGATACGCCTGAAGCATGCGGCTGTGGCGAGCGTCCATGGGGTAGACGGCTTTGAACTGATTCAGATGAACGACCCCGGCACGAACCTCCCGGTCGGTTACGACCGTAAAGGCGATGTGCCATTTTCTCCAGATGGCGGCGACCCGATTGGCAAGCCCCGTCAATATCGCCGGATGACGGAAGACCGGATGATAGGAAATGTACACCGCGACCGGCTGTGCGGGATAGTGGCCGTGCATGGCGGCAAGCAGCGGCAGGGCGTGAACATACGGCGGGAAGCCGATGTCAAATTCCCGGCCTCCGTGGTAGAGGAAAAAATCCATTCCGGCGGCTTGCGAGCCTTCAAAGCCATAATGCCCAAGGAACTGGGCGATTTCTGCTTTCAATCCGGGATGCGGGGTCCATTCCTCAAAGAGCGGCACGCGATACGCCCGCGCCAGACTCGCAAAGAGCAGCATGAGGCCGGTGTGATCGGCGCAATCTTCGCAGACCGTGACATGATATCGGCGGGCCAACTGAAAAAATGTATCCGGAATATTAAATGCAACGCCGGCACCGGAATAGCCGCCGCCCCAGTAATAATAGAGCGGGGCGCTGGTGAGCCGCCGCACCATGGCGGTCAACTTGCCGTAGGTTTCCTTGACGCTCCAATTGCGAAAGTGCTGATAAAGCGGGAACAGCGATTTGCCGGGGGGCTGGGCCGGAACATCATCGAATCTTGCAAAGTGGGAATCGAACGGCTGATTGATGGTGGCGGGTGTTTTGTAACGCATCCTGAGCCAATGATGAAACTCCCGCACATCGGCACCTGCATAGCCGTTGACTTCATCGGGTCCCGGCGGCGGGCCCCACATGTAATCCAGCCAGCCAAAATCAAGAAATGCGCCTCCGAAGCCGGCATTGCGGCGCAGATGCAGAATCGTCTCGCGAACAAATTGGAAGTAGGCGCGGCGGTAGGGGTGGCTCCACCATACCGGCACACGCGAAGGAGAACCGGATGAGCCGACGTCGTAGCGATGAATCCACGGCGGCGGATTGCCCTGCCAAACGCTGTACCAGAAGATCGGAATCACTTTGACATCCGCCCGGGCGGCATTTTTGAGCGTGCGGTCCAGCGTTTGAAAATGAAACCGGCCCGGATGCGGCTCGATCATCCCCCATTCCAGATTGATTTCTGCCCTCGTAATTCCATTTGCTTTCAAATGGGCAAACGTTTTATATGACCAAACACTCGGACGCTGATTTGCCGTCCAGACCACGGTGATGGTAACTGTT
The DNA here is from genome assembly GCA_021827645.1 of Planctomycetota bacterium. Taxonomy (GTDB): domain Bacteria; phylum Planctomycetota; class Phycisphaerae; order WQYP01; family WQYP01; genus JAJZGD01. The sequence continues at coordinate 16,869 of JAKAVA010000009.1, forward strand.
TTCGGATGCAGCTTGAAAAGCCGGCTGTGGCGCGAGAGACGAAAATAGAGGTAATCCACGCCGGGATGCGTGAGCAGTTCGGCAGGGGCACCGTTGATGACCGCGGGGCGGTACTGACTGTCGATGGTATGACCACCGGCGGCGACCTGTCGGAGGCCGTCGCCCGATATCACCTGCGCCGGCTTCGCTCTGCGTTTGCCGAGCGAAATCATTGCCGATAGGCCCGCGCGTGACTTTTCACCGCCGAGAATGGAATCTGCGGTCACCATAACCTTTCGCACGGCGATACCGCCCGGTGCGACAATTCGAAAATCGGCCCCCGCGTTTTCCCGGCCGGTGAAAAGGATGTGGGAGATATGAAAAATACCGGTTTGCCACTGATCTCGCTTGCCCGAGGTGTAAAAGATATCAGGAGTGCCTGCATATGCATTTGAACCGGAAATGTATTGAACGGCGATGCCGGGACTTGGCGACGGTATGTAATTAAGCTGAACGGCGAAGAGGGGCTTATGGGGGATGGTCGTAATCGGGGGCTGGATCGGCCGGGCGAATCCAACGAGTATATGGAGTGTCAGAAGTGCGAAAATGCCCATCAGGGTGGCAAATGTGCCACAGCGGATAGGGGTCCCCAGAGTGCGAACCGATCTTTCAGGCGGTTTCATCCGCATGGGTGTCATCCTCGGCCGACGATATATATTCGATATTCACCAGCTTGGCATTAAATTTTTCCTGAAGTAATTTTACGGCAGGATGGGCGTTTACCTCCTCCCGCAATTCGGGACTGATCCGCAGCGTGGGCGCTACATCTCCGGCCGCCGTGCCGCCGGCGCCTTTGGCCCGCGCTTCGGCCACCGCGTGGGATTCAAATTCAACGCGGACGGGCCTGCCGACGGTGATTTCCAGGGCCTTTTCGATTTTTGGACGGGCATGCTGTCCCTGCACAAAGCTTTCCACTTTTTTATTAATCTGCAGGGTGACGGCGCTGGAATCATCATTCCACCTCCAGCCCAGCAGACCGCCGACAATAACTTCCGCAGATGAACCGCCGGATTCCCGGAGCACGTCAATGAATCGGGCCATTTCATCGCTCTCGGATGCTGGTGGCTGTTTCGGAGCGGTTGTTGCAGCCGGTGTCGGGAGATCGGCGGTGGCCGTGGAAGCGGACGTTGCCGACGGGGCCGCTGGCGGGATTGCTGCGGAGCGTGCAGGCACCGGCGCGATACCGCCGGCAATCGGCTTGGCGGTAGTCACCGCAGCTGAAGGAGCCTGCGACGATGGGGCTGGGCTTGCCGCAGGGGCATAAGCCGGCGCAGAAATGGGTCTCGGTTTCGGCTGGGCGGCCGGCATTCCGGAAGCAGGACCGGGCGTTATGTCATTTTTTTTTTCAGCGCTCACGCCAGCGCCGTCACCGGCGGGCAATTCCTTGAGCCACTGACGGATGGGCGCAAATTCGGGTGCCATCGCAAATCGTACCACCAGCGCATCGAGCAGCGGACGGGGCATGGTGGAATTGCGCAGTTGGCGTGCGGTGTGGTCGCAGATCGCAATATGATGGGCGGCTAATTGCGGGGGGAGCTGAGGTACGAGGGTTGCAAGTTGCCGACGGGATTCGGCCGTCACATCCACAAGATGCGTATCGGTTCCGCATACACCCATGACCATCAGATGCCGGAAAATGCCGGTAAGTTCATTGACCATATATTCAGGCGACATACCGGAGGCGAGAAGCGCATCGCATTGCGCCAGCGCGGATGCGGCATCGCCGTTGAGCATGGATTGAACCCAGTTGCACATGTCCGCCAGAGGTGGGGCGCCGATGAGTTCGTTGAGCAGAGATTCGGTAATCTCGCCGGCGCCGAGCGAAAGAACCCGGTCCAATAGTGAAAGCGCATCACGCATCGACCCCGCCGCCAGAACGGCAATCCGATGCAGAGCGGCATCCTGTGCAGAGGCCTTTTCATCGCGGCATATGGCGGCCAGATGCGAGGCGATCACATCCGTGGGGATATTCTTGAAATCATATCGCTGGCAGCGGCTCAGGATCGTTGCCGGAACACGGTGAATATCCGTGGTGGCGAAAATGAATTTGACGTGCGGTGGCGGCTCTTCGAGTGTTTTGAGCAGGGCATTGAACGCCTGCGTGGTGAGCATGTGCACTTCATCGATGATGTAGATTTTGTATTTGGATCGCGTCGGTGAAACGCCTGCATTCTGGCGCAATTCCCGGATCTGATCCACGCCATTGTTGGAAGCGCCGTCGATCTCAATCACGTCGATATCTTCGCCTACCGCAATGGCCTTGCACGATGCGCAGCGGCCGCACGGCTCTCCGTCCTTTGAATCGGGGCAGTTGATGGCTTTGGCCAAAATGCGGGCAGCGGAGGTTTTGCCCACGCCGCGCGTGCCGGTGAATATGAAGGCGTGGGCGATGCGACCGGAGGTTACCGCGTTGCGGAGGGTTTGGGCGATGGGTTCCTGCCCGAGCAACTGGGAAAAATCCTGCGAGCGGTAGCGTCGCGCCAGAACTGTATAGGGCTGCACCATGGCGTTATTGTAAACGATGCATGGGGGAATTTCGCTCTCGGCGGCGGGGGTCGGTTTTACCACCGGTATTGGGTCGAGGCCGCCGCATTCGCAGAGTCTTACTGAACTATGCTCCATCGGTTTCCTGCCGTCGATAAGAGGTTCATTGATGCCCGGCATGGCTTAAAGCGGTCAGGTGCGGACGTCGCAGTCTCCGAAGTTGCCCTACAGCACCTCCACTGCACGCGGAAAGCTCCCCAGCATGAACATCTGCAGGCAATGTCCTTTCGCCTGAGAGATCGCCTTGGCCACCGGCTCATCCGTATGATGGCCGTTAAAATCAACAAAGAAGTAGTACTCGAACGGACCCGAGCGGCTCGGCCGGGTGGCGATGTTGGTCAGATTGATGCCATACTGCCGGAATGCATCGAGCGCATCAACCAGGGCCCCGCTTTTATGAGATGTCGTGAAGATGATGGAGGTCTTGTCATCGCCGGTGCGCTTGGCGGGCTGACGGCCGACCACCAGAAACCGCGTGACGTTATCGGCATTGTCCTCGATGTTGGCGAAAAGCACCTTGAGGTTATAGAGCTCGGCGGCCAGTGCCGAGCCGATTGCCGCCGCGTGCGGCTCGCTCTGCGCCATCTCGGCCGCCTTGCTGCTGGAACCCACTGCCACCCGCGGTATTTCGGGCAGTGTTTCCGCCAGCCAGCGGCGGCACTGATTGAGCACCTCCGGCTTGCTGTAAATCACCTTGATCTGCGATGCCTCGCATTGCGCCAGCAGATGATGATGGATGGAAATCAGCGTCTCGGCGACGATGGTGACCGAGCGATGTTCAACAAATGCATCCATCGTTTCCACAATCCCGCCGATGGTGGAATTTTCAATCGGTACCAGCCCCAGGTCCGCGTGGTGATGGGCAATTTCATCGAACACGCCGTTGATATCCGCCACCGATACATGTTCAACCGAAGAGCCGAACTTTTTCACCGATGCGAGATGTGAAAAGCTCCCCTTGGGCCCCAGAAAGGCGATGCGAAGGGGTTTTTCCAGCGCAAAGCTGCCCGACATCAATTCACGATAGATTGCCTCAATGCAACTGTCAGGCAGCGGGCCGCCCGATTCACGATTCGCACGGCGGACGCGCTCGAGAACAATTTTCTCCCGGTCCGGCGCATAGATGGGGGCATTGGAATTCTGCTTGACCTTGCCGATCTCCACCACGATTCGTGCCCGCTGATTCAAAATCGCCACGATCTGATGATCCAGGTGATCAATCTGTTCCCGCAGGGGCGTCAGCGGGTCACTGCCGGATTCCTGATGTCTCTGTTCCATGCAGAGAATCGTAATGCTGCCTGGGCATGGCGGCAAATGTATATGCCCGGCCCGAATGCTCACGTTAAAGGTGATTGGACTCGGCCGGATCGGGCGGCATAATATTGACGCACTTGAGCGGAGGCAGATTTGCAGCACTTTACCCATACACAAGCATCGGAATCACGGGCACCCGATAGCCGACTGCTGACGGCAGGTGCCTTCGGAGCGGGAATCATTTTTCCCATCGCTCCGGCGTTACTCATCGCCTACCGATCATCCGATGGATGGGTACGGCAACAAGCCATGGCGGCTGCCGGTTACCAAACCATTGTTGCCATGGCAGCCGCAGCGGGCGCCGCCGCTTTGCGGGTGGGTTTTTCCGTAACCATGCTTCATCGGTTCGCGCGTCATCACGCCCTAACGGCACTTTTGAGCCAAACGCTCGCTGCCGGTGCACGATCTCCGCTGGGCCTGCTGCTGATTCTGGCCGGCGGGCTTCTGATCGGCCTGTCCGTTATCGGGTGGTGGGCGGGGAATCTGCTTGCCGCCTTGGTGGCGCTTCGCGGTGACTCCCTCGGCTTGCCGCGGATCAAACGACTTCGACGGAGCACCGAGTGAATATTCGACGCTGGCTATCTTCTGCCGCTGCGATGCTGATATACTTAGGGGCGGCGGCCATATTTCTACTGCCGGGACTCCATGGCCCGGGCTATATCCTCGGAAACCATACCCCCGATGTCCTGAGTTTCATCTGGTATATGGCTTGGTGGCCGCACGCCATTGGCCACGGCCAGAACCCCATGTTTACGCGGGCCATCTGGTGGCCTGAGGGGGTGAATTTATTCTGGACGACCAGCATCCCGACCGCCGCGCTGCTGCTATCACCTGTCACGGTGGCGCTGGGACCGATTGCGGCATACAACTTCGCGGTGCTCTTTGCGCCGGTGCTTCTGGCATGGGGAACGTACGAACTTTGCAGGGAACTCCATGGCAGATTTTGGCCGGCGATATTCGGCGGCGCTGTGGTAGGATTTTCCAGCTACGAATTCCGCCAATTATTAAATCACCTGCACTGCTGCCTTATTTTTCCGATCCCGCTGCTGGCGCTGGCGGCTGTGCGGCGATTTAACCTTAAGTTCTCACGGTGGATATACATACCGCTTAGCGCTCTGCTCTGGCTGCTGCTTTTTGGAATATCGACGGAATTTTTCGCCACGGCCGTGATGTTGGGTTCGGTTTTTGTGGCCGTGATGATCCTGATGGAGAGCAATCCGCAAACTCGCAGAGCCCTTTTGATCCTCGCCGGAGAGAGTGTCACCGGGCTGCTCTCGGCCGTCGTGGCCGTTCTGGTCATCGCGGGGCCCTATCTGTGGAAGGGATACGCGGGAGGAAAACTTTGGAGTGCCGGCGTCTATAGCGTCGATCCGCTGAATCTCATCATCCCAACTTACACCACTTGGCTGGGAAGTGGTCTACTGGCACCCCTGTGGCATCTATTCGCCGGAGGTCGCTCGGATGCCGAACAGGGCGCTTATCTGGGCTTGCCGCTTATCGCCCTCGCTGCGGCCGCCTGGCGGAACACCCGCGGTCCCGCTATGTGGAACGGCCTGAAAATCACATTGGTGGTCGCTTTGGTGCTCTCGCTGGGGCCGCAACTCCATGCGCTGAACCAAAAACTTCCGTTACCCTTGCCGTGGCTCATCGCCAGCCATGTCCCGCTGATTCAAAAAGCGCTCCCCGGTCGGCTGATGTTTTATGTCGATCTGATGCTGGCCATCCTGATTTCCGGTTGGCTCGCCCGGACGAATATGCCCCGCGGTCGAAAACTTGCCGCTGCATTGATAGCCATTTTCTTCTTATTACCTAACACCACAGGCGGATACTGGTCGACCCACTTCAGCACGCCGCGTGTTTTTGCCCGCGTGCCGGACGACATCACGCCCGATCCGCATGGCGTACTGATTTTTCCTTTCGGCTACCACGGATGGAGCATGCTCTGGCAGGTTCAATCGCATTTCGCCTTTTCCATGGTCGATGGTTACACCGGCATCGTGCCGGACGATTATTCCAAAAGTCCGTTGGTGCGGATGTGGCTTTCCCATGGGCCCTTGGACACGAATTACGCCGCCCAGCTTCAGGCGTTTCTGCAGCATGGGCACATCCGTACCGTCATTGCCATTACTCCATTTAACGCGCGGGAAAAGCAGATTATCGCCCCGCTGGGAACGCCCCTTTTGACTCTCGGCCGCGCAGAAATATTCGGCCACGTTCCGCGATGGATACGGGTGGAAAAACTCCTCAAGCTCAGGCCATCGACGACGCCCAACCGCCGATGATCAACAACGACAGGATTATTTTCACCGCCGCTTGAACTGCTTTTCAAGCTGCGCGAAACTGAGCCGAACGGTGGTAGGCCGGCCGTGTGGGCAATTGCTCGATCGCTCAATCTCGTGGCGACGGATCAGCAGGGCATCGATTTCCGTAGCTGAAAGCGGATCGCCCGCCTTGATGGCCGCCTTGCAGGATGCCATGTCCAGAATTTCATGAAGCAAGGCTTCATCTCCGATGTTGCAATCCGCCTCATCGAGGTAGTCCAGCAGCAATCGGATAAACGCACCGGCGTCGAGCCGCGCCAAAAGCGGCGGTAATCCCTGCACGGCAACGCTCTGGGCATCAAATCGGTTGATTTCAATGCCGAGCTTTTCCAAGGTCGGCCGAACTCTCTCCAGATTGTTCGCCTGCCGATCGTTGACCTCCACCATTACCGGCAGAAGCAGGCGCTGCGACTCCAGAGGTCCTTTGCGGACACGCGAGAGCAATTCCTCATAGAGAATTCGCTCGTGGAGGGCGTGTTGGTCAATGAGCACAATCCCCTGATCATCTTCCGCGACGATGTACCGATTATGCAGTTGAATGCATTTAATATTGAGCGCAGGCGCCACGATCGGCGGCATCGGTTCGCGGGCGGTAGTTTCCTCCTCGACCGATGGCACCGGTTCTGCGACGACCGGCGGCATGGAATCGGCGGCCGGAGCGATTGACGGCGACTCACCTGGCCCGCGCAGCGGCAAGGCCGGTTGCGGCTGGATCGGCGGCTGGCGGAAAAACTCGGCCAGCACCTGCCGCGTTTCATCCAAACTGCTCGTCCGCACGGGCGCCGGTGTGCGGAGGGGTGGGGTGGACGTGGTGGAGGAATCCGGATTCAGCGATGCCGGCGGGGTCAGATCGGTCTGCAATAATTTTTGCCGCAGTGCCCCGAGCACCATGCGGAACGGAATATTCGCATCGCGGAAACGGACCTCCGTCTTCTGCGGATGAACATTGACATCAAATGCCGCCGGGTCCATCTCGACATACAGAATGGCGACCGGGTGCTGATGCGGATCAATCAGCCCACGATACGCCTCTTTCATCGCATGAAGCATGCTGCGGTCGCGGATATACCGGCCGTTGAGGAAAATAAATTCATGTCGATTGGTGCCACGGGCAGTCTCGGGCACACCGATAAAACCCGTTATCCGGGCGGCAGCGTCCTCGTGGTGGATCGGCAGCAGGCGACCGCGGAGATCTTTGTCGATGGCGGCGGCAATGCGCTCCGCGGTGTCGGTAACGGCGGGCAATTCCAGAACCTTGCGCCCATTATGTTCCAATGTAAAAGCGATGTCCGGTTGTGCCAGTGCGGACCGCAGCACCATATCATGAATATGGCCGAATTCGGTCGCATCGCTGCGTAAAAATTTGCGCCGGGCCGGGACGCAATAAAACAAGTCCCGCACTTCAATGGTCGTTCCAACGGCCGCGGCGCACGGAATCGGTTCGCCGATGACGCTTTCGCTGGCATCGAGCCGAATGCCGCCGGCGTCGGTCGGGCGACGGGTGATCAGGGTGGCGTGGCTCACACCCGCTACGGATGCCAGCGCCTCTCCGCGAAATCCAAGCGTCTGAATACTGAACAGATCATCCACATCCCGGATTTTGCTCGTGGCGTGGCGTGCAAAGGCGAGCCGGGCATCCTCCTCGGACATTCCGCACCCGTTATCGGTTATACGCATCAGGGTGCGTCCACCATCCTGAACCACCACGGATATGCGCGTGGCGGCGGCGTCGATGGAATTTTCAAGGAGTTCCTTGATGACACTCGCTGGGCGTTCCACCACTTCCCCCGCTGCAATCTTATTGATGAGCGAATCGGGCAGAATGGCAATCGCCCGACGGGAAGCAGTATCGGAAAGCTGCACGTTCATAGACGTACAAAATACCGCATCGAAAGGCTCTTTGCATCCTGCGGTTTGCGGCCGGATCCTGCACCCGAAAACCTTGCAAGCGGCACCGAAAACGGAAGGATGATCGGCGGGAGGCTCATACGGGTTTAGCGCTATGGGTCGATATGGCGCCGGATTTTCAGTACATTACAACCATGGATAACCCGCTGCCGGATACCCGGTCTACTTCCGCTTACGCCTCATCCGAGTCGGTCGGGGGGGCTGCGCGGGGTGCGCTCCCACACGCTCATATCGTGCGCGATACTCTGCTGAGCCCACGGCGCTGGTTGGAGAGTTGGTACGGGGCGTACGCCATCCTTGGAGCCGTCTCCTCCGGCATTATCCCCATCACCCTCCCCCTGATGATGTCAAAATTGACCGGCGAACTGAGTACGGTCGGTTTTGTGATGGGGGCGTTTAATCTCGGTGCGATCACTTCGCCATTATGGGGCAATATTGCCGACCGAACGAAGAAGTTTCGTCTCATCTTCTTTACCGGGCTGGCGGTTGAAGCCATTGGCTTGGTGTTATTTCCGTTGGCGCACGGCCTGCTCGTCTGGTTTCTGATCGCACTGGCCATGGGCACCAGCACGGCCGCCGTTTCCACCTGCGCCACCCTGATGGTGGTGGAATTTCATCCTGCCGACGAATGGACGCCGCGCATCGGCTGGCTGCAAACGTTTAACGGCGCCGGGCAATCCATTGGGTTGCTGCTGGCCGGCATTCTGGTTGCCGCCGGGTACCGAACCGCACTGTGGACCGGGGCGGCCATGCTGGTCCCGGCCATCGGCCTTGGCGTCTGGGGACTCCGGCGGTCGGTGTTTCGTCACGCCGTCGATCCAACGATCACCCTGCGGTGGATTCGATCGCACGCCGACCTGACGCCGATTGGTCGATTTGCCCGCGTTGAATTGCTTGGCGGCGGGGTACTGAGGCATTTTTCCGTCATCAACATCCGCGGACTGAAAAATATCGGCAACCTGCTGCCGACGCGCTTCGGTCGATTCATCGCTTCGATCTTCATCTTCTTTTTCGGTATCGCGGGATTCTTTGCCTATTTCCCAATATTTCTCAAAACCACTTTTCACATTGCACCTTCCATCACATCGGTCGCCTATGCCGTAACTGCAGGTGTCGGTGTGGCTCTTTATGCCCTGGCGGGTAAGTGGAGCAGTAAATGGGGTGCGGGCCGAATTTATTTTCTCGCGCGGGTATTTCGATTGCTGGCCTTTGCATTTATGCTTGGTGCGATATTCGTGGATAACCGAATCGCCACGGCACTTCTGGCCTTTGGCAGTTTTTCCATGGTGATACTGGCGTGGCCGGTGATCAGCGTATCGGCCACCGAACTTACATCGGAACTCAGTCCGCTGAGCCAGGGGATGGCGCAGGGGCTTTACAATGCCGCCAACGCAGTCGGCACGGTGCTGGGGACCTATCTGGCCGGTGCCATGGTGGGGCTGATGGGCTTTAAGTCGCTGCCGATCCTGGCCGTGGTGGGGATTCTGCTTTCAATATTGATTGACGGACTTCCGCGAAAAAAGCCGGTGCTGGGTGATGCACCCGGTGCGCCGCCGGCCGCCGAGAGTCAACCGGCGTCTGCCTGATGCGCGCATGGCTGGATGCCGCCGTCAACGTCCGGCGGAAATACAAATCCTTTGGTAAACTACGCGGCAGTTGTTTACGGAGCGTCAATGCCCTACGCAAAGCGTCATATTCTGGTGACTTCAGCCCTTCCCTATGCCAACGGTTCGATCCATATCGGCCACCTGGTCGAGTACATTCAGACGGACATATGGGTTCGGTTTCAGCGGCTTCGCGGACATAACGTTACCTATGTCTGCGGTGACGATGCCCATGGTACACCCGTCATGCTTCGTGCCCGCAGCCTGAACCTGGCGCCCGAAGCATTCATTGAAAAAATGAATCAGGAACACCTCGCGGACTTTACGCGATTTGGCATTGCTTTCGATCAATATTATTCCACACATTCCCCCGAAAATGCCCGGCTCTGCCGCGACATTTACGCCAAGCTGGCCGCCGGTGGGCATGTCATATGGCGGGAGGTGGAGCAGTTTTACGATCCGGTCGAGCAGATTTTTCTGCCCGACCGTTTCATCCGCGGCCTGTGCCCGAATTGCCGTGCAGCCGATCAATACGGCGATTCATGCGAGGTGTGCGGCAAACATTATTCACCGGTGGATCTCATCGAGCCGCGCAGTGCGGTCAGCGGAGCGACGCCCATCCGAAAACAGTCACGCCATCTTTTTCTGCGGCTGGAAAATTTTCGCTCATCGCTTGAAAAACTTCTTCGCGGCGGCATGGTCGACACCTCCATCGCCAACAAGCTTGATGAGTGGTTTGGCGGCGAGCTTAAAGACTGGGATATCTCACGCGATGCGCCCTTCTTCGGCTTTGAAATTCCCGGCGAAATCGGAAAATACTTCTATAACTGGCTCGACGCCCCCATCGGCTACATCGCGTCGCTGGCCCATCTGCTCGGCGGTGTGGAGCAGGCCGAGGAGTTCTGGGCTCAGCCCGAACTGGAAATTCATCATTTCATCGGCAAGGATATTGTGTATTTTCACGCGCTGTTCTGGCCAGCCATTCTGATGGGCAGCGGTCACCGTCTGGCGACGCGCCTCTCGGTTCACGGGCATCTCACTGTCAACGGTGAAAAAATGTCCAAGAGTCGCGGCACCTTCATCAGCGCTGAGCAGTACGCCCGACATCTGGATCCGCAGTGGCTGCGATACTATTTTGCAACGCGGCTCGGGCCGTCCCCGGCGGATCTGGATCTGAATTTCACCGATTTTGCCGCCCGCGTGAACAGCGAACTGGTGGGGAAAATTGCCAATCTGATGAGTCGTGTCGCCCCGATGCTTTCCCGGTTGCTCGAAGGTCAGACCGGTGTGATCACGCAGGACGCATTGGGACTGCTTGACGCGTTCCGCCGCGCTCAAGATGAAATGGTGGACGCCTACGAGGGGCGGCACTTTGCTGCCGTTACCCGCACCGCGTGCGCTCTGGCGGATAAGGCCAACAAATTTGTCGAGGATAATGCCCCCTGGGCGCTGGTGAAGCGAGACCCGGAAGCCGCCCGCGGCGTGCTGACCGCCGCCCTCGAATGCAGCCGGATCTTGGCGATTTATCTTAAACCGATTGTGCCGACGATCAGTGCCAAAATCGAAACGTGCCTGCGGACGGGCGAACTGAAATGGAGCGATATTGAATCCTCCATGGCGCCGACCCGCATTTTACCTTTTGAACATCTCATCAACCGTCTGGATGAAAGGAATATCCAAGTCATGCTGGAAGAAACTCAGGCAGCGCCAAGCGGCACAGATAAAAAACCGACCGCGGAAGGCAAACATCCCGTCGTTCCCCCGGCTGGTGTCGCAATATCGGCAACCGGCTCGCCGCCGTCACCGACGACGGATGTTGAACCCCTGGCGGCAACATGCACGATTGATCAATTCGCTGCGGTTGATCTGCGAGTGGGCAGAATTGTCACGGCCGAGGCTGTGATGGAAAGCGACAAACTCATGCGCCTGGAATTGGATGTCGGTCCGCTGGGGAAACGATCAATTCTGGCGGGGATAAAAAAAGCTTACACACCCGAGCAACTGGTGGGACGGCTGGTCATTTTCTGCGCTAATCTGGCCCCGCGAAAGATGAAGTTTGGGGTCAGTGAGGGGATGATTTTAGCGGCCGGTGCGGGTGGGGCCAATGTTTTTGTTCTGGGTGTCGACAGCGGCGCCAAACCGGGCGATCGGGTCCACTGATTCATCGCAGCGACGTGCGGAAATGCCTGCGGCAGCGATGCGGAACTGGACGATACAGCGGAGTAATGCCGGATTTCCGGTGCAAGGATGAATCGATTTGGGTATTCCATGTGCCATAGTTGGAATTGACATCAACGCCTCGCAATGGGTGGATGCGATCTCCATGGCGGTGAAAGGAGGGGTGATTGATCTGGTCGCGACGGGTCAGCCATTTCTCAATCAGGCCCGCGAGACGGGGACTATTTTTGACGTCCCCTTCTACGCCGATCTGCGGCGGATGTTGCTGGAAACCTCTCCGCGGGTTGTGATCGTGGACCGATCAGCCCGCATTTCTCTGGACTTTATCGAAGCCTTGCTCAGTCAGGGCATCGGCGTCTTCAGCATCGGCCCGCCGGTTACGAGTCTGCCCGAAGCGCATCGTATTGCCCATATTCTTGAACCTACCACACATCTGCTCTATGTGTGGCCGAAGATGACACAATCCTGGTCCATGCGGCAGTCGATGCAGTCCAATAATTTGCTCAAAGGGCCCAAATTTATTTCAGCCGCTTTTCACGCCCCCGGGCTGATGATGGGCCGCAAAAACATCTCCACGGAGTGTTTCGTGCGTAATCTGCTGGTACCGGCGTGGGATGCCATGCACACACTTCTGGATATTGCCGGTCCACCCAATGGACTTTTTGGTTCGCTGGTAGGAACTCCGGGTGACCGCGACAGTTTCGCCGCGATTTCAGGCCACGCCGCCGGCATTGCCCGATTTCTTAATTCCGCCACCGCGAGCTTCACCCTTTCCGATCGAGACCCGCGATGGAAGCGCGACCTGATGGTGGTATCGGAAGACGGAACCTGGGTGGCAACGGATTTTTCCTATCATTTTTTTGATAATACCGGCAAATCCATTGAAGAGGATTCCATCTCACCGGTACCCATTGAGCGGATGATCACCGACGAATTGGAGCTTTTCTGCCAGCACTTTTCTGCTCCCCCGTCGCCGAGCCGCGGCTGGCCGCACCTGCTGACCGAAACCGCATCGATGCTCACGGCCATGCTGCTCTCACAACGCACCGGCATGGCGGAATCGCCGTTGCATCTGCGATCGCTGGCGTCATAGGTTTTGCCCCACACGTGGCCACACCGAATCCGAAATGCGTATAATCCAACTGTGATGGTTAGACTGCGGAAAGACCCCAGCAACGTTTTGGAGATCGATTGGTCAACGGTAACGATCAGGTCCCGCTGAATCCCGGTGAACCGGGTGAAGGGGAACTGCGGCTACGCTCCGAAGCCGAGAAAATGAAGTCGACCCGGGAGCAGCGGCATCGATTGCTGATGCTGATTCTCTTTCGAAGCACGCGCGCCGCTGCCGGCGGGATGATCATGGTCGCATTGCCGTATCTGGTCTTGCGTGACCCGCACGCGGGATCGCTGGCCTTGGCGGTACTTTACGTGGTGGGCGTTCTGTCGACGGCGGTGCTCGCCATCGGCGTTGGGCATCTGGCCGATCGATGGGATTATCGCGGTGCACTTCTGCTCACCGGACTTATGGTGCCGATCAGTGCGTGGATGGTGTATGTTGATCCGGTTTTCTGGATGCTCATGGCTGCATCAATCATCGGCGGATTTGCCGCCACCGGATCGCTGATCGGCGGAGGTGTGGGTGGCGCGGCCCAGAGCGTGCAGAGCGCCGTCGTTGCCCGGATATCCACTCCTGATAACCGCACCAAATATTATTCCGTGCTGGCATTTCTCAGCGGTATCGCGGGGGCTCTCGGCGCTCTGCTGGTGCATTTTTTCACGGAACGACAGGCATTTCTGGTGGCGGCAATCCTTTCTCTGGTCGGCTGCATTCCGCTGCTCTTCCTGTACCTCCCGCACTATGAACCGGCAAAAAAAGTGAGCCGGGCGGGTTCGGTCCGAGCGATCCGGCAGTTCGGCATCACGGGAATGCTCAACGGTTTCAGCCAGGGACTTATTACGCCCTTTTTAATACCCTTTTTTGTGCTGGTTTATCATGTGTCACGGGCCCATATGTCGGTTTTCGCCTCTTTGGCCAGCACGACCGCGTCCATCAGCCTTCTCGCGGCACCGGTGCTGGAAAGAAGATTCGGATTTGTCCGCAGTATCACTTTTACCCGGGCGCTGGGCCTTATCCTGCTGATCATCATGGCCGTGTGGCATAATCTGGCGTTTGGCCTGGTGATCTACCTGATCTATCCCGCGCTCCGAATCGCCGCCTTGCCCGCACAACAATCGGCGCTGATTGAACGGGTGGAGCACGGCAGCATGGGCCGGGCACTGGCCGTGAACCAGGTGGCCAGATTATCCGCATCATCGGCAGCCTCCATGTGCACCGGATACCTTTTTGATATTTCCGCCATTGAACTTCCGTTCTTCATCTATGCAGTTGTGATGGCTGCGAACATCGTGCTTTACTACCGCTTCTTCGGACGCGACGGAAAAAAGAATGATGGGCAGCCCGATGCGGTTTCACCGGACCCGGCCGCGATCATCAGCGAAGCGGCCGCCAAAACACAATAACGCATCAGATGGGGGCGGCGATTATAATCCGCCCCATCATGACCGCCGAGGAATCCCCCTCACCGCTGTTTTCACCCGAACCGCTTCAGGAAGCGATTGGCAAGGTGGCGGTAGATCGTGCGATTGATCATCTGCTGACCTACCGGATTGCATCGCATTGGACACCGCTGGCGAAGGTGGGGTCCAGGGTACGGGTTCCGCTGGGGCGCGGCAATCAGCTTGTTGACGGCGTGCTGGTGGAAATGATTGACGCAGCAGATAGTGCCGACGGGCTCAAGCGGCAGGGATGGAAGATGAAATCCATTGCCGAGATTGACGATCGGGTTGCTCCCATCCCCACCGAGCTGATCGACCTGGCACGATGGACAAGCCAATATTATCTCTGCCCGCTCGGGCTTGTGCTCTCGTCCATGATTCCGGCCGCGGCGAAGCGTCAGGTAGCCGTTCCAACACGTGACGTGCTCTGTCTTGCACCCGATGCGGAGATAAAGCTGCAAGCTCCCGGATTGAGCCGACAGGCCAAGGCTGGCTTTGACCGATTGCGTTCGGTTCTGCGGGCGGCCGGTGAAGATTGCGGCGAACTTAGAACGGTGATGGCCGCGGCCGGGATATCACGCTTGATTCTGCGGCGCCTGTTGACGCACGGGGTGGTCATACGGAAAAAAATCCGACTTACGCCCAACCCCGCCGGCAGCGATCCGGCCGTAACGTCCCATGTACGGCGGCAATCGGATGCGATTGCACTGACGGACGATCAGCGAGCGGCATGGGAAGAGATCCATCCCTTGCTGGAAAAGGATGAGTTTGCAGTTCGTCTGCTGTACGGAGTTACGGGATCGGGCAAGACGGAACTCTATTTACGGGCTCTGGAGCGGGTCATTGAGCGCGGCAGGCGGGGCATCGTACTCATACCGGACATCTCGCTGACCACGCATATGGTCGACCGATTTATCCAACGGTTTGAAAAGGTCGTGGTCCTCCACAGCGGCATGAGTGAATCGACGCGCCACCAGCACTGGCAGGCTGCCGCCAGCGGCTGGGCGGACGTGGTGATCGGCACCCGGTCGGCCATATTTGCACCCGTGCCCAACTGCGGGTTGATCGTGGTTGATGAGGAGCATGATCCCGGCTTCAAACAGGATAATACTCCGCGTTACCACGCGCGAGATGTCGCCATCCGGCGGGCTCAACTTTCAGGGATTCCAATACTTCTCGGCTCGGCGACCCCATCACTGGAATCGTGGCACAACAGCGAGACCCTGACTCACTTCAAACGCGTTGAACTTCTTCACCGTCCGGCGTCCGTCGAGTTGCCGGAGGTGATTCTGGTTGACATGCACGCCGAACGCCGAAAGCGGAAGGGCATCTGCGCACTGTCGATGCGTCTGGAGGCGGAACTCAAGGCGGTGATTCAACGCGGCCGACAGGCGATATTACTATTAAATCGGCGCGGCTGGGCGCACTACGTGGGGTGCTCACGCTGCGACTGGAGTTTGAACTGCGAACATTGTGACGCCCATATGGTGGTGCACCATCATCGGGCTTCGGCGTCCCGGGCGGGCCGGTATGTGCAATGTCATTATTGTCTCACCAGCCGGATTCTGCCGACGCTCTGTCCCGCCTGCGGAGCAAAACTCATCGAACTCGGGCAGGGCACGCAGCGCGTGCAGGAGGAACTGGAGAAGCTTTTCAGCAGCGACATCATGATCCGGATGGATGGCGACAGCATGCGAAACCTGGACGACTATCGCCGGGCGCTGCGGGATTTCGAGCAGGGAACCACACGGATACTCCTTGGCACGCAGATGGTCGCCAAGGGGCTCGACTTTCCCGGTGTGGGCCTCGTGGGCGTGCTCGATGCGGACATGGCACAGAGTTCACCGGACTTTCGAGCCGCTGAGCGCACGTTTGATCTGATCTCTCAGGTGGCCGGCCGATGCGGGCGAAGGGATGAGAAGGGGAGGGTGATTGTTCAAACATCGGACGTACGCTCGGCCGCCATTATTTACGCCTCGCGGCATGATTATCGCGGCTTTGTTGCCAGCGAACTGCCCCATCGAAAAGCATTTGGATACCCTCCATTCTGCCGAATGGCCCGGCTGGTCATCTCTCACAAAGAACGCCCTCAGGCCACGGAGATGGGCCGACGGCTGGCCGAGATTCTGATACCACTGGCCGAAAAAGAGGGGTGCCGCTGGCAGGGACCGCAGAATCCGCCGATGGAATTTCAAGATGATTGGTTCCGAATTGAATTCATTATGTTTGGCCCCATCGCATCGAACGTGCAGCGAACGCTGACCCATCTTCGGAGAGAGCCAATATTTCAGGAACTGAGCCGCTGGCTGACGGTAGATGTGGATCCGGTGAATCTGCGGTAAACCGCATGATCGCTCCCACCGATCATAAAAAGGCCCCGACGCATGAAGTCGGGGCACGATGACTTTTTCTCAAATGAGATAACAGTCCTGCGGCTTGCGACCGCGCGGCCGATCAATAATTTCGGCCGAACTGCTTACGTTCCCATTCCTTCTGAATGATGATGTGCGGCCGCACCAGAATCAGCAGAACTCCGGTATCGCGAACGAAAGATCGATTGGTAAAGAGACGATTAATAATCGGAATATCGGAGAGGACGGGTACACCGGCCTCAACCTCCGTTTCACCGACGAGGCGCTGGCCGCCAAGCAGCAGAGTACCACCATCGGGTACCGATACGGTCGCCGCCACCTGAGTGAGCTGGATGACCGGCAACTGCACAAAGCCGGGAGCTCCGCCCCCCGCCCCGGTATTTCCAGTGCTCTGCGTGGCCGTGATCTGCCCTGAAACATTAAACGTATTGAGTGCGATAAGAGTAGCCAGTGAAGGCTGAATCGTCATCACCACATATCGATGGTCGGCTGAAACGGTCGGCTGCACTTCAAGCACCACACCGGTCGAAAGGGTGGCGATGCTCAGGTTGGTACCGACTCCACCCCTACCACCGACAATACTGCCTGTACCGGCGGTCTGAGTGAAGCTGGCGACGAAGTTCTGCTGCTGGGTAACCGTAATAAAGCCTTGCTGACCATTGAACAGGGTTACACGCGGCGCTGTGAGAATCGTGCTGTGCTCCGACCGCTGCACGGCGTTGATAAGAAGACTTAGCTGATAATTGGAAAGGATACCGCCGGAAATATTAAGAGCCGAGCCGGCGGCAGTGAAACCGTGAGCGATGTTATTCCCAACCCCCGTCGCGATGGGGGCGGCGAGCGTCTCAGTATTGTTGGCCACCGAGAGCGGCGCAATGGAGCTGCCCCCAAAGAATGGGCTGGCGGTTCCGGGATAACCGGCGGTTGCCGTTGGGCTGGCGGCCGTTGTGCCCGATCCATTGAAGTTCAGCCCCCATGAGAAGCCGAAGTAATTGAGGAAATCGGTATCGACCACCAGAAATCGGGTATCGATGGAGATTTCAATGGCCCGCGATTCACGCAATTTCTGAAGCAGCGCCGCGATTTTAGACTGATTGGTCGGCGTCTGGCTCACCACAAGCTGCCCGTTGAGCTCGCGGATTGAGCCGGTCCCGCCACCGGTAGCCGCCCAAGAATTCGGATCGACCGTCTTTTCGATCAGGCTGGTGATTTCCCGCACCATCGAACTGCGGCTCTTACCCTGCTGCTGCCCCTGTCCACCGGTACCGTTCTGTTGGAAAATACTTCCCCCACCACCGATGTTTCCGATGCCGCCGCCACCCTGGCTGCTGACCTGCGACGTGCTGTTCTGGGTCGCACTGGAGAGATTGAATGTCGGGGCATTGTTGAAATTGGGCGCCTGGACCAGCAGATCGGAGATATTGTAAAGCCTGATGACCATCTGATGGGCCAACTGGCTCTTGGTGGAAATGGTGATAACACCTTGGTCGATGCTGTAGGCCAGTGGTGTACCTCCGCTTCCAGCGGCCTCCTGCAGTACCAATGACAGAATTTTTTCGAACGGTACGTTGGAAAGCTGCAGGCTGATGGGGGTCTGCTTCTGTACACCGGCATTGGCTAAAGCATTCCAGTTGACCACAATGTTGGCGCCGGTTTCCCGCCGCAACAGATTCACCACATCGCTGAATGGCTGCTGCTGAACGCTGATAGTCGGGACCGACTCCGCCAGGCGTTTGCGCACCTGCGTGTCCGCCGACGATTCCGAGGAGCTTTGTTCCGCCTTACGCATACGACTGAGTTCGGGCCAGTCTCGCGGGTAGACCAGAAGATTATCGTAGGGAATGATATTTTCTTCGTCGGACAATTCCTGCTCTTGCGTCTGATACGATTTTTCCTTTCGATAATGATTGTATTTGTTGTAAATGATCTGATTCTGCACCTGACGACGCATGAACCGTGCCGAGTAGTTCAGCGGATCGATTGCAACGATCTGATTCAATGTATCAAGTGCCTGGGCGTACTGAAGCCGCTTATAGTATGAAAGCGCCTGCTTCATCAGCTCGTTAATCTGCTGCCGCCGCTGAATCGCAATTTTGTGCTCAATTTCATATTGGCTGCGCTGCACAGCGAGATTCTGCCGGGCTTTTTCCTTTGCGGCCGCCTCTTCCTGCGCCGCCTGCACCATCGCGATCTGCTGCGTGGCTCGGGATTTCATTGCCGCATAATCTGCCTGCGTGAAGAGCTGCTTGCCCGCTTCAATGGTCGCCAGGGCGTCGTTGGCATGGTCCAGAGATGCAACATATTTGCCCGCATTCGTCTCGGCCGTGGAAAGCGCCAAGTCATGATTGAACAATACTTCCGAGCGCTGGGCCGCAATAGCCTGACTGTAAAGTTCACTTTCCAGCAAACCGGGCGACTGCCCCGCCGCCAGTTTCTCGGCATATTCCCGTCCCATGCGGGCCGCAGCATTCTGAGGATCCAGAGCCAGTGCATCGTTATAAAGGCCGATAGCCTGATGGTATTTGGCGGCGTGAACCATGTTATCGGCATCGACCACCAATGCTGCAGAACGCTGTTGATTGATTTGGGCTGCGGAAGGCATCGACGGTGTAGATACGACGGCGGCCGGGGCCTTTGCCGCGGCAGGAGGCATTGCATTCATGGATGATCCTTGTTCATTTGTTTTCGAGACAACTGGAACCGGCATGGGTGTGGCAACGGACACTACAGAACCACTTTGCCCCTGCGCCGCCTTGGCCGCTGCGGCAGCTTCGGCCGCCTTTTCAGCTTCAGCCTCCTTGGCGGCTGCGGCAGCTTTTTCCTTCTGCACCATCATTTCGTGAGCCTGCTGCTCGCGTGCCATTTCCGCCGCAAGGGCGGCTCTCTGGGCGGCGGCCGCCTTGGCCGCGGCAATCTCACGGGCTTTTTCTGTCCGGGCCTCAGCGGCAGCAAGTTCATTCTGCATCTTAAGCTCAGCGGTATGCTGCTCCGCCGCCGATTTCTGCGCCGCCTCTTCGGCCGCCAATTTACGGGCCTGTGCTTTCTGCTCGGCGACCATTTCACTGGTACTGCTCGATGTTGTCGGTTGTTCCTTGGAGCTTGAAACACCGGGGGTTTTCTCAGCAACCGCCGTTCCCGGGGGAGTCGAGGGCTGGGTATTACCGCTGCTGCCGGATGCGGAGAGCTTGGAGACCGCCGGCGA
Organism: Planctomycetota bacterium; assembly: GCA_021827645.1. Taxonomy (GTDB): domain Bacteria; phylum Planctomycetota; class Phycisphaerae; order WQYP01; family WQYP01; genus JAJZGD01. Next base: position 36,907 of record JAKAVA010000009.1, read on the forward strand.
CTTGGCCGCGACCACCTTTTCAGACGCCATCGATTCCTGCTCGACGCGTTTTTGTGCGATCAGATACTGATAGTGTGGAACTTCCGAGGCCTGATTTCCAAGATCAACACCCGATACTTGTATCTGACGCAGATCTTCGGTAGCGGCATTCAATTGCCCTGCCACATAGGCGGCTTTGGCTTTGGCCAGCAGTGAATTCATTTCGCCGACCATCGATGCCTGTTTCGCCTGCGCCAGCGCTAAGTTATCTTTGGCTTCTCGGATGAGTTCGGGTGAGGCACTCGGCGATGCAATGACCACTTGATACAAACTGACCGCATGAGCCAGATGCCCGTCGTCAAGCGAAGCCTGGGCATTCTGAAAAATGGTGTTGATGGTCGACTGATCGGCGATTCCGGCGTCGGCCTTCTGAAGCAGACCCACCAAGGCTGCACGACCGGAGCTGGAAAGATCCGCGGGATTAATCGCCAGTAAAACCTTTTTGGCGGATGCAAATTCGCGCTGCGACAGGAGGGATTTACCACGATTGAGCAAAGTCTGGGCTGGCGACTCCTGCGTTGCAGCAACCGCACTGGAAATGATTGGAACACCGGCGGCAAACGCCATGCTTGTGATCGCGAGAGATAATATCCTCGAGCGAGTCTGTTTCTTCAAGACACTACTCCTCATCACCTTGAACAACTTCTTCTTCGCCACATTCACCGAGGCTCACAACGTACATCACCCAGCGAGCTGCGGTATTAACTCATCTTAAATCACGGCGCGTCATACACGCCGACACCCTTTATCCCGCACCGACCGACACCGCCCGCCGAGTCTCGACAGTCGCGTATCCTAAATGCCTCTCCACGGGCTTGCAACCGGTGCGGCAAAATCGTCGGAGAGTGATCCATAAACCCAGTCCTATTATGAGGCCTCACGATCGACGCCGTCGGCGTCATTCTGATTCAATTTCCCTGTCCGGTCTGGTTGCCAGTTCCACTCTGCGTCGCCGGGCTTGGAACTCCGGTTTCCATCGTCGCACGGATTAACTTCCGCTGCTGCGGGTCGGTGGCATCGACCTCCGAATTTCGAATATCCAGTTGGCCGTCGGGCGAAAGAACGACAACATTGATTGAACCGTTGGCGGCTGTCGAAGCGTCAACCAGTTGATAATGGGTATTGAAATTGATGACGGTCGGCACGAGATTGCCGGTCTTCGGGTCCACCATCGGGATCGACTGCTTGTTGCCGATGGGCTGACCCGGGGAGACATATTCGCTGGTGACAGCCCAGACACCATGAACCCATTTGAATATTCTGAAATCGACCTGGTTATTGAATATCTGGCTGCTGATGAGATAGAAGTAAAGGTTTGCGCTCACACGCACACGCTTCGACGGAGCACTCCATGGGCCGGTCAGAAAGGGGCGATCAACAATGGAGGGGTCCGTGAGATGAAACCCGACTTTATAAACGGGATTAACCAATTCCACCCGCATTTCGTAGCGATAGGTTTCGCCGGGGGTAACACTCGTATCATAAAAGCGCAGGGAGACATCCGCATTTTGAGTCGGCGCCGTTTCACCCCCCAATCCATTAGGAGGCTGAATTCCATTAAAATTATTGAAAGGAGCGGGTGCACCGGATGCGGCCGCCTGTTGCTCCAATCTGGCCTGCTGTTCCGCGAGGGCCCGCTGCTGCGCTGCCTGCGCCCGCTGCTGTTGCTCCAGCATCCGGCGTTGCTGCTCCCGCAGTATACGCTGAAAATTGGCAGGATTTAAACCCCCGTTGCCGTTGAACGCATTAGGAGGAATGAAACCGGGAGGACCGCCCGGCTCGCCACCCCCCTGCGGCTGGACCGGCGGAGGAGTGTTCTGCGTCGGGGCCGGCACCGAAATGCGCTGATGTATTTCCTCAAGAGTATAAAACGCTGGATCAGTAATCTGCTGCTGGGCCGTGCTGATGGCGGACCGCGCCTCAATCCGACCGTTCGCCCCAAGTGATGTCATGTCAACCGATGGGAGCGGCTGAAGATAGGTACCTTTCACATTCTGCCACGGTCCCCAGGAACCATCGGGCTGGAGGGTCTCTCGCCGCACCTGAACGCGGTAGAAGATCGCCGGCCGATAAACCGCCGGCAGAGGTTCTTCGTTGTGCATCAATCCCACCCGACTGGCCATCGACTCAATCCATTTTTTCGTCGGAAATATCCCGGCAAGTTTTACCCATACCACATCTTTGGTTTTGGTGGACGATAATTCCGCAACTCCACGCCCCTGTATCGCGGCCGGCGCCTGGAGCGCCGGAACCTGAGGTGCACGAAACACCATGCCGCGGATATGCTGCATTCCTGTGGATTCAATCGTCGCGTTCATTGGAGCAAAACGTGCGGTGCTCATTGCCATAAGGGTATGAGAAAGAGGATTTTCCTGCGATAACTGAAGCCGAACGACATAGTTTTCGCGATGAATGTGGTGAAATGAAATTTTTTCCGCCTGCTTCACCTGCTGCCAGAGTCGGTCAACGCCCTGCGATATTTTCGATCCCACTTGCGACGGCGCAACCATCGGCCCTGTACCATTATCCAAACGGACGGAATTGGGACTGCCGACAAAATTGTGGTAGGCAATCCAACCCATGAATATCACACCGATGGCAAGCAATGCCTTCTCAACATGCCGTTCCGCAAATTCCATCGCTTTGTTTTTCATTTCTACACGTCCTCTACGCGGCACCGCCCGCCCGGCGGCGCATCAGTCTATTTTCCAGCCGCTGTAAGACCCAATTCCCGCAGATAATGCCGCGGCATTATTTTCCGGTTCCAACTGCTGAGAAAAATCACCTGCAGAAGGATATCCGCTCTCACCACCGGCGTCTTACCATATACGTAACCGCTCGTGAGCGCCTGGATTGGATCAACCGTGCGCAGACTCACATTGAGTACGGTATAGCCGATATTTTGATGATAAAGGGCATTGATGAATGCATTGATGTCGGAAGGCACGATATCGACACTCACGCGCATCATCGTCACCTGAAATTTTTTGTTGCTGGTCAGATGCGTAACCGGGGTTTCCGGCCCGGCATTTTTGCCGGATGATGACACTGCGATATTCGGCATGGGAGCATTAGACATCGGACCAAACCCAGGTCGGCCACCCTGCATAAAAGGCGGCGGAACGTACTGCGAGTTCGACGTAGTTGAATGACCGGTGGCGAGAAATAAGCCGCTATCCGGCACGGTTGCGGTGCCCAGATCAGTCGTTGATCCACGACTCGTCCCCGCAGCATCAGCGCCGATGCAGATGTGAATCAGGCGTTTAATCGGCGATGTCGCCACATCCATACTTCCGGCATCAAGTTCATTGATCGCATTGACAACGTCCTGCTGCAGCCAGGAGTCCACAACACCCTGGTAGACCACCGTCGAGTGGGGCAGCGGCTGCCCGCTTTTCAATCCGCTACGCATCTGAAACGACGCTCGATCGGCATAAATCCGACAGTGGAGGGCGGTATCGTAAACCAGTTTCTGGGTTATCTGCTTGATCAGAGCACGGCGTTGGCTGCGCGGAACCCCGCTTTGGCCGCCGCTGCCGTTTGAACTCGTGGTCTGCGGCAATGACGCCTCAATGGCACGCAGCCGCTTTTGTACCTCGCGGGCAATAGTACGTTTTGACGGCGGCGATCCGGCATCCAGTTGCGTAAGCCATGAGTAACTATTGGCTCCCCGAGGGGCAAAGAGTCCCAGGTAGGCACGACGAAAATCTCCGCGGATCACGAGGTTGCGGGGGATATGGGGGAGTATGTTTCCTCCAAGTCGATGATTGCCCAGGAGCGGAATCACGCGACTGCGCGTCACATAAACCACCCGACCTCGGGCGTTGAGGGCGGCGTAGAGGCGTTCAATATCCCGAACTTGGGACGCGAGATACTGCTGAACCGTTCTTTTAGCTTTGATGACGGCGGGGACGATCGGACCGTTGAATACCGGTTCTCCGGGGATATGCACGGTATTGGATGCAAGGCTCTGCGCGGTGATGACTTTGGAAAGTGCTTCGCGCATCTTCTTTTTCAGATGCTTTTCATACTTACCTATGGGATAGAACATGGCGACAATCGCCAGCAGCACCACGAGCCCACAGATGATCGGAACAATATTGGCCTTGATGAAATTCATTTCGGTCTCCGTGATTGCCATCCGGGGCAAAAGTATTGCGCACCGCTGATCTCCAAGCTCTTCGCGTGCGAGCTACCGTTGAACATATCGGCCGTCATTAAAACTCACCGTCTTAAAACAATCAGTATCTTTAACCGGAATGCCCAAGCCCCATTGAGAGGCTTTCTGGTATCCGGATTAATGATCCCCAGCTTACCGAAGCCTGATTGCCCGCCGTTAAACACCCGACCGAAGCCTTGGCCATTGTTGCCGCCAAAGCCGGGCAAACCATTGAAATTTTGCATGCCGGGTGGGACAAAGTTGTCCGGAGGCCCGAAATTATTCTGAAAATTTCCACCATTGCGGGTGCGATGATGCTTGGCTTTGGCCCCGGGCGGCATGAACTTACTCATGAAAACGCTGGCGAAGGGGCCCATACGACTTCCCCACGGCACAAATCCGGCGGATTCTCCTGCGCCCATCCGGCCGATTTCTCCGTAAGACAGGTCATTACGGGGAATGACGATGTAAAACGGCAGTTTTTTGCCGCCTTCCGGCGCGATGCTTCGCAACCGATCTCGAAAATTTTGCAGAACCGCGTAAAGCTCGCTTTGCGAAACCGTCGTGTAGCCAGTGATGGTCACGGCAAACCCGGGAGCGCCCAAGGATGATTCGGCGCCTGCCGCCGACATCCGCCCGGGCATATAAGGTTGGGACGGCGGCGCCACAGCACCTCCGTTATGGTGATGGTGATGCACGCTGAGCATCGGCTCATATTGGCTATCGATGGACTGAATCATAATTCGCGGCGACGTCGACAACGTGGTGGGCGCGGATTTCAGAGGCTGAGTGGTGGCGACGGTGTTGCCGGCCTGCGGCAGCGCATCATAAAGACAGTTGAGAATCTCGGGCCAAAGGTTGCGATACGACGTGAGACTTAAAACGGAGCTGATCTTCGCTCGATTTTGAAGATAGGTGTTGCTGATCGAGTTATACGCCTGCTGCCAGGAATTGGCCTTTTCCAATCGTACATCATTTAATGTTTGGCGGCTCGGCCGCATGCTCGCGGCGAAACTGCTCGCATCGAGATAATATTTGGCACCCATCAACGCCGTGCCGACAACAAACGCTGCCGCCGTGGCAACAAACCATGGCGCCTTCTTTTTCCAGAGCATCTGCCGTGCGATTTCCTGCGGCAGCAGGTTGGTATTGATGGTTCCAAGCCCTACTGCCTGAAGCGCCAAACCATACGCGCCGGCCAGGAGCTGCACCTTGTCACTTAAACCCGCGGCGATGCGAGAATCAGCATCCACTTTGGTGAAATTATCCAACCGCTGCACATCCATACTCAAATTTTGAGTCAGATATTTCTGCATGTTGGAGAGCTTGAAGCCGCCACCCAAACCAACAACCTGCTCAAGGCGGCTTTCGCGATGACTGCTGTTGTAATAGCCGATGGATCGCTGAACCTCCAGCACAACATCAGAAAATGTCGGCCGCATGGACTGATATATTTCGCGGGCATACTTGCTGGTCGCCGCATTTTTCTTCAGGTTTTCCGCCTTGGTAAACGGAAGTTGAAAATTCTTGGTCAGCGCTTCTGTGAATGTGTTGCCGCCGATATTGATGTTGCGAAGCCATAGCCGCCCCTGATCCAGAATGATCAGATCGGTATGATCAGCACCAACATCCAGAACGATAACACTCTTATCCGTCCCGCGGCCTTCATACATCAGAGCATTACATACTGCCAAGGGCAATATCTGAACGCCGTGGACCGTTATACCTAATGCCCGGAAGTCGGCCAGAAGCTTTGTGACCAGATCGGTTTTTATGGCGAAGATGCCGATCTCGACTTCAGGGCTGTCGGTATTGCGAAAGCTGTGATAACCCCAATTGACCTGGTCAAGAGGAAACGGAATCTGCTGAATGGCTTCAAAACGAACAATGTCGGGTATTTTCCGAGGCTCCACCGGAGGGAGCTTCACGAAGCGTGAAAAACTAGCTGCCCCAGAGGATCCAACAAAAACTTCCTGCCCCCGTAGAACGTGCTTTTCTAGAAATTTCGAAAGGGTATCCCGGACCGTTTCTTTCTGATCAACATCCGGCTCGGTGAGGAATCGGCTATGCTCGATAATCTCAATAGCCTCGAGGAAAACCTTGTCTCCATCGCGGCGCAATTGAACAGCCTTGAGCGCGGTTGTTCCTACATCTATACCCCACGCCAGCTGCGTTCGCGGCATAGTAACCTCCGACAAACACGAACCGGCCGTCCTCTGCTAAACAAACCACCACGAGGACAGCCTCAAAACTTTTACTTCTCTCTCACTCCGGGGGGGGTCCATTCGGATTTGCCGATCAGGAACGGATCCCAACCAGATTTTCGATTCGCTTGAGCCGCCGATCTTGGGATTCGCATCCACCCATATGTCACCCGCCACCTGCATCTCAAGGCACACCAGCTCTCGAACCGGCCAGTCGGTAATAAACCGCAGAAACCCAGCCCCGTCAAGCCGACACCGTTTATCTCACCCAACCTTGTCCCTCACATTGTAACCACAAATTACCCGCGCTGCTTGTCATTTTACAAAGCGAAATTTTCCTTCGCCAAAAGCAGTCACGTGGATGACGTTCGGGCAACGAGTTCCGTTTCAGCAGATCGTAAGCCGTCCGCCGTTGCAACCACTTTAATGATGCCGCCGACCTGCTTAGAACGCACCAACACCATGCAAAGACCATTGAAGGCGCTTCGGTAGTCTGCCTGATTCGGTTCGTGGCAGGCGGGATCTCCATTGCCGACGCCGGCATTAATCCCCGCTCCCGTGACGTGAAACCGCACCTTGTTGTCGGCTGTCGGTACGATACGCCCTTGATCATCAACGACCGATACCGCCACGGGAACGGTATCCTGTCCGTCCGCGCTCAGTATCTGACGATCCGGATTCAGCAACAAAGCCGCAGGTTTGCCCGTGGTTTCGATTCGATGGCACGCAATTAAAATGCCTCCCGTATAACCCTTGGCTTCAATATGGCCGGGCTGATACTGTACATTCCACTGCAGATGCTTCATGGGAGGCATGGATTGACTTCCCTGGCTCACCCCATTGACAAAAAGCTCAATACGCTCGCAGTTACTGAAGCACCATATCGAAAGCGACTTTCCTTCACGACCGGGCCAATTCCAATGCGGAAATATATGCACCACCGGCCGATCTCCCCACCATGCCTTATAGTACATGGCTACGTCTTTCGGAAAGCCACACATATCCAAAGCGCCGAAGTGTGACCCAATACTCGGCCAACTGCAGGGAACCGGCTCTCCCCGGTAATCGAAACCCGTCCAGATGAAACCGCCAGCCATAAAAGCGTGATCCTTGATCGCTGGCCACGCATGCTCCATCCGATCACTGTAGGAACTGACATGACCCGCCGCGATATCAGTGACATAAACCCCGCGATCGCTGAACGTATTTCGAATCTCGCTTCCAAACATCGGCTTCTTCGGATAGGTCCGGTGGAATATTCCATAGGATTGCGGTGCATAGTTGCACCCCTGAAGGTTCTCAACGGCTTCAAACCCTCTGAGCTTTTTCAAATTTTTCGCATCATTCCACCCTTTTTCAAGCTGGTGGGGAACGTGCGCGGTCATCGCACAGGTAATGGGCCGCGTTCGATCATACTTGCGCACCGATTTCATGGCCGCTGCAAATACTTTTTCACCATAACGAGTGTCTTCAACCCGATATTCCTCATTGCACAGGGACCACATGATGATGCTGGGGTGATTTCGATCCCGCAATATCATTTCGTCAATATGCCACAGGTTCTTATACGGATCACCCGGAAACGTCTTGGGGCGATAAACATCGCTCAATCGCCGATTTTCGTCCATCACCAAAACGCCAAGCTCATCACAGGCATCGTAATAAGCCGGTGCCATCAGATCGTGTGAACAGCGCACCGCATTGCAACCGATTTCCTTTAACTTGCGAACGCGCCAATACCAGAGGCTGTCGGGCGCACCGATACCCACACCTACAAAATCCTGGTGATTGCATGTCCCCTTCAGTTCTACATGTTCATCATTGAGGAAGAATCCATGATCCGCCGTGTAGCGCAATGTGCGAATGCCGAAACGCTGCTGATGCTGATCGATCTGGCGACCACCGCGAAACACCTGCGTGATCAACGTATAAAGATGCGTTTGTTTCAAAGACCAAAGCAAAGCCTGTGGCAAATGAGCGGCTTGAATGAGCTTGGTCGATTGACCTGCGGGCACCGACCCATCTTTTGACAATCGCGTGACCAAATTCATGCTCGGATCATAAATGCTGGAAACAACCGTGCCGGCCTGCTCTCGGGCTGAATCATTGACGATTTTTGTTTCAATGGTCAGGTCTGCAGAGGGATTCTGCCGCACATCATGCACCTTACTGACCACATAAACACCCCATGGCGCGACATGCAAAGGATCGGCCTTGTTTAACCATACATGCCTGTAGATACCCCCTCCCTCATAAAACCATCCCTCAAACCGAGTGGGGTCGACATAGACAGCCAGGATATTGGGGCCGTCAAAAACTGCAGCCTTGGAGATGTCAAACCTGAAAGGCGTGTATCCCCCCCGATGCCGACCTAGAAACGTGCCGTTCAGATATACATGGGCATCGCGATAAACACCCTCAAAGTCCAACCAGAGCGATTTGCCTTTGTCGGCTGCGGTCAGATCAAAACTCCGGCGATACCAAGCCGGATATACCGGTAAAAATCCGTGATTTTGCACCGCATGGGGGGTGTACTTCCCCTCCACAATGTAATCGTGAGGCAACTGAACTGTCCGCCACGATGTATCATCCAAATCAGCCGCGGCTTCGGGTGGGATATCGGATGCCGAAGTGTGCCTCTTCCTCCATATCGCAAGCTTTTGGTCGGCCGGCTTGAACTTCCAATTAAAATCCATCAGTTCGCGACGGCGCGCGTCGCTTTCGGCAGCGGACGATTCTCTTCCCAAGGCCGGAATCACACCATCGACCATGGACGCCGTCGTCGCTGCCGCAAGGCCCGCCTTGATAAAATCCCGTCTCAACATGGTTTTATGACTCCTGATTCAAAAATGCCTGACTTCCGACTCCATCCAGCCGCCCCGACATCCGCCAGGCCCGCCCCCGCAGAGAAAATGCGTTGCCGCCAGCTCCGGGCCTGAAACTGGCACTGTGAAATCTGAGTTTAAGGCTGGAGACATAAAACTGAAAGCGCAGATGCGGAAAGATGAGCGCATGCTTGCATTTACATGTGGAATAGGGGTATATTCCCCGCTTAACGTTTCGTGGTAATCTCAAGAGAAGGACGAGAACAATGTCTGCGATGCATCGACCATCCATCATCAGTCGCCGCTTGTCGGCGCTGCTTGCCTTGACCCTGTTATTCCTCGCCTGTCTGATGCCGATTCATAATTCAGTACGGGCGGCGGCGGCACCGCGCATGCTGAGCCTGCTTCCCAACGGCCCCGGACGCCCTTTTACCTGGGCCTCCAATCCCAGCACCGAGATCGGAATCGCAGATGCCCGAGAGGCGACCCAAATTACTCAGACCGGATCGCTCTTCACAGGATACGGAGAAATGCTGTTCTTCTCCGGCGCGAAAAATAAGAGAGTCGATGCACCCATCAGAACACTCGAGCGCGGCTATCTGCCGATCGTGCACTACCATTTTCGTGATCGATCCGTTCGCTACGACGTAACCCTCTTCAGTTGGGCACTTAATCCGAAAAAACTTTACAGAAAACCAATCAATTTCATTCGCATCCGGGCCTTTAATTTTGCTCACCATACCGTCACGTCACATTTCACGATTGGGTTTCGTTACAGCGGCTACAGGAGCTGCTTTCGGCGCCCGAGTGTCAAAAAGAAACCGGGACATTATTATCAACCCGGCGTTAACTTTGATCCCCATTGGATTTACGGCTTTCATTCCAATCTGGCCACGCGGTCAGGTATGGTAGTCTTTACCTATCCGACCTCTCTACACCCCAAACGGTTCCTCACATTTCATCAGGCTTATACTCAACCGGAAGAATTGAAGGTGAATGGAAAAACTCCAGTTTTGCTGGTCCGTTATGACCTGCACCTCAAGGCGGGAGATCAGATTCAACTCAATTTCAAGATGCCGGTCAAACCGATAGCCATCAGCAACAAAGCCGGCCTGCAGCAACTGCATCAACTGAAACTATCCGATGCCCTGCAGGCCTGCCGGGTCTGGTGGCGTCGGCAGATCCGCGGGAAAGGTATGCAACTTTATCTCAATGAGCGAAAGGTTCTGAGTACTTTCCGCGCCAGCTTGATGTACCTGATGCTGGCTCGGGATCGATGGCCCGCGGAACACCCAGGCGGCCGCCCCGTTTACGTTCAAGCGGTTAATAAGCTTCAATACCACGCGTTCTGGCTGCGCGATGCGTCATATATGGTCCATGCGTATGATCTCACCGGTCACGCTCATCGGGCGTCGCAGTGTCTGCGATTTTTCGCTCACTATCAAAAGTCGAACGGGAACTTTCTCTCACAACCCGGGCAGCACGACGGCTGGGGCGAAGCTCTCTGGGCCTATGGCCAGCACTATCGACTCACCGGCGACCGTACATTTGCCCGGCATATTTTTCCGGACGTTGAGAAGGCCGTCCTCTGGCTGCAGAAAACCCTCGCCCACACTTCTCTGCATATACTTCCGGGCGGCACGCCTGAAGATGATGAGCTGCCATCGGGTTCGGGACATATCACCGGAGATAATTTCTACGCGCTGACGGGCCTTCATGAGGCCATCCTGATGGCACGGTCTCTGGGACACAGGCGCTTGGCCGCCACATGGGAAGCTGAATATCGCAATTATCACCATGTGCTATTTTCATTGATTCGCAAAGCCGCTGCCAAGAATGGGGGATTTATCCCCCCGTGCATCGACACGTCCCGCGGACTTGACTGGGGCAATCTTCTGGCTCTTTTTCCGCATCAACTTCTATCGCCGATGAACCCGCTGGTGACCGGAACTCTGCGCCACGCAGAAGCCAAATATGCCGAGGGATTGATGACATATGATGGACGATTGCATCACTATCTCACGATGGATAATACCGAGTCCTGGATTATCCGCGGTCAACAACGTTCCGCCTTACGCGACCTCTATGCGGTCCTCGTGCACACTTCCGCTACACAGGCAGGCTGGGAATTCCTTCCATACCCATGGGCCAATCGGAATTATGGCACTGATCTTGCTCCGCATGGTTGGTGTGCCGCCGACATGATTGCGGTCATACGCAACATGCTGATCAGGAGTCATCGGAAAACGTTGTATCTCCTGTCGGTACTTTCGCCCAAATGGACTCAAGCTGGTGATATTCTCTCGGTCGAACACGCCCCCACACGATTTGGAGAGGTCAATCTGTATGCCTTCTTCACTAGTGACAGCATGACCCTGCATATTGACCCGGCGTTTCGAACACCGCCGACCAAAATCGTGGTCCATCTTCCATGGTATGTTTCACCGATCAGCGCCACAGTGGACGACCGGACGGTAGAAATCACGGGACATCATTTAACTTTCCCATCGTCCGCCCATATCCTTCGCGTTCACTGGCATCGAGAAAGCGGTCTGCGCGACTGGAGCTACAGCGCGTTTGTCACGCGGTTTGAACAGGCGTGGAACTCCCGTTACTTCCACCGTGGGCACCTGTCCTTTGGCAACGGCCGACACATCTGGCCCCCAAAATAACGGTGGTGAGAAATCTCCATCGCCGCAGTAACCGACGATGGAGGGCGGTATCGCCGCGCATCGTACAAGCGTCAGCTACTGCCTGCCCGCCACCGGAGACGACACGATCAAGGCCCGGGGGCACGAGCGCGCGTAACTGATACCAACTGAAAATTTGATGCCTGCGGTCGCCCGCGCACTCGATAAAACGCACCTCGCATCGGCCCTTTCCAAGCCTTGTGACCACGGGCTTGCATCGCTAAAATTCGATAAAGGTGCAGTTTGTAGATAAGAGGACGGATCGGATGTATCGAAAAAATAGCGGAATCGGCAACTTCGTCAATCAGCGAGCCAAGACAAGCTATCGCGTGCTTGGAGCCTGCCTTGTTACGTTGGGGCTGATGATTTTTTCCGGCTGTGCTTCCCAGTCCGCGTCCACAGCCATGGCATCGGAGCCCCTGCCGTGGTCGCAGCGGCCCCCCACCGTCGATCCAACCTACGGTTTGCCAATTCCCGCAAACCAGTCACAAGCGAGAGTGATCCCTTACTGGATATGGACGGCGCGAACCTACAAAAATCAGGTTCTTTATTTACGCCGTTCATTTAGCCTGAGCGCGATTCCTCCCAAGGTGACGCTCTATGCATTAGCCAGCGGTCGTATGGCCTTGTTTTTGAATGGCAAAGAAATGGCTGATACGTTTCATAAATATCATGGAACATGGACGCGAACCTGTAAACTGTCGATCGCTTCTTTTTTGCACACAGGTAAAAACACCATCGCGATTCGTTCTGAAAATTACGGCGGCGCGGCGGGTGTCGTCGTGTGGGTACTCGCCGGACCTGAAACCCTGGACATATCGAACAGTTCATGGCGGATCGCGAACCGTGTACCGGCTGGCAAGGGCTGGACAAAAACGGATTTTAATGATTCAGCCTGGACGCATGCCGGATTAGTAGGGCCGTATGGTGGTGACAGCACTTCATCCCGTTATGCGTGGCGGCACCTGGCGCACGCTGCGATAGCGCCCACCCTGGGTGGTCGAGCCTGGAGTACAACCATCACTCCGTGGCCACCCCAAGCCTATTATCTGGCGCACCTTCACTTTCAACCGACACGCGTTGAGGTGTTACATGGGAAAAACGCTTTCAAGGGACTGGCCGATGTCGCCGAGCGATTAACTCCGGCAGATATCGCTGAAGTTCGTCCGGATTATCAGGGGCGGTCCCTCCTGGCGCCTGCACATGGTGTGGATATCGTGGTAACACCGTCAGCCTCCAACTCCCATCCTGAATTACTGCTGAGTTTCGGTCAGGAAGTGACCGGGCGTATTCAGGTACGGGGGACCGGCGGCGCCGTGTCGATCGGCACAGGCGAATCAAGAGGTGAAGCCCTGCACAAACCGTGGGGTGGCATTCACAAGCTGAATCTGGTTGCTGGGAAAATGGAATCCACACCCTACAGTGCGTTTCGCTACGCCACCGTTACCTTCAGCGGAGCCGGACCGATGGACCTTCACACATTGCGGCTCGATTTCAAATATTATCCGGTCAAATATCGCGGTGCATTTGCATGTTCCAATCCGCTGTTGACAAAGATATGGTACACCGGTGCCTATACAGCACATCTGTGCATGCAGGAACAGGTATGGGATGCCCCCAAGCGCGACCGGGCCATGTGGATGGGCGATCTGCAGGTTTCCGGCCAGGTCATCAACAACGTTTTTCTAAATCGCTTTCTCATGGAACTGACCCTGCGAGGTTTGCGGGTAGAGGCCCAGGGTGGCCGCCCCGCAACGGCCTTACCTGTAACGGACGTCAATAATATACCGGGTTACTCCAACGCCTGGATCTGCGGATTAGCTGATTTTTACCGGCACACCGGCGCCATCGGTTATCTCCGATCCCAGCACCAGTTGTTGCTGTCGATGTTGCGATATATCAGACAGGCATTCAACAGAAAAAATATTTTTTCTAACAAACACCATAAATGGTGCTTTGTAGATTGGGCACCGAAACTCAGTGGCGGTACACCTCAGGCGGAACTGGCAACCGATCTGTACACCTGCCTGGCGGTGCGAAGGGCGGTGTCCCTGCTCAATGCGCTGGGCGACAAGACCAACGCTCAAAAATATGCCCGCTGGGAGCGGGAACTCATCCGTTCCGCACGCCATTATCTGGTCGATCATAAGACGGACACTTACACCAGTCTGAGACAGGTTAACGCCATGGCCATCGATGCTCATGTGGCCGATGCGCAGCAGCGAGAAGCCATTTACAAACAAATTCTGGGACCACGATGCCCATCATGGAAGCAGATGGCCACCCCCTATTACAATAACTTTGTACTCTTTGCCATCGGCCATCTCGGACATACCAATCAGGGGCTGAAATTTGCGGAGAAATACTGGGGCGGCATGATCCGCGAGGGCGCTACCACGTTTTGGGAAGCATACGACAACTCATGGCCGAAGAAGCATTTCCATCGGTTCCTGAAGGCAGACAATGGAGAGGGCTATTTCGTAAGCCTGTGCCATGGATGGTCGTCCGGCGTCACGAGTTGGCTCACAGAATATGTTTTGGGCGTACAACCCAGAACTGGCGGGTTTGCCAGGACGATGATCGTGCCGCATCTCGGTAATCTGAGCTGGGCATCAGGCCGTGTGCCGACGCCACATGGGGATATCGTCATATCGGTAAAAGCGAACATACACGCCGACTCAATCCGGCTTACGTTACCGGCGGGAGTTGATACCCTCGTCGGAGTGCTGGGCCGATCGGTGACCGTTAATGGCCAGACTGTTACCCCCGTCCGGCGCAGCACCAAACGATGCTACATCAATCTCAACCATGCCGGTGTTTTCCACATCCATGGCCATGCGTGATGAGCGCGTAACGGCCCCGAAATGACTTCCCGATTGCCGCCGCATGCGAATCGTTCAATCGCGGGGGTCCTCACGACCGGAGAGTCGGCGGCATATGTAAAATATGCCGTTACGATGCTGCCTATCGGGGTGCCGGACGCCGTATCGGAATCGAGATATGGGTTTCCGTGGATCGGTAGAACGCCGGTTATTCGAACATTTTCAACTGGTGGCGTTCAAGACCGAATTTGCTCACGGAGCTGTCCACGGGAATCGGATAGCGACCGGACCAGCAGGCGGTGCAGTAATGCCCCGGCGGTTTGCCCAGCGCACCGAGCATGCCTTCAATCGAAAGATAGGCCAGAGAATCCACTTCAATAAATTCGCGAATCTGATCCACCGATCGTCCGTTGGCAATCAGTTCGGTAGGAGTTGGAAAATCAATACCATAGAAGCAGGGATGACGGATCGGAGGACAACTCACGCGCATGTGGATTTCCTTTGCCCCCGCCCGGCGCAGCGCCAGAATTTTTCCTCGTGTGGTGGTACCACGCACGATGGAATCCTCCACCACAATCACCCGTTTGCCCCGCACCACATCCGGGATCACGATCAGCTTCATCTGGACCGCAAGATCGCGCATCGCCTGTGAGGGCTGAATGAACGACCGACCGACATACCGGTTAGGCACAATCCCCTCTTCAAACGGTATCCCGCTCTGCTTGCTGTAACCCAGCGCCGCCGATCGGCCGCTGTCGGGTATGGGGATGACAATGTCAGCATCCACCGGGCTTTCGATTGCCAGTTGCCGCCCCATCTTCTGGCGAACATTCACGACGGTATCGCCGAATAGAAAACTCGACGGGCTGGCAAAATAGACATGTTCAAACGCACAGTGTGCCGGCTCGGGGCGCGACGCGGTGAAATACCGGCTGGTCAATTGGGTGCCGGTGATGTCGATGGTGATGATTTCACCCGGTTCAACTTCGCGGACAAAGCTCGCTTGAATACTTGAAAGTGCGCAGGTTTCCGATGCCACGCAGTAATATCCGTCGCGGGTCTTACCGATCACCAGGGGGCGAAATCCCCAAGGGTCGCGGCAGGCTTCGAGTCGGTCGCGAAAGAGGAAAACAAAGCTGAACGCCCCCTGAAGATGATTGAGCACGTGGGCAAGCGGATCCGGTTTTTCCTGGTGCGTCGGCTTGGCCAGCATATGGATGACGATTTCAGTATCGCTGGTCGAATAAAAAATGTGGCCGAATTTCTGATATTCCGACCGCAGCAGCGCGGCATTGATCAGATTACCGTTGTGGGCGACGGCCACCTGACCGTCGATATATTCTTCAAGGATGGGCTGAGCATTGCATTTCCGGTTTGATCCGGCCGTGGAATAGCGCACATGGCCGATTGCCCCCGAACCGGTCAGTTCCTTGAGCACGGATTTATTAAATACGTCCGCGACCAGTCCCAAGCCGGTATGGGCGGAAATGGTGTGACCGTCGGTGGCGGCGATACCGGCAGATTCCTGCCCGCGATGCTGCAGGGCGTAGAGGCCGTAATAGCAGCGTTCAACGGAATCGCTGGGCCCCATAATGCCGAAGACACCGCACTTTTCCTTTTTTTCGTACTCCGTGACGGACGACGGAGGTGATTCGGTACACGTGAACTGCTGAAGTGAAAAGCTTTTGCCACCTGCGCAAGAAATATTTCGCACCTCTCCGGCCATAGTTGTAAACCTCCGCAAGCACCAATGAGCATCACCGACGGCTCAACATTATAGTCGGGCTTACGCAATCGCAAACATAAACTTGGCGCGGTTTTAGCGCGGCCGGTCCGGAATCAACCCGTATGCCACTTCACGCGCTGGGCGCAGGCCCAGCGCAGAGCCGCTTGAGAAAGTATTGGCCTTCATCAACACCGCCGGTGCGGAAAACGCGGCATTCCGACTGCCGACATTTAACCGGATGCTCACAGACTAACGGCTGGGAAATCAGTGCACGCGAACATGGCAGACGGCGGTATCGCCTTGGCCATTGATCACTTCAAAAACGAGGCTGTGAGTACCGTGCTTTTTGAGGTCAGCTGTCACCATTTTTGCAAACTGCGCGACATTCGCAACCTTCTTGTTATCGATGCGGGTGATAATGTAGCCTGATTGGAGCGGCGTATTGCCCAACCCCGCCGGTGCACCCGTGCGGATCAGCGATACCACGACACCTTTCTGTTTCTGTGACAATTTGCGGTTGTAGAGGTCAAAGAAGGAAAGATCGCGCACCACCAATCCCAATTTGCGGTTGAGATAGCGCGGCATGCGGGACCCTTGCAGCGGTTCGATTCCGACTTTCACGTTGATGGTAAGGTGTTTTTTACCATCACGAAGGACGCCGAGGCGAAGCGTATCGCCCGGTTTGCAGGCATATATTTTGCGTTCGAACGCCGCCAACATGAAATTGGGAAGCGGCGAGTGGGAAAATGGCTGACCGTCAATGGTGAGAACAATATCCTGGCTTTTAAGCCCCGCTTTAGCAGCGGGCATGCCGGGAATCACGCGTCCGATCATCACGCCGGAATATTGTTTGATGTGGTACAACTTGCGGACCGCTTTTTTCAGTCCGGTGGAATCCATGGTTCCGATCCACGGTGCCTGCCAGGGAGTACGCTTCAGCGGTGCATGCTTAATGTACCCTTTGACCGAATCCCATGGGAGAAACACGCCGGTTTGGAGAGGATCGGAAATATCGACCGGCCCGGAATGCCCCAGAATGCTGAGTTCCACAAGATGCCCGGAATTGGGAAAGGTAATCCCGGCAAAATCGCCGCTATCCGCCGCGTAGACGGGACTGGTCGCATTGGTAAGGCCGAACACCGTGGTCGCCGCAATCCATCGGAGTTGCCGGGCGAGTATTTTTACGCGATCAAATCCGATATAGGGCTTGTAGCCAAGAGTTTTATCAAGCCGACCAATGGAATAGATCTGCTCTCCGAGATGCACTTCAACCGGATTTTTGATGACCAGCGGGGGTAAATCAAGCGGTTTGAGAGCCTTGACATAGCACATGACCCCGTCGGGTGAACGCCCGAGATATTCCGCCGGAATGGTCTTCATCCGGCCGGTTGCAAGTTGGATTTTAAGATGATGGAAATACGACACGGGCAGGGCCTCTGGAAACAGATCCGCCGTGACCATCACGACGCCCTGTTTGTTGAGCACGATCCCCTGAGCGCTGAGTTTGGTGCTTTTTTTGAATTCATTTTCGGCGGTGTACTTCACCATGACCAGACTTTTGGCCACCTGCTGAATTTGAGCCGTGCTGACGCCTGCGGTCGCTGATGGGCTCATCCCTGCGGAGAGACAAAAAGTCGCGGCAGTTGCCACAGACATGCGAACCAGGACCGATCGGGATACCCGACCGCCCCGTCGGTTGCCCCGGACACAATCGCTGGAACCGCCCTTGATGGAGCGCCGCATAAAAGACATCCAACCCATCAGTAAATCTCCTTGAGTAAATTGCACGACGCCTGCATCAACAGGCCTGCACTCTGCGCAGGATGGCCGGCAATGAGCCATGGATCACTGTCCCGGCTTCGAGGGTGTCAGAACCAGCGTTTGAGGCGTGCGTCCGCGATGGACGACCACCGCTACAGGGACACCCTTTTTATCCACCTGCTTCGCCACTGATTTCATTTCCTTCGAGTCCGCAATGTTCTGCGATCCGACGCGCACAATGATATCCCCGTCTTCGATGCCGGCCAGATCAGCCGGAGAATCGCTCCGGATGCTGGTTACCAGCACACCCTTGATCATCGGCATGTGAGATTCCCGCAGATAGGTGGTGGTGAGGTTACGTACCACCATCCCCCAGGCGGAAATAAGATGCTGAGGCGAAATAGCGCTCTCCAGTCGCTGCGTCTTGACATGGATGATCATGTGCTGAACCTGATTGTTGCTGTTGAGCCGGTCAATACTCAGCGTAAGGACGGAGCCGATCGGTTGCGATGCAATGTAATTTCGGATTGGGGCCAACTGTTCAGGAAATTGGCAGTTGGTGGGGTGACCGTTGACGGCAAGGATGACATCCTGCGGCTGCACCCCCGCCTTGCGAGCCGGGGAAGACGGGTCAACCGAGCGCACCAACACCCCCTGACCAGGACCGATATGATAAAAATGATGCAGGTCATGGAGGGGTTGAAAATTAATTCCGATATACGAACGATAGACTCTGCCGTAGCGTTCCAATGAGGGTATCACCGCCCGGGCGACATTGATGGGGATGGCAAAGCCGAGATTGTTGGCATCTGGATCGCCGCGCGTGTTGATGCCGATCACCTGTCCCCTGAGATTGATGAGCGGGCCGCCGGAATTTCCGGGGTTGATGGCCGCATCGGTCTGAAGCCAATTATTAAATTGACCCGTTTCATAACCGTCGATGGTGGAGGCATTGAAGAAGCGATCGGTATTAGAAATAATTCCGCGCGTGACGGTTCGGGCCAGACCGTAGGGGGTTCCGATGGCCATCACCGGTTCGCCGAGCATGACGTGCGATGAATTCCCCAGCCGGGCCCATTTGAAATGGGCGTGTTTGGCCTTCAATTCTTTTCGATTGAGTTGGATGAGAGTCAGATCGGTCCAGTGATCCGCTCCAATCCTCCGCGCGGATATCTTCTCTCGATCAGCGAGAATCACTTCAATATGCCGTGCCCGGCCGGCGACATGAAAATTGGTCAGAATTCTCCCCTCGCGGTCGATGATCACCCCGCTGCCGATGGCGCGAAAATGCGTCGCCACGCCGCCCTGAAATTGTCGCATCACCACATCAATACGAACAACCGCCGGAGACACCATCGCCAGCGCCCGCTGAACCCGATAACTGGGCTTGGCACTGATCATCCATCCCGGTTCATAACCACATCCTGCTGTAGCCAACAGCACCAGCGCCGGAATAAACATCAAGATCATTGGACGCAACACTGCACGCAGGGAAAGCCGGGATAAGTTCATCAATTCTCCAGTTCCGTCATAGTTGCCGCCAACCGCCATTGGCTTTCAAATGTGTCGACACCATCACCGGAGCCATGTCCTGATCCGGCGGCTATCAGAGCTGACTTCGAAGCACCATGGTTTTGAGCGGACGATTGTCGGCGTCCACCAGCAGAACACCAGCCTGATAGGTTTGTGCCTCTTCCAAGGTCATCTGGGCGAAAGCCATGATGATAATTTTCTCTCCCGGTTTGACCAGATGCGCCGCCGCTCCGTTGATGCCGACAACGCCCGTCCCTTTTTCGCCGGCGATGATGTAGGTTTCAAAACGGACGCCGTTGTGGATATCCGCAACCAGCACACGTTCATTGGGCAGCAGGCCGCTTTTTTTCAGCAGGTCGGTATCAATGGTGATGCTGCCCACATAATCGCGATTTGCCTGAGTAATGATGGCCCCATGGATTTTTGCACGCAACAATGTTACCAACATCAATCCTGTTCCCGACGAACCAACCGAAACGCGAAGACCTTCTCTTCCGCACCGTTATATCCTAATGGGGAAGTGGGCGATTCGTCGAGCCATCGGCGATTTTGCCTCATGCGGCCGCGCCGACAGAGCAGGTGAATCACGATTAGGGCAAATGCGAGTCGGTGGATTTAATCCGCCGGCGGCCACCGCGGTGAATAGCTGCTGACCGCGATGAATAGCCGTTGGCTGCAGGGAAAGAGAGAAACCGATTTAACCGCAGGGGACTCAGAGGTTCGCAGAGGCCGGGGTTATGGGGGGCGTAGGCCGACAGCTGCGACCATAAGGGCCTCAAAATGGAATTTACAATGGAATCATAACGCGCCGGGGCAAAGTCCGCGGCGGCGTTCTTCAGCCGACGGTCTCCCCTTTGTGCGGGCCGTAAAGCACCTCGCCGTTCTCGGTTACCAAGCTTGCCATCCAATATCGGTATCGGTGGCGCCTTTTTGTGTCAGGGAAGAACACGCGAGCTACACCGCCGCGGAAATCTCCGCCGTGCGGAAAGATTGGCGGAAGCCTGAAGTTCCCGGCCCTGTCAACGTACCCGAACCGGAGTTCGCCCTGTCGCTTTACGGCGACGCGCGCAAGGCCACCTTTGAACCCACTCGGCTTGGCTACCCTGCGTCCGCCACCCTTTTTTCCATGGTCGTAAATGCAGGACACGAATTTTGGCTCAAATGCGTACTCTCCCTTTTTGTTGATCGCCCCCCAAAGCCGCCCAATACGCACCCACGCGAGCCCCTCCGAAAAAAACTCGCAGTCTCCGAACTTCGGCTCGGCGAGGAATTCGCCTTTTTTGTCGATGAGCCCCCAGAGGCGGCCGACACGCACCCACGCCACGCCTCCCTCGAAGCCGCTGCTGGCCACGAACCGAGGTTCAATAACGACCCTGCCCTCCGTATCCATAAAGCCCAGGCGTCCGCCTTCCCAGAACCCCACGACCCCCTCCTGGAAATCGGTTTTGAACCGCCGGCGGCGCGTCGGCCCGAACCTCATTTTGAAATCTCTGTCAAAGAATCCGTTAACGTTGCCCAGCTTAAAATATGCCAAGCCATGGGCGAAACCTCGCGTGAAGCTGTAGCATGGCTCGATAAGTAGTTCGCCTTTCCGATCAATAAATCCCCATGCATCCTCGTCAACCATTGCGGCTGCCACGCCGTCGGTGAAGTCACCGACCGTCTGGAACTTGGGCGGGATCACGACCTCGCCGGCCAAGTTGACCCGGCCAACGTAGCCCCCCTCGGCCGCGGCACACCAAAGCTGGTCCCCCGTGTAGAACATATCGGTAAATCTCGGCGGCACGAGGAACCTCCCATCGGTGCCAATGATGCCGTATTTGCCGCCGACGGAGACAACGGCCGTTCCGTCCTCGAACTCACTGACGTTGTCAAATTGCGGCGGTATGGCGACCTCGCCGCGGCTATCCAAGTAGCCCTCCCTGCCCTTGCCGCGCCCAAAGTACCAAGGCACCAAGGTTACGCCGCGGCCACCGGCTGCGCACGCCGTAGCGCCTTCCGCTCGGTCATGGCTATCCCCAGCCGCCGCTCTCCCGTCCGGTTCCAATAATACTTTTCTGATCACGACCATAACGCAACCTCAAAATGGAATTTACAATGGAATCATAACGCCCCGTGGCGTGGCACGGAAGCTGCCGTGATGCACGGTTGCCGTAAAATCGGCCCGCGCGGGCATTGTAAACTTCCTGCCGCGCTGGTTGCCCGATCAACTCCTGAAAATCGAATCGGCTGGCCAGAGCCTTCATACCGCAAAAATCCGCGCCAGATACACTTCTCCGGATGCTTGTTAGCGCACTCGCCGCCCAGGTTCGCAAATACCCAACAATTGGCAGCGGCCCAGGCAGACTAGGTGGTGCCCCTTTGCTGACCGTGGTGCTCCCAGCCCCCACCGCCCTGCCCCTATCGCCGCCGGTTCTTGTATCGGCTAATTTCCGAAATAACCCTGCAACGGTGGAGCTACGCACCCAACCACCACAAAATGCGCAACCGCAAACGCTACCAGCGCCGACGCCGTCGATGCGCCCAGCCGGCTGCGGAACGCAACGGCCGCAGCCGCACCCAACAGGACACACAGCAGGGTTTCGATGAGCGGGAAACCCCCGCCAAGCGCAAAGTAGACTGCGCGTGCGTCGCCATACCCTGGCACGCTGGGCACCGCCATACTGTATGCCGCGTACAGGCTGATCCCAATGCGCACCAGCTGCACTACCGGGGGTATATTAAGCGTCCAAAATGCAATTTTCGCTCTGTTGACCAGATAGCACCTCACCGTATCTACGGCCACATTCCCACACACGCCAAAGTAAAAAAGTGGGCGACAGCCAGCGCCGCCAACGCCGACGCCGTCGACGCACCCCAGCGACTCCGGAGCGCCACCGCGGCGATCGCTCCCAACACGGTGCCGACCAAAGTGGCGGCTATCGGGAAGCCGACGCCAAGGCCGAGATACATCGGCCACGCTCGGTTCACCTTCCAGAGTTCCAGCCCCAAGGGTCGCAAGTGGTGCCTGATACGGTATACGTGGTAGAAACCGTAGGCAATGTAAATCAGTTGCATCGTGGGCAGGATGTTCAGCGTCCACCATATGATTTTCTTCTTTTCCACCAAGCTCTACCCCTTATTCCTTTGACGTCCGAGCGGGGCCCATTGCGGGGTTTCACGGCCCGTGGGCTGCCCACTGCGCGCCGGTTCCGCCCCTACCTTTGGCCTTTGCAGCCAATACGCCACAACGGCAGACTTGAGCAACTCCAGCCTTTCCCGCAGCGGTGGGAGTGAGTAGAAGAAGTTCAAATATCCGCCCCTGACAGCCATGCCGTGCCGGTTGTAGATCGTCATAAGCATTTCGTGGCCGTAGGTCTGCAGGTACATGGTGCGGTGCTTGGGCAGTGCGATCCACACGACCGGGCCCGGGCTTATGGGGGGACCGCTCGCGATAAGGAGCCCGTCCCACACTGCCTCGTCGAGGTTCTTAATCATACGGATTCGCGATCCGCTGGTCGCGATGACCTGATGAGCGATCTGAATGTCCGTCAGGCGGCGCAGCTTGCCCAAAATAATCCGGTCCACGAGCCGCTTGCAGCTTGCGTCCGAGAGCCCGTATCGGCGCATCATGGTCTGGAGACGTATTAGATATACACTGCCTCCGTGGAGCATGCTTTCACGCTCGGTCCAAGGCGGCGAATCACCGCCGCCGACGATGTAGCGCCCCGGCCCGGTAGCGTCGTACTCGGGCAGCGGCAACGGTGTGCGCCTTGACGGGTTGTACCGGAGGTAGCAGCGTATAACCCGCGCACCGCGTGGCACGAGGTAATAGTTGGCGGGGTCCACCCAGAAAACGATGTATCCCTTCGGCCGACGCAGCCACCGCAATGGCGAGAGATCGTGGACGTGCCTCGCCTGCCGACCCGCACTCGATCTCTTCACCCTCGTCCAATACCTGACGGCCTTTACGTTGAAATTCCCAACGCAGAAACTGTCACCGTATATCCGCGTAAGGCCGGCCCGCGGGATGCCGAAAGAGAAGCCACCCACCAATATTCGCACCACGCGGCGCAACGGCCGAAAATGGCGTATCCGAAGTTGGGGCGCCGGGGAGAAAGGTAGGCCCAACCGGACGCGATCGAGGGCGTAGGGATTGTGCCTCCCGAACAGCGACTGGTAAACGTACCAGCCCGCTCGGTGCAGTTTCGGACGCGGCCTGAGCAGGAAGGCAAACGCGAGCGCCAGCGCCCCGGCGGCCACAACGATTGCGATGAGCCAGCGTCGGTGAGCCTTGCCTGCCATTACCCATTAACCCCGTTCAGAATGTGTATCTGCCCCGGAGTGTGCATGGCGTTGATGAACGCCTGCTGGTTGGGCCCCAGGTACAGCCCCGCACCGTTATCGGCATTCTGCATCTCGTGGAGCGCCCAAGCTGGGGAGAACGCGGTATCTGTGCTGCCCGGGCCGCCGTAGGGGTTGCGTTCCTCCATCGTCTGCCAGCCGAACCAGCAACTGTCCGTCGTCCCGTTGGGGATTTTGTTATCGCCGGCGCGAAGATCGGCGCGGGCAAAAGGGCTCTTCACCTTATCTTCAGCGGTTAATATTTCAGCCAATGCGACCATAACGCGGCCTCAAAATGGAATCATTGTCAAAATCGTAACGTGTCGAGTTGGTAGGAGCAAACGGCGGGCGGCGTCCGCGTCCTGTTCGCCGATTACCCGGGTGTTGGCGCATATCTTCTGGTCGCGGCGTTTGCCAAAAATGTCCGGGAAAACCTCACACGGCGGCGCGACCGCGAATGGAAACGCCTTGGACAAGTCCAGGGCCATTTAATTCTGGACAGTGCCGACGGACTCCGAAGACCCCTGCCCGTCAAGATTTCGCTGCCCACCGTGGCCTTGGCTCGGCAGGCAGAATTGACTACACTTTCGGCCATGGATGCGCAGTTCGACAGCCGCACCGGTGAGTCAGGATGGAGGTGCGTGGATGTCGCTTGAACTATCGGTGCTCGCCAGCGGATCGACCGGGAATTGCTCGCTGATCCGCACGCCGGCGGGAATGTTTCTTCTGGACGCGGGAATCGGGCCACGGACTGCGTCCGGGCGCATGAACGGATTGGGAGTGGCCGTAGGCGACATCAAGGCTCTCTGCCTCACCCATCTGGATTGCGACCATTTCACGCCTACCTGGATCAACACCATCATCGAACATCAAATACCCGTTTTCTGCCCGGCCGATCAACTTGCCGATATCCGATCGCATGCCCGCCGCGCCAAAAAACTCGATGCGTTTGATGCTTTGATCCGCCCGTTTAACGGCGAACCGTTTGAACCGCTGCCCGGAGTTGAATGTCGCACGATGCGGCTGGCGCACGATCAACAAGGAAGCCATGCCTATCGGATAGCCTGCGGCTCTCATCGGCTTGCCTACGCTACGGATATGGGGCGTGCCCCGAAGCAACTGATTGAGTTCTTTCTGGGATGCAGCATACTGGCCATCGAGAGTAATTATGATCCGGATATGCAGCTTGGATCGCTCCGCCCGCAACGTCTCAAGGAGCGGATCATGGGCGGAGCTGGCCATTTATCCAACGCCGAGGCGTTTGCATTGGTGCAGGCGATATTCGATACCACGACGGCACAGAGCGGATCGGGCCGATTGCCGGCGCATGTGGTGTTGCTGCACCGTTCACGTCAATGCAACTGTCCGGAAATTGTCACACGTCTTTTCTCGTCGGATGAGCGCATCGGATGCCGACTGACTTTATCCCATCCGTTTGAACGCACCGATTGGCTCAAGCCCGTTGCGAGGCCCGTCCTACCGGGCGAACAACTGCGCCTGTTCTGATCGGCTTGCCACCACAACTCGGGTCTGCCAGTCGGCATTTACGCCACACCCCGAATCACCGCCTCCATCGCGGTGCAGGCATTCATCACGGCTGTGGGTTGATGGACGTTGGCATCAAGCTGGGCAGCCGCCTGCGAGCATATTTCCATGCAGGCCCGAGCCCGATCCAAATCCATCGCCCCTGCCGTTGAGGGGAGCGTAAATTCCACGGGTCGGCCCACCGCGGATCGAAGGCGGTCACAAAGCCACATTTCAATCAGGGCAAAAGTCACCATGCCGCCGTCGCGTGTCGAGCGATCCTTACTGGCGGTCGGATCGTGGCTTAAAAACACTTCCGCCATCATGGCCGCTCCGTCATTGACGACTTGCGCCAGATCGCCGGCGCCGGCCTGCCCCATCAGCAGATGATCCATCGCCTGGGCAACGCGATGTGCCACGCGCAGAATATTTCCATCCGTCGCGGGTTTGGCGGACTTTTTTCCCGTCGCCGTTGCTGGCGCGGCCGGCAGCCAGGACATAATTCGCCCGAGGCTGTTTTCAGAAAGGCGGGCAAGCAGTCCCGCATCAGTGGCGGAAAAACCATCTTCCATCAGGCGCCGGACGATAACATCCGCCGGAAGCGGTTCAAAGGCAACCTGCTGCGACCGGCTGCGGATGGTGGACAGCAGGTCTCCCACGCTGCCGGTGCACATGACGATGTAGGTACGCGGCGGCGGCTCTTCAAGCGCCTTGAGCAGGGCATTCTGAGCCACGGGCTGCATCAGATCGGCTTCGTCAATAATAAACCATTTACCCCGGCCCATCTGCGAATGTTTATAGAGTTTGCTTTCAACCCGGTGGTCCGGGGAATCATCGCCGATCATTTCGCCGCGGATGATGTCAATGCCCAGCGTGGTGCGTCTTGACTTCCCGCCCCGGTCATACACGCTGCCGAGTTGCCGATTGATCACATGCAGGTCCGGATGCAGCTGAGCATCGCAGGCTCGGCAGGAGGGACATTCGCCGCACGGCTCGATAAGTTGAAAGTCGCCCGGCAGGGCGGGAAGGACGTGCTCACCGGCGTTGGGCCGGAGGGAGGGCGCAGGGCACAGACCGCATTTGGCAAACGCCAGCGCCGTGCGGTATTTACCGACCCCCATCGGCCCATGAAATATCCACGTGGAGGCAAGCCGCTCCGACCCCAGGACCCGCTGGAGCTGAGTCAGGGCGCGAGTCTGTCCGATGATCGACCAGATACTACCCATGGCGGTCACTTCATCTGAGCTTCCTGCGCCAGCGCGCGCAGGATTTCGATGCCCTTTTCAATATGCTCCCGCGATGCCGCGTAACTGATGCGGAAATGGGTATCGCGGGAACTGAAGACTGAACCGGGAATAAGAAGTAAATTTTTATTGACTGCACGCTGCACCAGTTCGCTGCCCGACCAGTTACCCGGCGCGCGGGCGAAGAGGTAAAAAGCCCCCCGCGGATCGCCTACCGGATACAGATCGCCGATGCCTTCAATGAGGCGATCTCTCCGGCGCCGGTATTCATCAATGTGGGCGGTCATATCCACCGTACCGGAGTGAAGCAGTTCCAGCGCCGCATATTGCGCCGGTGAGGGAGCACAGACAAACGTGTATTGCTGCAGTTTGATCATCTGTTCGATAATCGCCCGGGGCCCTGCGGCATATCCGAGCCGCCAGCCGGTCATGGCGTACGTTTTGGAATACCCCTTGAGCAGAATACATTGATCGGGCAGCATTGAGGCGATACTCACGTGCGGCTGATAGCAGAACGCATCGTAGATTTCATCACTGAGCACCAGCAGACCGTGCCGCTTCGCCACCGCAGCCGTTGCCCGCAGCTCGGCCTCGGTATAGGCCATGCCGGTGGGGTTGTTGGGTGAGCAGATGATGAGCATCCGGGTGCGTGGAGTGATGACGGCTTCGATTTTTGCCGCGTCAAGACGGAAATCCGGATAGCTGTCCACACTGACGGGAACCGCCCCGACGAGTTTGGGGAGATGGTGATACATGACAAAATAGGGATCGAGAAAAATCACCTCATCGCCGGGATTCAGACAGGCGAACATCGAGAGCATGATTCCGCCGGAGGTTCCGGAGAGGATCATCACGCCGGGATCTTTCCACCCGGTATCCCGCTCCACCTGCTGCCGAATGGGCTTCACCAGATCGGCAATGCCCTGTGTTGGGGTGTAACGATTTCGACCATGCTCGATGGCTTCAATCGCCCGCCGCTTGATGGCGTCCGGAACATCAAAATCAGGCTGGCCGATGGAAAGATTAACCGGGTCTTTCATGGTGGCGGCCATGTCGAAAACCCTGCGAATGCCGGAGGCATCCACGGCTTTGGACCTTTCCGCGATGAAATCTGCTGGATTAAATTTAAATCGGGAGTGAATATCCGCTGACAATAGCAAAACTCCTGCGGGGTCTACGCCGACGATTGATGCCGTCGGGATTAAAAAAACGCCGTCGCATCGAGTGGAGGCTCCGCCTCATCAACGGTTTCATCCAGATCGTGCGAGCCGTGCGTCAGGGTTTCGGATTGGGCAGCAGCGTTGCCGAATTCGGTTTAATAACGCGAATGAAAGCGCCTGTCTTGCTGACCACCAGCCCTTTGATCCCGACATAAGAACCGATCAGTTTGGAGAGGTCCATATCCTTCGGCGGCTGGACGTACGCCACAACCCGACCGTTGTACGGATTCAGCAGGGCATATAGGTGCGTGGTGTGGCTGGTTTCCAGCAAGCCTCGGGCCAGAAACGGCGCCGTGGCGATGCTCTTTTCCAATATTTTTTTCGACTGTTCCCACTGCTGCTGATAGGGAGCGATCGTGGTCGTGATGGGGGTTGATGCAACCGGAGCCGCCGCCAGCTTTTGGATCGCGATCATTCGTTTGATTTCCTTGAGGCGCAGCTTGGCGGCCGAACGAATGGAGCCGGGAAGAGGCTTTTCCTGCAAAAGGGCTTTGAACCCCTTTTGGAGCTTCGCGAGTTTGCGATCCATCAGCGGCTTTTTGAACTGCACCAGCAGAGCCTTATCGAGTTTTGAAAACTGGCGATACGCCTTGGGATTATACGTGGGGGCCGGTTTGATGCCCGCCGGAACGATCGGTGCCGGTGTGACACCCGCCGGTGAACTGCCGTTATTCGCAGGAGCGACGGCTGGTGTCGAGGCCCCAGATACGGGAGCCGGCACTGCCGGTGCATTGGCTCCTGATGATGCCGCCCCATTAGGTGGCGGAACAGAAGCCGACGCGCCGGCATTTTGTACGGAGGAGGGCGCCAAGCCGGCAACGGTTACACCTGCAAAATTTGGGGGCATCTGCAACTGCGGACTGATGTAGGTGCTGCCAGCGGGCGCGGGTTTCACAAATGAAGCATAAATATAAAAGTGCGTGTGCATTGGTGCGAGAATGATATAAAACATTCCTGATCGGCCGACAACGGACACCCGCTGCCCGCGCCGAGCCAGCCCAACCACGGCGTAATCGCTCGTCGGCGCCAGGGCGCTGGCGGCCCGCAGATTGACAAATCGAGACATGATGGTGCCCCGATCACCGGTGCTATTGAGTTTGACGTATTGTTTGGCGACATAGCACCGTGCACCGACCGGAGCCGAAATAACATCCCAGCCTTTGACGGTTTTTACCACGTTGACGAGCGCCCCCTTGTTCAATTGCCCCACGATGTAATATCGCAATCCTGGGCCGCTGCGTATATTCACGTTGGTGGCGGAAACTTCACCAATAAATGAAGACAATGAGGCGGAGTTTCCACTGCTGCCATGCCGGTGGGCCTTGCGATGCTTCGACGGCTTAAGGTGTGAATGAGAGTGCTTGCCGCCTGCGGGTGCCGATGAGCCGCTGCCCGAGGTACTATTGCCCGCTGTTCCGCTTGACGAACCGGCGGTGCCGCTGCTTGATCCGGCAGTGCCGGATGAATTGGTGCCGCCGGCCGGCATGCTTGTCGGGGCGGTGGTGGGTGCCGTGGTGGAATTTCCCGATGGTTGCGTTGTCGGCGCCGCATTACCCGGCGGTATGGTGACAGCCGGGGCATTGTCGGATTGGGCCTGCACCCACCCGCTGCCAACTGCAATTCCCGCCATTGCCGCCAATAAAATCAAAGCCTGTTTCATTTCACTTCTCACGTGCATGTCACACTCCTTGCGATAACGATTCGCGTTGACAACGTCCTGTCGCCGTGGCGCAAGCTAACATCCCATAGCGCGGGCGTCAATGGTGGTTCAAATCGGTCCCGCATCCTGCGCCGTCATCATTATAATACGCGATGCGAATTCAAACCGAATCCCCGCCGCAGTCGGAGGGCCTCATTCGCCGGCCAAGAGATTTCGCATCGCACTGATGCGCAGTTGCACCATCTTCACGGCCTGCAGATCGTCGGCCCTGGTCTGGCTTAAACGCGATTCCTCGGCCGCCACCCGGTCAGCATTGATGGCATCTTCCGGAAGTGCCTCTTCGGCCATGACGGTGAGCCGGTTATTTTTCAGTTGGGCGTATCCGCCGCCGACGAAGTAGCGGTACACGCCGCCGGGCGTTTCAATCTTCAAGATGCCGGGGGTGAGACGAGTCACGACCGGGGCGCGGTTTTTGAGAATACCCATCTGGCCGTCGTCCGCAGGGATCACTGCAAAATTGGCCTCGGTTTCCAGTAAAACGGCTTCCGGGCTTACCAACGTCGTCATAAATGTATTCGTCGCTGTCAAAGCATTTCCTCCAGCTTGCATCCATGCTAGCATAGCTGCGACCGTTTTTACAGTGGATGTAAAGAAATGCAGGAATATCACGACGAGGGCGTATCGATCCTATGCGACTTCTGCCATACCGCATGGGATGGTGAGGCGGCGATGGTGGAGGGGCATCACGGGTCGGTTATCTGTTTGGATTGCCTGAAAAAGGCCCTTAATGCGGCGGCAACCCATGGAGATAAATACCAATGCACGCTGTGCTTGCGCATTAACATTCCCGGCTCGCTGCCGCGCTGGTCAACGGCGGAATACCCTCAGGCAATCGTCTGCCAGGAATGCCTTTTCCAGGCCGCCAAAGCGATGAGTAAGGCCCCGCATGCGAATTTTAGCTGGTCACCGCCAACTGCCGGTTGAAATCTGCCGCAGCCAAACCAACGCCCGCTGGCCGCAAATATCGCCGCCAGCCGCAATCCCCCTTCGCCCCTCACCCGGATGGGGTGGCTTGGGGGGGGGGATGAGCGAGCGAGACTTGCGATGGCGACAACCCCTCATCGAGAACTGCCACGCCAAATGGAGCGACTGCCGAAGCTTCCTGTTTCGTTGCAACGCGCGTAAAAAAGCGAGCCGGTGGCGGTTTGCCGACCGGCTCGCGTGATGAGCTTGAAATGCAGATGCGGCGGCTATGCCGATCAGGAGCACCCCTGAGATTCGCCGCAGTTCAGGCAGCGATAACAACTGCCATTACGCACGGTGATGCTGCCGCACTTGCACACCGGGGCATCGCCCATGAGTGTGGCCATCTGCGCCGATAGTGCGCCGGAAGCGGTCGCCATCTGATCATGAAGCCGCATTTCCAAGATATTTTTAATGGTGGAGGCGGTCGCATGCCGATTGCCGTTGTCGCTCACCGCCACGACCGCCGACGACTGCGTTTTTCCGTTGCCGTTGGAATGATGCCCGTGGGCCGCGGGTTCCGATGAGGTGGGCCAACGGTATGGCGGCACGGCCGCATGATCATCACCGGACGTTTGGGCATTTCCGCGCCGCGGAGCGTGCTGCTCGCGGTAGCCGGGGATAAATTCCATGGCCAGCCAACGCACGATGTAATCAATGACGCTCTTGGCGAAGGGGATATCGGAATTGGATGTCATCCCGGCGGGTTCGAAACGCATGTGTTCAAATTTGCGAACCATATCCTCCAGCGGCACACCGTGCTGAAGATTCAAGGACAGCAGCGTGGCGACGGTATCCATCAGCCCGCCGACGGTGCTCCCCTGCTTGGCCATCACCACAAATACTTCACCCGGCGTGCCATCGTCAAAAAGACCGCAGGTGACATATCCTTCGTGGCCGGCGATATCGAATTTATGGGTAATGCTGCGCCGCGTATTGGGCAGACGCCGCCGCAGCGGGCGATGCACCACTCGCTCAATAATTCTCTCCACCACGGCACCGTCGGTACCCGGTCGAGCTTCCGCGGGTGTCGCGACAGCGGGGGACGGATCGCCGCAGGTGGTGCAGGCGGCCGCAGATTCCGCCTTGAGCAGGTCAACCTGCGCATCATCGGCGGCATCGTCATCGGCAGTGCTGTTGAGCGGCTGGCTGAGCTTGGAACCGTCACGGTAAAGGGCGACGGCCTTGAGCCCGAGGCGCCAACTTTCGCGGTAGGCTTCCTCAATTTCCGCCACACCGACTTCATTGGGCAGATTGATGGTTTTGCTGATGGCACCACTGATAAACGGCTGAGCGGCAGCCATCATGCGGATATGCCCCATGTGATGGATGAAGCGTTTGCCGTTTCGGCCGCACTTATTGGCACAGTCGAAGACGGAGAGGTGTTCGGGCTTCAGATGCGGTGCGCCTTCAATGGTCTGGGAACCGCAGATCACGTCGTTGGCCTCGCGAATCTGCTTTTTGGTGAAACCGAGCGCCTTGAGGAGATTAAACTTCGGGTTTTGCCACTGCTCGGGAGTAAAGCCGAGGCGTGTCATGGTCGCCTCGCCAAAGGTATAGGGAGAAAAGGCGAAGGCCAGCTCAAAAACAGTGGGCAGGCAGACCTCTGCTTTGGCCAGTTCTTCATCCGTGAAGCCCTTCGCCTTTAGACTCTCCATATTGATATGCGGGGCACCGCTGAGTTTCAACGTGCCCAGCACGTATTGCAAAATATCGTGAATTTGCGCCGGCGTGTAACCGAGATTTTTGAGGGCCGGCTCAATGGACTGATTGGCGATTTTGAAATAGCCGCCGCCGGCGAGTTTCTTGAACTTCACCAGCGCAAAATCCGGCTCCACGCCGGTGGTATCGCAATCCATCAGCAACCCGATGGTGCCGGTGGGAGCAATAACGGTGGTCTGCGCATTCCGGTAGCCGTAGGTTTCGCCCAGCTTCACCGCGCGGTCCCAAGCCTCGCGAGCGGCGACAAGCAATTCCGGACTCGCCAGCCCCGGCTGGGTAAATTCTCCGGCATCGATGACCACGGGTTTGATATTGAGCGATTCAAATTCGCCACCCCATGCCGCAGCGCGATGATTACGCATCACTCGCAGCATCTCAGCCCGATTTCGGTGAAATCCGGGGAACGGGCCCTGTTCTTTGGCCAACTCTGCCGAAGTGGCGTAGCTTTCCGCTGTCATCAAACCTGTAACTGCCCCGCATACCGCCCGTGCTTTATCGCTGTCATAGGCCACACCTGCCACCATCAGCATGGTGCCGATGTTGGCGTAGCCGAGGCCCAGGGTACGGTATTCATAGCTGAGCCGGGCAATTTCGCGGCTGGGATAAGCGGCCATCAAGACGGAAATTTCCAGCACAATCGTCCAGAGGCGACAGGCATGGCGGAAACCTTCAATATCGAAGGTGCGGGATTCGGCATCGAAGAATTTAATGAGG
The DNA here is from genome assembly GCA_021827645.1 of Planctomycetota bacterium. Taxonomy (GTDB): domain Bacteria; phylum Planctomycetota; class Phycisphaerae; order WQYP01; family WQYP01; genus JAJZGD01. Next base: position 70,096 of record JAKAVA010000009.1, read on the forward strand.
TTGATCGACGCCAGATTGCAGGCCGTATTATCCAGAAACATATATTCGCTGCATGGATTGCTGGCATTGATACGACCGCTCTGGGGGCAGGTGTGCCATTGATTGATGGTGTCGTCGTATTGGACGCCGGGATCGGCGCACCGCCAGGCCGCAAACGCCACCTGCTTCCAGAGTTCGCGGGCTTTGACGGTTTTGTGCACCTTGCCGTCGGTGCGGCGGACCAGATGCCAGTCGCCGTCCTGATCGAGCGCTTTGATAAATTCATCCGGCACGCGGACCGAATTATTGGAATTCTGCCCCGAAACGGTGTTATACGCCTCGCCGTTGAAATCATAATCGAGCTTGAGTTTGAGCTGCGATGCGAGCTGCTGCTGCTCGGGCTTGAGATGCTTCATCCCTTCAACCATCGCCGCAACTTTAATTTCCTCGCGGACTTTCCAGTTGATGAAATCCATGATGTCCGGATGATCAAGATCAAGGCACACCATCTTGGCGGCCCGGCGCGTGGTGCCGCCGGACTTAATCGCCCCCGCGGCCCGATCGCCGATTTTCAGGAAGCTCATCAAACCGGAAGATTTTCCGCCGCCGGAAAGGGCTTCATTTTCGCCGCGGAGCTTGGAAAAGTTTGTCCCCGTGCCGGAGCCATATTTGAACAATCTCGCCTCGCGCACCCACAGGTCCATGATGCCGCCGTCGTTTACCAGATCATCATCCACGCTCTGGATGAAGCAGGCGTGGGGTTGTGGATGGGTATAGGCATCGGTGGATTGTTCCAATTGATGGGACTTTGGGTTCACATACCAGTGTCCCTGCGAAGGCCCGGTCAGCCCGTAGGCATAGTGCAGGCCGGTATTGAACCACTGGGGTGAATTGGGAGCCGCCCGCTGGCTCAGCAGCATATAGGCCAGTTCATCATAGAATGCCCGGGCATCTTCCTTGGAATCAAAGTAGCCATGATCCTCGCCCCATTGAGTCCAGCATCCGGCGAGGCGATGAACAACCTGCTTGACCGAGCGTTCCGGTCCGGTGGCGGGTTTTCCATGAACATCCAGAATGGGCTTGCCGGAGGCATCAACCTGCGGCACACCGGCCTTGCGGAAATATTTGCTCACCATAATGTCGGTGGCAAGCTGCGACCAATCCGCGGGAATCTCGGCATCCTTCATTTCAAATACCACCGAGCCGTCAACATTATTGATACGGCTGGTGCGCATCTGATAGGTAAACTGCGAGTAGACGTCTTTTCCTGCGGTGGTGAAACGGCGTTGAATCTTCATGGCGGGTACTCCTGCTTCCGTGCGACTTCTCATGGGCTTACAACACCCAACTGCAAACATTCAGGGTCGCCGCGCATAGGCCGACGACCGACTTTATCCTTCAGCCGCGTCAATCCACGCGCGGCAAGGTTAAACCGGGTTGATCCTGATATTTCCCCCGTTTGTCGGCATAACTCTGCGAGCAGACTTTTTCACCGCGGAGGAAGATGATCTGGGCAATTCCTTCATTGGCATAAATTTTTGCCGGCAGCGGGGTGGTGTTGGATATTTCAATGGTGATCCGCCCCTTCCATTCCGGCTCGAGCGGGGTGACGTTTACGATGATCCCGCAGCGGGCGTAAGTGCTTTTGCCGACGCAGATAGCCAAAATATCCCGAGGAATTTCGAAATATTCCACCGTTTCGCACAGGGCGAAACTGTTGGGTGGAATAAGCACCGAACCATCGGGACCTGCATCAACATCCACAAAGCTGCGGGGCGAAAAATTCTTCGGGTCGACAACTTCCGAATTAACGTTGGTGAATATTTTGAAATTCGGCCCAACGCGGACATCATATCCATAACTGGACACCCCAAAGCTGACCGATCCGGGGCGCTTCATCGCCCGCTCAAATGGTTCGATGCGAATTTCTTCACTTATCTGGCTGTCGCTTAAAATTCCCATGGTGCCGCTACCTTCAAAAGTTTGGTTTTTGTTAGTATACTCAGGGGCTGAATCATTTTCAAGGCTTTTTGCAAATCCAAGCCCCGTACAATTCCGCCGCCTTGATAACCGTCTGGCCATTGCCAAATTCACGCCGATCTCCTGACGTGTTAAGGATCCGATAAGACCTCTGATGCGTAACATACCACCACATCTTGTGGTGTCAAGCTAATCGATTACTAAATATTGGAAGACAGGTTATCCACACCCCACCCACGGGTTGTAAGCCATTTTACGCTCAACACTTGTGACACCTGAATCAATTTACCACTACATATTGTGGTATATGGATTTCGTGGAATCGATAGCGCGGCCGCACTATCATGCATACCAGCGTGTGATTGAGACCGGAGTGGTGGTCACCGTGGCTCGTAAGGCTGTAACTACATATGAAACAAACACTTAAGAAAACAAACCCAGGCTCCGCCGTCAAATTGAATCTTTGCGAGGCCGACATCCAATCGCTCCGCCGACAGCTCATACGCTGGTTTTCCGCCGCGAAGCGCAATTTGCCCTGGCGTCAACACCGCGATCCATACGCCATCTGGCTCTCCGAGGTAATGCTGCAGCAGACGCAGGTGAAGACAGTGATACCGTATTACAATAAATTTTTAACCCGATTTCCGGATATTCGCTCGCTGGCCCGGGCCGATATCGCCGAGGTTCTAACCCTCTGGGCCGGGTTAGGATATTATCGCCGGGCGCATCAGCTTCATGCGGCGGCACGAGATATATTAAATCATCATGGTGGCGTGATGCCGTCGGAATTTGACCGCCTCCTGAGCCTGCCGGGCTTCGGCCCCTACACCGCCGGCGCAGTGGCGAGCATCGCCTTCGGGCAGCGCGTACCGGCGGTGGATGGAAACGTCCTGCGGGTGATGACGCGTCTGCTGGCCGATGGGCGGGATATTCATCAACCCGCGGTGCAACGTGACCTTCGCCGTACCGCCGAGACATGGGTTCCGCCGCGGCGGACGGGCGATTTCAATCAGGCCCTGATGGAACTTGGTGCAACGATCTGCACCCCACGCAACCCGATTTGTACGCGGTGTCCTCTCGGTTCCATCTGCCGCGCCCGACGCAAAGGCGATCCGGCTCAATTCCCCCGGCGAACGCCGACGGTGGATCGCCGCACCCTTTATCTGGCGGCAATTGCCGTCACTGACGGGAGCGGAAAATTATTCATGGCGCAGAGACGCTCGCCGGGGCTCTGGGCCGGGCTCTGGGAATTGCCATCGGTCACAACCCCGGGCCCCGATGCCCCGCATGTCCGTGAGGTGATCAAACTTGCCGCTGAACATCATGGTATTCATCTCACCGCAGTGCGCCGGGTGACCGATATCGTTCACATCCTTACCCATCGTCACATCACCGTCTGGATTTACCAGGGCCGAGCGGCAGGCTCCGGCCGAAAGCGTGGCAGACCCGCACCGCCCCCCACACCAACCGACTATGCCGCCACATGTTGGACCGCCCATCCCGATGCGTTGCCGCTTTCAGTACTGGCGGAGAAACAGCTCGCGGCCCTGCGTGCAGCCGAGGCGGATATTCCCGCAGCCGGCTGCGCTGGCCGGGGTCAGGAATGATTCCAATATTTGGCGACGGCGACAGCCAGGGCTGTTTTGGCCATTTTCTCCATGGCACTGACGGACTGATGGCCGTAGAGGCTGTGGTAATAGGCTCGTATTAACTTTGAATACTGCCGGTTCGAGAGGGTGAGGCGGATTTTCGCCTCCACCGCATCAAATGGCAGCACCTGATGATGCACCACGCGTCCGAGCTTGACGATGATGATGCTGTCACGGATGGGCTTGACGGGATTTTTCAGAAACATCGGCGGGGCCATCTGATAGGCGTGCAGCGATTCGATCAGCCGCGCCAGTTTCTGATTCGAGAGTTCCGACGGCCGGACATTGGGCACGTGGCCACCATTGGCGGCGGCATAATCGTCAGAATTGTCCTCAGCGAGGAAGGCAAAATTGGCGCCATGCCGAATTTCATCCTCCAGATGGAGGCAATACGCCATCGCCTTGACCTTAGCTTCATGCAGCTGGGCCGGAGTCGGATGGCGGATCGGCTCAGTATGGGTGGGGTCATCCGGATTGCGCGGCAGTTGCCGGGCGATGGGGTAGGTGATGGTGTAGAGGCTCACGCTGGTGTGGCGGGTAAATTTTGAAATGTGCCGCCGGTAATAACGGATCAGATCTCGCCGGGTGACGACAATCCTCGGCGAGATGGTGTGACTAATAAATAGTTCCAGCGTCGCCTTGTTACGAATCGACTCCAGACGCCGGTCCAGTGAAGTCCCCTGCCGCTTAAGCGCCCGATTGGCACGCTCCTCGGACCCCATGTACTGGGCGAGTAATTTTGCCTCCTGGACGCGGACATAGGCGGCAACCTGCTTTTTCTGGTCGGAGGTAAGCCGCCGCCTCGCCTGCGTGAGCAGCAGCATCGTATCCACCTTGTTGTGGATCGCCCGTGCCAATGTCCCCATCGCCTGCTGCTTAAAATACTGCAGATTACGACTGTCGGCCGCTTCCCGCTTCAGATCGCTGTCAACCATGTTGAAGATCGTTTGCACGAAGATGGGGCGTCCATCCACACTGCCCAATAGGGCCGCAACGCTCAATTTCTCCCCGGGCGGCAACGGCCGGGCCGCCTGCACGGGGGACAAATCGGAACCGAGCGAATTGGCGTATCCGCCGCCGGTTGCGGTCGTACTCCCGCCGCTGGTTGACACGGGCGCTGTTCCAGCCGCCGATCCATGCGGCGCCATATGCCCCGCCGCCGGCGTATCATCGGATACCGCGGGTTTCTTCGGCGATGGAGGTTGCGGTACCACAAAAGCACTCGCGTGCATCGATCGAACCCCCGACGTGCAACCCGCTAATCCCAATGCGAGAATAGCGGCCCCGGAGCCGAGCAGGAGGACTGATATTTTTCGCTTGGTCATGATCTTATTAGCTACCGTATTTCTCTGTACATGGCCATGTAAAACCAAAAACATAGCCGTCGCACCGAGGATGATAACCGAATATGCTCGGCCGCAGATGCCACACCCATCCCATCCGGATATCCGCCGCAAGATGATTCCTTTGGCCGACGATCACCGCTGCATAGGGGACGACACGAGAAATCATGAACCCAGATGTTCCTGAAGATATTGGCCGAGGGCGGGGACACTTGCCGGGGCTGGCGCAGAGGGCGGTTTTTCGACTTTGATCCTTTTCTTCGCATTTTTTCCATTCGGATAGACGATGCGACTGGGGGGATAGACCACGGGGGGTGGCGGCGATCCCCGCCAGACGCGTCCAAAATAAATGTCTCCATCGGCCAGCAGGCCATCGAATTTTACGTTTTGCCCCGGTTTTACCAGCAGTCGGCGTGTTGCCCGGCCGCCGAAGTACAAGATGGAATAGCGATTCCACCACGCGTTGTGAGTGGTTCCGTGGTATCGCACGACCGCCAATTTGAGGTATTGGTTGATGGAGATTACTTTTGCCGTGCCGTGGGCAAGCCTCACTTCACCGTTTCGCACGGGCGTAGGCGCTGCGCACCCCGTCAGCAGCAGGCATAAAACGAGCACCGCCGCAGGAGCCGCCACATAGGGGATGTTGTTGCCGCCACGATTCATCATCCCCGCCATCGTAGCAAAATCATGAGAAAGGTTAAATGCCGGGGGTGGTTTGGCCACGCCCGCCTACGCATCGCGCCTGCAGGTTGGCGACGCCACCTGGGCGTCGCTCGCCGGCGCCCCCTGGGGCGGGGTCACGCCCGGACGGGAAGGGGGATGCTGGCCTGCTTCATCGCCGCGACACGCAGGTTATGAAGATGCACCACAAGACGGAGCCGGTTAGCGTCGGCCTCTGCCCCGCCAGCCGTTATCCACTCGTAGACCCCAAAGACCCCGACTATCGCCGCGATCGCGAGCGCGACCGGCGCCGTGGCTAGGGCGACGGCAGTAGACGCCGCCGTGTACGCCGCGAACGGAAGGGTAATGTCAAGCAGGCCGGCCAAGGCCGCCAGGCCGGACGACATGCCGATGTAGAAGCTGAACCCAGCGACGCCAACCCATGTGCCAAGGAGCGCGACGAGCCCCGCACCCGATACCGCGGCCAGGGCCAATACGCGCCGCTCGGATAGGTTCCAGCCAGCGGCTCTCAAGAAGACAACTCGCTGGTCCTCGGTCATCGGGTCCCACTGTTTTTTCAATAGGTGCCGGTAAACCGCGGACTCCACATGGTAGGTGGACGCGTTCCTGCTCACGGGTATGCCAACTTTCCTGGCGGTGGGCACAACAATGTCGCGATGGTAATAAATGTTCGACGGCCCGTCGGCGAATATCCAAGACCCGGTCCAGGAGTTCATGTCATTGAGCAGCGCGTGCCGCATGGCGTAGTCACTGCTGTAATTGACCTTGTCCGCCGGCAGTTTAACGGTCTGGCATGCGAGTTTGAGAAAGTCGACGTGCATGCTGTCGACCATTCCGTTGATCTGCTCCGGGCCCCACTGCCCGCCCGCGCTCGACGCGGCCCCACATTCCCGCAGTTCCCGCTCGTAGGTTTTCTTCGGACCCCTTGAGGAGATACTATATGTGCTTGCTGCGAGGCGCATCCCGGAAGCGCATCTCCGATCAAGAGCGCGCCGGAGATGGCCAGCGAACCACGCACGAACGCCCTTCGTGAATTAACCATATGCGCCTCCCATAGTAGATTTGGCAGACCCGCTTGCGGCCACGGCTCCATCAGGGGCGTGTCCGCTGGCTAGGCGGGCCTAGCACACGAAAGTCTACCTCGGATTTGTTTGGGTGCAAGCGGGGCAGCGTGCGAATGCCGGCATGCTCGTCTTCCCGTTTGCTCCGGCGGTTGGCTCGGTGGAACCCTGGCCGTATTGTCGCTTTCCCCCGCCATCGTAGCAAAATCATGAGAAAGGCTAAATGCCGGGGGATTTCGGCCGTGTGCAGGGCCGGGGCGACTCCAGACAAAATCATTTCATTGGTAGCTGGCGTACGGACTTTGGCCTATCATCGAGACGTTGCGAGTTGAGATGGATAGCCGCAGGCGGTTGAGGAACAGATGTCGGCACACATGATTAATCTTCAGGATGTCCGAAAGATTTACGCGGCGGGTTCGCAGCGCGTCGAGGCCCTGCGCGGTGTGAGCCTGCAGGTGGAAAGCGGCGAATTTGTCGCCATCATGGGGGCCAGCGGGTCGGGCAAATCAACGCTGCTGCATCTCTGTGCGCTGCTGGACCGCCCGACATCCGGCACCGTGACCATTGGGGGAGAGAATCTCTCAGTTTTGTCGGAGCGGCAATGCGTGGAATTTCGGCGGCACCGGGTGGGGCTGATTTTTCAACAGTTCAATCTGATTCCCAATTTGTCGGTAATGGATAATGTTCTTCTGCCCGCGCGGCTTGCCGGACGGTGCGATGCATCCTGTATCCGGCGGGCGACGGATCTTCTGGACCGTCTGGGGCTTGCCAATCGTCAGCATCACCGGCCCGATGCGCTCTCCGGCGGTGAACAGCAGCGTACCGCCATCGCCCGGGCCCTGATCATGAGCCCCCCGCTGCTGCTGGCGGATGAACCGACCGGCAATCTGGATTCCGCCAATTCAAGGCAGTTCTGGAGCCTGCTGGGCGATATGGTGGAAGAGACTTCGTTGACCGTGTTGGTGGTCACCCACGAACCCTCGGCAGCGGCCGAAGCGGATCGGGTGGTGGTCCTGCGGGACGGTACCGTGGCCGGGCAATTCAACGTGGAGGAAGCCGAAAATGCCGGAGAGCTTGCGGCTCGCTATCAGCTCCTTACGCGGTAAGCCGATCCGGGCGCTGCTTTCATGTCTGGCCGTGATGATGGCCGTGGCACTGGTTTTTTGCGCCAGCGGGGCGATGGATTGTCTCGAGGCATCCTTTACGCACAATCTGGATCAGCGACTGGGGCGGACGACGGCGCGGGTGCTGCCGGCGTTTGCGGCGGCGCATCAATTGCTGCCGTTTTCGGTCATCAGGAAACTGCGCACCATGCCGCAGATCAAGGCGGTTCAGGGGCGTGCTTTTGCGCACCTGCCGATCAAGTGCGGCCATCATCTCGCCTATGCCGATGTGGTGGGGATTCAGATGGCGGCTGCCGACAGCCGTGTGAATCCGCTCTCGGTCGCCGAGGGTCGCCCTTTGAGCAGCATACCCAATGGGATTGTATTAAATGGGGCTTTGGCGGCGATGCTCGGGGCGCATGTCGGATCGACGGTTACGCTTACCGGAAAGCGGAAGGGCGTTTTTATTCTTACCGGCATTCTGCACCGTTCGGCGGTGCGGCGTTTTATCACCTTTCCGCAGGCATATATCCGCCTGCAGAATCTGCGCCATATCTGGCCGATCCACGGGCTGACGCGTGTGGATGTGCGGGGGGAGCCCGGGATCAAACCGGCCGAAATCGCCACCCTGATTCGCCATAAACTCGGGCCCATCGCCCGGGTGCAGGCGGCTGGCGCGGCGCAGAAGACTTTTTCCCGTATCAAGCGGGTTATCCGTGATCTGCGGCTGGGGGTGAGCATACCGGCGGCCATCGGCGCGGGGATGCTGGTGTTGGGGCTCGGCCTTGTGGGGCTGGCGGGGCGCATCCGGGAACTGGGGCGTCTGCGGTGCATCGGGGCCTCGCCGGGGCAGATCTTCACGCTGGTGATCTTCGAGCAGATCACCATTGCCATCGTGGCTGTGATCGGCGGATGCGCCGTGGGCCTGATGGCCGTTCGTGTATTAACACTTCATTATTCGCACTTTTTTTCCGTCTTCCATATTTCATCCAGCACGTTTCTCTTTGCGATGGCTGCCGGTGTGCTGGCGATTCTCATCGGCAGCCTTCCGGCGCTGATGACGGCCCTGCGGGCCGAGCCGATGTCGGCATTTCTGATTGCCGGGCGACCGAACCGGCCGCGGCGTGTGACGATTCCACTGCTGCTGGCGGTGTTGCTGATCGCGGCGCAGATCACGTTGTGGAACGTTCCGCAGCATCAGTGGGCGGTCTGGTTTTATCTGTTTTTCGGCCTGCCGATGATTCTCATCGCGGCATGTCTGGCGTGCCCGGCCACAGTGCTGTTAATCGAGCGGTTGCTGGCGCGTCCGCTGGCGCGGATATGGGGGGTTGGCCGCGAATTTATTTCGCATAACTGGGTGCGCTCGCCCTATCTGGCGGGCACCATCGCGGCGGCCCTGCTGGCGGGCATGGCGTTTTTCGTCTCCATGCGATCGCGCGGGGAAGGGCTTCTGGCGTCATGGGAGTTCCCCGCCCATTTTCCCGATGCGTTCGTCTTCAGCCCTTTTCAGCCGATTGCCACATCCAAGGTTGCCGCCATACCGCTGCACGTTAAAGGCGTAACACGGGCTTCCGCGTTGACGGCTTTCTGGGTGCGGGGACGGGTGCATGGCAAAGACATCCGGCTATTGTTTGTGGCCGTCGAACCGAAAACGTTTGTGCCGATGCTGGGATTGAGATTCGCCCATCAATCGGCGGCGGCGGTGGAAAAGGCCATGAATGCAGGACGTGGTATCGTCATTTCACCGCAGAGCGCCCGTGCACTGCACCTGACCCGCGGCAGCCGCATTGAGCTTGGCACCATCGCCGGCCCGCGAAAAGTGATGGTGCTGGGTACGGGCCAATCTGCGGGTATCGACATCGCACAGAATTATCTGCAGGTGGGGAGGATATTCCACAAAACATCTGCGGCGGCGATCCTCGGCACATTGGGCGAGGCGAAAGAGTGGTTCGGCGTTCCCGGTTGCAACATGGTCATGCTGAACATCCGTCGGCAGATGCCGGCGATGCCGATCGTGATATCGGTCAAGAAATATCTCTCCAAAGCGGCCGCCCCTTCCATGCTCGGGTCGCTTCTGGGGCTGGGGGCATTGCAGTTACACGGCACATCGGTGCGGGCCATGAAACGCCATCTGGATCGGGTGATCACTCAGGTGATGCGGGCGCTTTCGGCGGCCGCCATCGGTGTGATGATCGTCGGCGCCATCGGAGCCGCGTTGCTGATTGCGGCTGCGATCCGCGGAAGGCGATATGAATTCGGTATCTTGCGGGCGGTGGGAGCCGCCCGTGGGCAGATTGTCCGCATGGTCATCGCCCAGATGTCGGTACCGGTTATCGCGGGGATTCTCATCGGCGCAGGAGTTGGAAGTTACATTGCGCTGATGGCCACGCGCGTGGATCACCGCATGGCGGGATTTCATTCGCGCTTTATTATTTCATGGGGATCGATGGGGTTTGGAGCAGCGATGACGGTCGTTCTGGCGCTTACTTTTGCGGCCTGGCCCGCCCTGAGAGCATGCCGCACCGGAATCCGGGCGCTGGTGAGTGAAGGACGGGGGTAATCCGCCGCACCGCATCGCTGTGGGCCCGGATGGCAAAAACGAGTTAGAATGATGGCACCATCGATGGAAATGAACCGGAATTTTCCAGTCCTGTTCTTGACACAGCCTCACAGTGGATTACGATCAATGGGCTGGGTTAATATTTCATGGGTTGAACGCTGATGAGTGAACGCGAAAAATTTCATGCCGAGGAACTGGCGGTGGTGCTCAGCCACTATGATCTGGGCATTATTGAGGCAATCAAGGAATTTCCACGCGGATCGCGTAAGGCGCCAAAACTGCTGATCCGCACGGCCAAGGCGGAATATCTGCTCAAACGCCGGGCCAAGGGGAAAGATGATCCGTTCAAGGTGGCATTCTGTCATGCCATTCAGATGTTTCTGGCGGAAAAACAATTCCCGCTTCCCCACCTCATCGGCACGCGCAAAGAAAACAACTCCATGCTTCAAATTCTCGGAGCCATCTACGAATTGTTTGAATATATCCGCGGTTCCGGGTACGACAATTCGGTTGAAGCGACGCGCGATTCCGGTCGGATTCTCGCGCTGTATCACAAATTGCTTCGCGATTACACGCCCGAGTATGAACCACCTCTGGGCAGCTATCACAATTCGCGCCATATTAATTCCAGCATCGACCAGATCCCCAACACCATCCGCCGCACTGCCGATGATCATGATTCCGAGCGATCGCAGGTGCGATCCATACTCGAATATCTTCGTGACAGCTACATTAAAGCCGCCACGGCCGTTAATCATCTCGGTCTGCAGGACTGGCCGCTGCAGATTGTTCACAGCGACTGGCACCCGGGCAACATGCTGTTTCGCAACGGGCGGGTGGTTGCCGTCATTGATTACGATTCCGCCCGCATGCAGCAGCGGATCATCGATATGGCCAACGGCGCCCTGCAGTTCTCGATCATTGGCGGCGGCGATGATCCATCAACATGGCCTGATCATGTGGACGAAGTTCGCTTTCAGAATTTCATTCGCGGCTATGATTCCGTGGACATGGTGAGTGTGGCGGAACTCCAAGCGATACCGCACCTTATGATCGAAGCCATGGTGGCGGAAAGCGCCTTCCACATAGCGGCAACCGGGTCGTTCGGCCGTATCGAGGGATATGGATTCTTGAAAATGATAGAACGTAAGGTAAAATGGGTCCAAGAGCACGGTGATCGCTTGCTTCAACTCGTGTCGGTTTGAGAAACCGATTGCATGGATGTTGTCGTTACGGGTTTTAAGCAGGATACGTGGGCTCAAGGCGGTCTTGACGAGGCAGCAATTTACCTGTCGGCATGAAATAGCGCGATGGGATGTCATGGGATGTCCGTGACCTAATCAGCCGGGCAAAGAGAAATGGTGAGAGAAGAATACCGATCGAATCGATGCCGACACCGTCAATGGTCAGCGGCTTAAAGTGCTCAAGCTGTATGGAACGCCAATGGTTTCGACGAGTGCCGTCCGTGTTGATGGCTGACATGCTGGCGTAAAGAACCCTGATATCGCTCGATTGCCATTTGTATCGTGCATCAAACTTGATGATCCCGATTCGGTCTGGATTAGCAAGTGTACTTTTACCGGGAGATGGTGATGATAATTCTTACCCCCCAAACCTACCTGCGCGGTGATTATTCGCAAATTTGCGATCGTCTTAAGCGAGTGCGCATGCAGGTCTGTGGCCGGCGGGGTCAATCCAAGTTCGCATTTTTAATGGGGTTATCACCGTCCACGTACAATTATTACGAAAAAGGGCGGGTACCCCCAATTGAAGTGGTCGATCTGGCGAGCAAAATCTCCGGAGCACCGCTTCTCTGGCTTCTTCGCGGAGAGCCGGAAAATTTCGACGTTTCTTCACTCCCATTTATCCCGGGGGAATTACCTAATAAGGTCGGGAACAAATCGTCGGCGGCAGATGCGGACTGATCATTAGTTAACAAATCCCACTGTTTACCCATTGGGTTAACAAACGCACTGTTTACCAACTTCTGACGCAGAACACCGGGGAGTTCGACGCATCGGCCCCCTGCCCGGTGAGTTCGAACCGTAAAACCACCGGAGAGGTTTCCTCCGTATACTGTGGGCATGAAAGCATCTTCTCAGAACCTCGAAGCGGTAGCCCAAGTCTCTAAGACGCGGGTATCACCAGTTGGCCAAGCCGCGGTATGGATCGGCCTTCTGCGGCGCATCGGAATTATCCTGATTCTCATCGGCACGTTCTGCCATGCCGCAAGCGCCCGCGCACAGATTTTCAGCATGCCAAGCCATGTGTCCGCCTCGATTACAGCCGAGCCGCAAACCGTCAAGCCCGGTGGTACCGGCGAAATAACGGTCACCCTGACGATCTCGCCGGGGTTTCATATCCAGAGCCATACGCCGTTTGATCCCAATCTCGTGCCGACCGAATTGACGGTGGCCAAATCGCCCGAGATCCATTTTGGGAAAGTGGTTTACCCGAAACCGATCAGCATCCCGGCATCAAAAATTATTACCCCCGTCGGTAAGCTTTCGGTGTACGAAGGAACGGTGAAGCTGCATGTCAGATTCCATGTATTAAAAGCGGCAACGGGCGGGCGCCAGATCGTAACCTTCCATCTGCAAACCCAAGCGTGTAACAGCGTTTCATGCTTCATCCCGCAGGAGCAGAAGCTTTCCGTAACGATTCATGTTTCGGGCACGGCGGCGGGGTCATCGGCACCGGCTGGAGGTGCCTCGGGTGGTACAGCGCCGATAACGGCCAAGGGCACGCCCACTGCCATTCCATCATCGGTCGGCAAGGCTTCACCGCCGATGACGAATAAGGCCGCCATCGCCGCCGCACTGGCGTATATTGCCAGAAGTCCCTACGCACCCGCCGATCAGGAGCATCTCCCCATCTGGGTGATGATCGGCTTTGCACTTCTCGGCGGTTTGATTCTCAATGTGATGCCGTGCGTGCTGCCGGTTATCCCGATCAAAGTGATGGCCATGGTGGAACAGGCCCATGGCAGCCGGCGTAAAGCGATCGGCCACGCCATCGCGTTTACCATCGGCGTGGTGGCGTTGTTTATGATCATCGCGGTGGTACTGGGGGTGCAGAAGGCCGCTGGTGGACAGCTGTTTTTTTACGGCGAGCAATTTCAGAATCCGTTTTTTGTGGTGGCTCTTTGCGTGATTGTTGCGCTCGCTGCGCTGTCCATGCTGGGCGTCTGGACGATCAATCTTCCGCAAGCAGTTTACAACTCGCAACCCACATCGCAGGGGTATGGTGGGTCCCTGTTCACGGGATTGCTGGCGACCGTGCTGGCCACGCCCTGCAGCGCACCGTTTCTGGGAGTCATGATCGCCTGGGCACTGGGGCAGAGCATACCGGTGATCCTGCTGTTCTTCGCGCTGGTCGGCATCGGAATGGCAGCCCCCTATCTGCTCCTTGCCATGTTCCCGGGCGCCATTGCACGGATTCCACGTGCTGGCCGATGGTCGGAACTTATTAAACAGGGATTGGGTCTGATCACCATCGGCGTGGCGATTTACCTTCTGGGCACGCTGCCCGATCGGCACGAGATTCTCATCGGTGCATTTATCACACTCGCCTTCTGCATCGGGGCATGGATCTGGGGGCAATGGCCGCAGTACAACATGCCGAGAGCAAAAATCTGGACCATCCGCGGCGTTGCCGTGGGACTGAGCCTGCTGACCACGTGGGGCGTGATCTGGTTTTTCCTGGCCGGTACCGGCAACGCCTCCAGCGCCGTGAGATTCAGTACCCCACCGTCCCCCACCGCCGATGCGACAGCACCGGCACCGCATGTGGCCATCGGCCGTTGGCAGAATTTCAGCCTCGGGCGGCTGCGGGCCGCGTTGAAAGAGGGGCATCCGGTGGTGCTTGATTTCACGGCCAACTGGTGCGTCAACTGCAAGTTCGTCAAGGCGACGGTGTTGGACAATCCGACCACCCGTAAAAACTTCAACCGCGTCAGGGCGGTGCTTCTGCGGGCCGATCTGACCACGCAAAACCCAGTTGCGCAGTCACTGCTGGTGAAACTCGGCGGCCGATCGATTCCATTTTTGGCGATATTTTCCCCGCAAGCTCCGTTTCGCCCCGAGGTACTGCGCGATCTTTACTCCATCGGCGATGTAGCCCATGCCCTGCGGCGGGCATCGATTACACCTGTCCATCAGGGTTGATGGCGGGTTGGGGCGCAAAGCTGACGCCGGGCGACCGAATGACCTTTTATTATTTTCCGCGGCGGCGCTTCTCGCGGAGGCGGCGCTTCTGTTCCGGTGTAAGGCGGCTGGGCGCCTGATGCGTTCCGCCGGATGTGCCGGCAAAACTGGTGTAGATGGATGGGTCTTCAATCGCTTTCATGCGGCTCATGGGAGAGAGCTGCGAGAGCTTGCGAGCGACATTGCGGGCCGATTCAAATCCCTTGGTCAGCTTGGAAACCTCCTCCGGTGCCGTGCCCGAGCCCCGGGCGATTCGCCGCCGCCGCGATCCATTGATCTCCTCCGGTGAATGGCGTTCATAGGGCGTCATACTGCGGATAATGGCTTCGGCCCGATCCAGTTCCTTGTCGGACACCTGCACATCCTTAAGCTGGGCGGATACCCCCGGCAGCATCCCCAAAATATGCTTGAGCGGCCCCATTTTCCGCAGGCTCTGCATCTGATCGAGGAAATCCTCCAGCGTGAAGGTGGCTTTGGCAATTTTTTCCTGCATCTTCTGGGCGCTGGCGGAGTCAAACTCCTTCTGCGCCTTTTCAACCAGGCTTACCACATCGCCCATCCCCAGAATGCGGTCCGCCATGCGGCTGGGATGAAATTCCTCCAGCATGGTGAGCTTTTCGCCCACACCGACAAAACAGATCGGTTTGCCTGTCACGGCCTTAACGGAAAGCGCCGCACCACCGCGGGTGTCGGAATCAAACTTGGTGAGGATGATCCCGCCGATTTCCAATTCGGTATTAAATGCGCGGGCGGCATTGACGGCATCCTGGCCGACCATGGCGTCGACCACCAGAAAAATATGGTGCGGTTTGACCACCTGACGAATCTGCCGCAACTCTTCCATCAGCGGTGCATCGATATGCAGGCGACCGGCGGTATCCAAGATCACCACATCACGCCCCAACTCGCGGGCCTTTTCAATCGAACGCCGACAGATGGTGACCGGGCCGAGAGATGGATCATCCCGGTAAACGGGCACCTCCACCTGCTGGCCGAGTGTTTCAAGCTGATCCATGGCCGCGGGGCGCTGCGTATCGGCGGCGACCAGCAGCGGGTTGCGTCCCTTGCCTTTGAGATACAGGGCCAGCTTGCCGCAGGTGGTGGTTTTGCCGGCCCCCTGAAGGCCGCACATCATGATGATCGTCGGGCCGGAGGTAAAGGAGAATATTTCATGATTGACGGGGCCCATGATTTCCGCCAACTGCTGATGCACGATGGCGATCATCTGCTGTTCCGGATTGATGGAGGCGAGCACCTTCTGCCCGAGAGCCTTTTCCATCACGGCGGAGGTGAAGTCGTCCACCACCTTCTGATTGACATCGGCGTCGAGCAGGGCGCGTTTGACCTGCTCCATCGCCTCGCGGACATTGCTTTCCGTAATGCGCCCGCGACCGGAGAGATTGCGGAACAGCGTGGTAAACTGATTCGTAAGCTGATCAAACATGGGGTAATGGTCTTTCGATGATTAAGAATTCAATATCGGAAGCGAGGCACCGCCCGCTTTTTCGGCGGCGATTTTTGCGTAGCCCGAGCCCAGTTCTCCAATCGGGTCCGGCGGAATGATATCCACCAGCTTTTCGCCCAGTCGGGCCTCACCCCGGTTGACCTTGTCCTGGAAAAGCCGGCACTGTTCCAGCAGGGCGTCGAGGATTTTTTCCTCCGGGACATTGGCCACCTTCTGCCCCTGCACGTAGATGATGCCGCGCTTGTCGCCGGCAAATATCGCCACATCCGCCCCTTCGCATTCGCCGGGGCCGTTGACGACGCACCCCATCACGGCCACCTTGATCGGCAGCGTGATATGCTCCTTGAGTTTTGTATTAACCTGCTGCACCAGCGTGAAGAGATCCACCTGAATCCGCCCGCAGGTCGGACAGGCGATGAGCTCCGCGCCCCTGCGGTCGCGCAGTCCCAGCACGTAAAGCAGTTCCAGACCGTCCTGCACTTCGTAGATCGGATCGTTGGCATAACTGATGCGAATCGTATCGCCGATCCCATTGGCCAGAAGCGTTCCCAGCGGCACCACACTGCGAATGGTGCCGGTTTCCTTCGGGCCCGCATGGGTAACGCCCAGATGCAGCGGATGATCAAATCGGCGGGAGATCTCGGTATAGGCATCGATCACCAGCAGCGGATCGATCGATTTGGCCGAGATGACGATATCGTAAAAATTGCGTTCGTAGAAAATATCCAGATATTCTTCCAGCTTGGAGATCATGATCGCCAGCAGATGGCCATGCCGGTTGTCGCTGAACACGGCGCCGAGTTCCTTCAGACGCCGCTGCTTGTCTTTCCGTTCAACAATCGATCCTTCGTTAACGCCGACGCGAATCGGAATGCCCCGCTCCTTGCAGGCATCAATCACTTTTTCCACCTGCGAGCGATCATTGATGTTGCCCGGGTTCAGGCGTATTTTCTGCACCCCCGCTTCAACGGCCTCCAGCGCCCGCTGAAAATGAAAATGTACATCGGCCACAATTGGTACGGTGACCTGCTTGAGAATCTCCTTGAGTGCTTCGGTGTCCTTGCGCTCCGGCACCGCCACGCGGACAATATCCGCCCCCGCCGCTGCCAGTTTGTTGATTTCCCGCACACATCCGTCGATATCGTGAGTGTAGCCGCTGGTCATCGACTGCACAGCTACCGGAGCATCCCCCCCGATAAGCACATTTCCTACCCTTACCTGCCGGGTTTTCCGTCGTTTAATCATCTGAAACTTCTCCGCTGCGGCAACATTGCCCGAAACAAGACTGTAATTGTAGCGGATATCGGGTGTTTTTTTAACTGCGGCTCGGCGCAGCGGCCAAGCGTGTATCGGTTGGTGCCGACAGGGGGCGCCGCGGGGTTGATCAAATACATGCGGATTTAATCTGCCGGAAACCTCAACAGAGCCTTCGGGCGCCAAGCTCTGCCTGCAAGTGGCAATTTGAGGCACTGATCGGCTCATGGCGACCCGCGGCGTGCCGTGAAAGTGCACGGAGAACTTCGTAGCTTCAGGGCAGAATTTTGGCGCTAAAACGTGGCTGAGCGGTAGAGGTTCCTACGCCACCGCGATTTCACGCCGCGGTTTCAATTCCACGTTGGTCCGCAGCCGCACACCAAGAGCATCGACAATCTTCATGGCGCGTTCGAGCGTGACCCCGAAATATTCGTTCCGCTCATCACGTGACACCTGCGACTCGTGCACCTTGAGGCGTTTCGCCAGTTCGCGTTGTGAAATCCCCTGAGCGATTCGCAGGGAAATCAGCAGGTGGCCAAGGCCGCGCAGATTTTCGAGTTCCTCAAATTCGCCGCGTTTCAGACGCTGATAACTCTCAACCTCTTCCTTCAGTTGGAGATGAAATGACGCTATTGGATCTATCACGCGTTTGATTTCCTCGGCCTTCAGACCGGTGGCCTTCAATCGCGAACGATGATCAGCCAAGCGTTTTTGTTCATCGGCCAGGCGAGCCAAAGCTTCCCGGTATTCGGCTTCGTTACGAATCATGATGGTCCTCCATACTTGATTTTCACGATCCCCCTCGGTTTACGATCTCGGCGCGATTGCCGAAACGCGGAGGGAAATTCCAGTTCATGGCCATGCTGGTCACGAATACCACTGCCAATCCCCAGTCCGGGAACATGCGGATACAGCTCCACCCGATAACGATGCCACATGGGCAGCTGCTTATTCGGATATCCGCGGTAAGGCTTTCGTAACGCTAGGTCCCAAGTCCATATTTTAAACGGATCCAGCGGATTAAGCTGACGTGTTAACTCGCCGGTTCGCAGCATGTCGAAGTCGCATACAAAGTATCCGTCAATGTCATTGGGGTGATCTTTGTCCTCGGCAAAGGAGCCGTCAACAAAAATTTCCCGGATGCCGACTTTCCACAGCTGTCGCGTTAGAATTTCCAAGTTGTGTACCAGCTGAGCCCGCCACGGCATGTCCCAAGTGGAAGGGGCTCTCTGATTGTCCGGGCCTGTCACAAGCGGCGATTGTCGCAGTTCGTCAAATGACAGTTCAAAGTCGCCGGGCGGCAGCAAACCGTCTGGCCCGAACGGCGGGATCATGGAGCGGTTTCGCATCGGACTCATGCATGGCATATTAGTCATACTTTACTTAAATGTCAATAGAGTGGTGGTGCGGTTCTCCCCCCGTGGAAGTAGAGTGTTAAATTAGCGGCCATCTTCGAGTTGGCCCGTCTTTCGCGATTCGGGTCTGATTTCCGGAATTTTTCGGCTTTTATTGCACCGTCATGCGGCATTTACCCTCGATGCGAGAACGTTGGGTTGGGGCGGTCCATAGCACGGCTCCTGAAGTTCGGTGGCCGATCCTGCCATTGGCCAACCTGCGACGACCGTGGGTTAACGTGTTCGCGTACCGCGGCCCGATCGTTTTAGGGTGGGTACCGCCGAGATGCCCATCGTCCGCCATGGCCGCTGATATTTTCGGTTTATCCACGCAGGTACCTGCCAGACCCGTGTATCTGAGCGACGGGCGTTCGCGACGGATCCGCGCCGGAAACATGGAATTTCAACGGATGTTCCACCAAAATTCGATGCTTCGCAGGGCCATCTGAGGCCGTAGAATCAATGGTTTTTGCGTCTTGACGGCAGCTTCTTTCTCGTGGCCACGTGGACGCCTCGATGGGGAAGCACGGCCGGCGGGGTGACCTGGGCCTTTTCCAAAAGATGCTGCACCGATTCATGCGGCTTGGGGATACAGTTGCACAGCGGCCTGCCTTGTGTACTGGTTCAGCCTGAAAAGGAGAACGAGTCCCGGTGCCTAAGGGACTACGGGCTTCGCACGATTGCGTTTGACGAGGCATGGGGAAGATGCTCGGAACCCGGGTCAGATTGCCCAAGAGAACCACTTTGCTGAAGGAACCCATACAACACCTCCATAAAATAGGAGCCAAAACGTAAACCGCCCAGAGGCGCGTCGGCCCATCGCCGCCGCATTTTTTTTCACCTCCGGCCTACGCCAGACAGCGAGGCCGCGAGGTGAAAAAGAACCAAAGCACTCTGTTTGAGCCGGGGATGTCCGACGGAACGGAAAAAAGACATGCCACCGTGCACGCCTGGAATCCCGGCGCACCGGGATGAAGCCGGAGCATGGCAAGCGCAACGGTGGCTTTTTATAGTGGACTTCGGACCGGGACCACGGCGATTTCCGAATTGAACTTGCGGATGCCATCGACACATAGTTATAACGCTTGAAATGCACAATAACATATGGTATGTTATTGTGCGGTATAACTGATACGGAGTGCGAAGTGCAAAATGATCTCCACCAACTCGAGCGATACCTTCACGTTGCCTTGGGCATCACTGTGACCGCCGCGCCTTGGAGTGAGAAGGATCGCTTGCCACACTTCATCAGGGAGCTTTACGATTTCGTGGAGATGAGGCTGCTGGGACGGCCGTTCCTTCTCGCGATTGACACGGGCTCGGCGGAGCAATCTCCCGCGACCCTTCGAAAGCATATTGATTTGCTTCGAAGCAAACAGAATGCGGATGTGATTTACGTGCGGAACGGCGTAACGACGTACAACCGGAAGCGATTGATCGAGCACAAGGTGCCGTTCATCGTTCCGGGCAATCAGATGTACTTGCCCATGCTGGCGATTGATCTTCGCGAGCATTTCCGCAGGCTCCGTTCGGAAACGCCGACGTTTAGTCCCGCAACCCAGGCCGTGGTTATCCACGCACTCCTCCGGGGATGCGAGCAAGTAATCATTCCGCTGGAGACCGCACAACGGCTGAAATACTCGGCGATGACGATGACTCGCGCCTTTGACGAATTGGAGGCGGCTAAACTGGGCGACGTGACCGTGCATGGTCGGGAGCGTCGCCTTCGTTTCAAAGGAAACCGGCGGGAAATATGGACCAAGGCGCAGCCGTTCTTGCGCAGTCCGGTGAACAAACGGCTGTTTATCCAGTACGCCAAGAGAGGGGCCGGCAGAATCCGCGCGGGACTCACGGCTCTGGCCGAATACTCCATGCTGGCACCGCCGGCATACACTACGTATGCCTTGACCCGGGAGGAATGGAACCTGCTACGGCAACGGCGTAAGGCCATCGTGGTGCCAAATCAGGAACCAAATGCCTGCGAAATTGAGGTCTGGAGTTATTCTCCGGCGCTCTTCGCGGAACATAATGTAGTCGATCCGTTGTCATTGTATCTTTCATTGAAGGACAACCCCGACGAACGCATTGAGTCTGCAATGGAAGAAATGATGGAAAAACTCGGATGGTAAAAGGCTTGGACATTTTTCGCAGGCATTTCCGGGACTATGCGGATCGCTACGTGCTCATCGGCGGCGCCGCATGTGACATCGCTATGACCGGAGTAGGGCTTTCATTCCGGGCCACCAAGGATATCGACATTGTTCTGTGCGCCGAGGCGCTGGACGTCGCGTTCGTCCGAGCCTTCTGGGGATTCGTGCGTGCCGGTGGCTACCGTATCCAAGAACAATCAACTGGCCAACGACAGTTTTACCGTTTCCAGAAGCCGGCGGATGCGAACTACCCCTTCGTGCTAGAGCTATTTTCGAGGCGGCCGGATGTGCTACAGCTTGCGGCAGGAAGTCATTTGACCCCGTTGCCGATGGAAGAGGATGTGTCCAGTCTTTCGGCGATCCTCATGGATATCGACTATTACGGGTTTATTCAAGCGGGCAGGCAGGTGGTCAAAGGACTTCCCGTGGTCGGCCCGGCGCAGCTCATCACCTTGAAAGCGCGGGCGTGGCTCGACCTGACCCGGCGCGAGCAGAGTGGGGAGAAGATCGACAGCAAAATGATCAAGAAGCACAAGAACGATGTTTTCCGGCTGTTCCAGATTCTCGACCCCACGACAGATCCCGCCGCTCCGGCTGCTATAAAGAAAGACCTCAACGATTTTATCCCGGATTATTCAAGGACCGGCGCGGGATTGCGGGGGTGGAGGTCGTAAGTGTCGTGTTTGCAGACGGTTAGTCTCCGTGGCTGGATTGAGTCTCGGCGCGCAGTCTGCAAGGGCAGCTTCCATTCGATTTTGGGTACCCATGCTCCATTTCACGCTCTCCGTCTGCCGACTTGTGTGAACCGGAAGCGAGTGGACAGAGTATTAGATTTGTAGTATTCTATCCGGCTGCGATGTTTCGCGGTTAGGAGTGCCTTATGCCTGCGCCACGTTGTCAACCACTGCTCTTCGATTTTCTCCCCTCACGGGAACTGATCGTGGAACGCTCTGCCGGCCAGATCACCTCCGACGCCGGGTTACTCCCCATTCGACAGTTCGACCAGCAGTGGGGCTATACGGAACGTATGGCCGCGTGCCTCCTGGATCCCAAACCCC
>JAKAVA010000055.1 GCA_021827645.1 Planctomycetota bacterium
GATGGAGCCTGCGGCATACCCGCATCACCCGTGCCGATCGACTGGACCGGCTGCTGTTGATCCTGGCCCTGGCTTACATTCTGCTTTGCGGACTGGGCCTGCTGGCCCGGAGTCGCTGTCGTCCGAGCTGCTGGACGGCCTCGTCCAAAAACGACTGCAGCATCTTCACGATTGGCCGCATCATGCTGGAGAAGCTCAGATGTACCGCCAGGGAAGCTTTTCATGAACTTATTGATGCAAGCTTTGGTGACGTACCGAAGTTCGCCATCTTTATCCCGGAGATGCCGTCATGAAACTGGGTATGAGTCAGAGCCTTCGCATCTTGTTACGAACGGCAAGCTCGCGTAATTTATGGGTTTTCCGGCAGCGGCCGGAGACGCGAATTTGTTTTTGTTCTATTTAGCGGCGAAAAGGAAAAGAGGAAATGAGTCAACCGGCTTTCAAGCATGTCGTCGTTCCGCCTCACGGTCAGGCGATCCGTATTTCTGCAGATAAAAAGCTTCAGGTACCGGATCACCCCATCATCCCGTTTATTGAAGGAGATGGAACTGGGGCGGATATCTGGCGTGCCAGCGTGCGCGTATTTGATGCGGCGGTGGCCAAAGTTTTCGGTGGCAAGAAAAAAATCGCATGGATGGAAGTCTATGCCGGCGAAAAGGCATTTAATAAGTTCAAAACCGGAGAACCTGCCGGTGATGCGGCTGCCTGGCTCCCCATCGAAACCGTCGATGCGTTCAAGCATTTTCTCGTAGGCATCAAGGGGCCGCTCACAACCCCCGTCGGCGGCGGAATCCGCTCCCTGAATGTGGCCTTGCGGCAACTGCTCGACTTGTACGTCTGCCTTCGGCCCGTCCGATATTTCAAAGGGGTGCCGAGTCCGGTCAAGCGGCCCGAGGCGGTTGATATGGTGATTTTCCGGGAAAATACCGAGGACATCTATGCTGGTATCGAATGGGCCGCCGGCAGTGATGAAGCTAAAAAAGTGATCGAATTCCTGAAGCGGGAGTTTCCCAAGTCGTTCTCTAAAATTCGGTTTCCGGATACCGCTGGTGTCGGTATCAAGCCGGTGAGCCGCGATGGAACTTATCGCTTGGTGGACGCCGCCATCGAATATGCCATCCGGCACAAACGCAAAAGTGTCACGCTGGTGCACAAAGGCAATATCATGAAGTTTACGGAGGGGGCGTTTCGAGATTGGGGCTATCAATTGGCGAAGGAGAAATATGGTGCCGTCGAAATCGATGGCGGCCCATGGTGCAAATTACCCAACGGCGTCATCATCAAAGACGCCATCGCCGACATCACGCTTCAGCAGGTTCTCACGCGGCCCGAAGACTTCGATGTCATCGCCACGCTGAATCTCAACGGTGATTATCTCAGTGATGCTTTGGCGGCGCAGGTCGGTGGCATCGGCATTGCACCCGGCGGCAACGTCAACTACGACACCGGCCACGCCGTGTTTGAAGCCACCCACGGTACCGCCCCCAAATATGCCAATCAGGATAAGGTGAATCCGGGCAGTGTGATTCTTTCCGGCGTGATGATGTTGGAACATCTGGGTTGGCAGGAAGCGGCGGATTTAATTGTTCATTCGCTTGAAAAGACAATTGGCAATAAAGTAGTGACGTATGATTTTGCCCGATTGATGTCCGGTGCGCATGAAGTCAAATGCAGTGAGTTTGCCACCGCCATGATCGGCAACATGTGATCTTGGCGATATACTTGTCGCCGGGAGAATTTAACTAAGAAAGCGAGGTTGTTCGATGGGCGAACAATTCAAAGGTCAGACAATCATGGTCGTCGATGATGATGCCGATGTGCTCACAACCATCATGGCCGCTCTTTCCAGCACCGGTGCCAAATTGGTTTCGGCATCGGATGGCAAGACGGCCGTGGAAGTGGCTGAGAAGGAAAACCCGGATCTGATCGTGCTGGACATGATGCTCCCCGGTCGCAGCGGTTTTTTGGTGCTTGAACGCATCAAAGGACGCAAGCCCAAGGGAAGCAAGCCGCGCGTCATCATGATTACCGGCAACCTCGGAACCCGGCACAAAACCTATGCCGAATCGCTTGGTGTGGATGACTACATCAATAAGCCTTTCCGCATTGATCGCCTGATGGGTTCCATGGAAAAATTGCTCACTCCGCAGGGGGAATAACCCTTGCCGACGGCAATGGTCCATCATGCCGGAACTGCCTGAAGTCGAATCGGTTCGTCGTAATCTGATGGATTCGGTGCTTGGATGCCGGATTGAATCGGTTCGGGTTGTCCGCGCCGATTATCTGCGGCATCAGGCACTTCCCGTTTCTCAGCTTGCCGGGCGGAAACTCTGCAGCATTGACCGGCATGGCAAACGTCTGTTCTGGTATTTTGCCCCGGCTGCCTGCATGACGACGCACCTGGGAATGTCCGGGCGTATTACGCTTCTGCCGTCGTCGGAAATCATTCTGGCCCACACGCATCTGATCATCTCCGTCGAGGGGAGTATCCATCTCCACTTCAGCGATCCGCGTCGCTTCGGCGGTATCTGGCTTTACGCCTCCGGCGAAGATGCGGTGCGGGCCCACATCCATGGCAGAATGGGAGTCGATGCCCTGAACCTTCGACCGGAAGACTTGAGTTCATGGCGGCGAAAAAAAACACGGCTCAAGCCGGAATTACTGAACCAGAAAACCATTGCCGGGCTTGGGAATATCTACATTGATGAGGCGCTTTGGATGGCCCGGCTTCATCCGCTGCAGAAAGTGAGCCGCCTGAGTTCTGGCTCCCGCGCTGAATTGGTCTGTTGTATCAAGCGGGTATTGAATGCGTCCTTGCGTCACGGAGGGACCACGCTTCGTGATTATCGCGATGCCAAAGCCAATCGAGGCACATTCGCACGGCGACTTGCCGTCTATGGCAAGGCTGGCAAGCCGTGCCGGCGTTGTGGCGAGGCTCTCCGCGGCCTGCTCGTGATGCAGCGGTCGACCGTGATCTGCCCAAAGTGTCAGTCACGCAAAAATCAGGGCGCAAAAGCTCAATGACGTTAGAATGTTACCCGGTGGTTGCGGATGGGGACTAGCATGATACATCATCCAAGTTTCGTCTTTCTCCTGGCTATCCCCGCCTTGATCGTTGCCGGTTGCCTCAATTACTTCAGACCGGAAAAGACCGGTATTGCCCCATCCGTGATCTCCATTACCGCTTTGGCAATGGCGGTCGGGCTCTCGATGGGGGGGGTGGCGTGGAAGCTCGGACATATCGGCGGGCCGGTATCACGCGCAACGTCGGGCCTCATCATGCACTGGCTCCGGATACCGGGCGGATATTTCGGCCATAAGCCTGTCTGGATTGATTTGGGCATCCGCAGCGATACGTTGGGTGTCGCATTTTTCATGACGGTTCTGCTCATCGCCCTGCTGGGACATATCCATCTGAGCGCTTCAGCCTCAAAGAGCGAGCCAAAATCTGTTTATTATGCATTCTCCATATGGGCCCTGGCCGCGATGCTCGTGGCGTTTCTGGCCGTGAGTGTGCTTCAATTGCTCGCCTTTGTCCTCCTGGCGGCCTTGATGGGGTGGTTGATGCTGATGCTCAGCCGCGATGAACCCGTAAGTGGCCCCGGCCTGCTCGCAGCAGGCCCTTTACTCATTCCAATCGGGCTTTCGGGCGCAAGCCTTGCGCTGGTGGCGGCAAGTTCAGCCACCGGTGGTCTGCACTGGCTTGCGGGCAGTGCGCCGTGGCCCAAAACCGGAGCCGTGATGCAGATGCATACTCTAAGTGCCTATGCAGGCGGAAGTGTCGCGGGAATCCTCGTAGGCTTTGGTGTTCTTGGATTTGGGGCTCAAATTCCATTTCAGGTTTGGCCGCATGAATATTCCAAATCCGCGCCGTCATCCAATTATCTTCTCATGAGCAGTCTCATTCTTGGGGCGGCCCCATTTCTGGCAGAGCGCTTAAAACCGTTTTTCACGCTTGATGCCAGGCTTTTCATCGCGATTGCCGCAGCGGCCACTGCTTTAATGGCGGCCCTCGGCACGCTGGAAGAACCGGACATCCGGCAGGTGCTTGCCGGATTATCCAGCGCGCTGACGGGAATGGCCCTCGTGTTTATTATGACCGGTTCAAGCGCCGCCGGTCTCACCCTGTCGCTCATCGGACTCTTGGCGATGTCCGGTCTCATGATGGTCTCGGGAACGGTGGTTCACAATACTGACCGCGAGGCGGATATCAACCGATTGGGCGGGTTATGGCGCCGTTTGCCTTTGTCGGCAATCTTTTCACTTCTGCTGATTGTGGTTATCACCGGAGGATTTCGGACAGGTACCAGCGAGGCGTTGCGTCTTGGCTTGGCCAACCTTCATGCCTACGCCGTCGGATTAGGCCTCTGGGGTGAGCTGCTTTACGGCGCGCCCGTTCTGGCTTTGGCTGTCGTGACGGTTTCGTTGATGAGATGGTGGTGGCGGATATTTATCATAAAACCACGCTCCGCGCCCCCCGGAACCACGCGAGAATCACCGCTCCACACGTTTCCACCGCTCATCCTGCTGGTCGGGTCGCTGACAGCGGGCATGGCGTTTCTGGATTTGCCCATGTTGATCCATCGTGCGCTTTCGCATCGGGAGATGGCGAAAATCGTGCTGCCAACCGGGGCGGCCGGACTGGTTATCACCTACATTCCCTGGCTGGTTGCCGGGGCGCTGATCCTGGTCGCGCTCGCATACAGTCGCGGCGACGCAACTCTGCAGCGGCTATTGCGCATTCCCGGAATCAATCTCATAAGTCGATGGCTGCGATCCAATATGTATGTCGCCGATATGTACGGGTTCATCCTCGCACGCCCGATTCGGCTGATCTCCATTGCGGTGGCCGTGCTGGATCAGTGGCTCTCCGGTTGGTTGATTGTCATGCTGGCGCTGGGCATGGGTGCCCTTGGATTGCTGGTGGCAACGGTTGACGGCATCTGGACTCTGCGGTGGTGGCCCGCCCCCGGTCGTCGCATGCCGCCACCAATCGAGTCACCTTCCGTCGCCGGAAAAAACGGCGCCCAATCGACAAATTAAGCCTTTTATGATGGAGCAAAGTTTGGCATCTTTTCAATACAGTGCAATCCTCACTTGGCTGATCGCGCTTCCGCTGGTGGCATCGGTCATCGTCGCGCTGCTACCGTCAAATGGCGTCAGACTGATGCGCAATACAGCCATCGCCGCGCTGGCGGGAATGGTGGTTCTCGCTTCGGTCGCGGTGCGGCTCTTCAATTGGGCCCCGTCCGCTGCCGGTCATTTTCAGCTCATGCAGATATGGCCATGGATACCGGCATTGCACGCAACCTACTTCGTTGGGGTTGATGCACTGTCCATGTATCTGATTCTCTTCATTTCAGCGCTCAGTTTGCTGACGGTCATCGCAAGTTACGGGATCGGCCATCAGCTTCGTGCCTATTACATCTCCATGATGCTGCTGACGGGATTCCTCGTCGGTGCTTTGGCGGCAGAAAATATCTTCCTCTTCGCCCTGTTCTTTATTCTCTCCATCTTTCCCATGTATTTTTTGACCGGTTTATGGGGCGGCGAGCGTCGCCAATCCGCATCGCTCAAATTTGGACTTCTCGCCCTGATGGCATCCGGGCTATTGTTCGCCGCCATCTTTCTGGCTCCCCATGCAGCGCACCTCCATTCATCGGGCGAATCAGCGCGGCATGGTCTTTCCCATTGGGTGGTCAGCCGCGATCTGGCTATTGTGGCCGCTGGCCATCTTTCAACGGCCGATTGGTTTCTGTGGCTTATCGTGGTTGCCCTTGGCCTGCGCATCGGTATACCCGGGCTGCATATCTGGCTGCCGGACTTTTGCTGTGAAAATCGAGGTGCCCCGGCCATGCTGGTGTTGGGCGGAAACTTTATACTCGCCGCCTACGCCATCGAGCGGCTGGGCGGCCCGTTACTCCACCTTCAATCGGGCCATGTGAGGATTTCCATCGCATGGGTTCTGGGCGTCGGCGTGATTTTAATTGCGCTTTCAGGTCTGGCGCAAAACGATCTGGGACGCCTGATCGCAAGCTGGCTTAGCCTCCAGGCCGCACTGATTTCCTTTGGCGTTCTGGCCTTCACGCTCGGTTCGCTTCAAGGTGCCTTGCTGGAGATGATCGGGGCGGTCATTACGCTGGCAAGTCTGATCTGGGTTTGCCATATTCTCCAGCTTCGCGCTCATCACCGTGATCTGAGCCGCCTGGGAGGCATTTCTCAGTTAATGCCGGGATTGTTCGTTTTGTCGTTGCCCGGCTTCATTGCGGCAATGGCCGTACCGGGGTTTTGCCTGTTTGCCGGCGAATTTCTGGTGATCCGATCTGTATTCGGTCTTCATCCCGGTAAGAGTTCCGCACTCGGATTTTCGTCATTCGCTCACTGGCAGGCGGTGCTCGGCGTCATCTTGATCCTCGGATTATTTCTCATGATCGCCACACTGCTCTGGACCATTGAGCGGGTATTTTTCGGCAGTCCCCGACCGGAATATTCTCATTTTCAGAAACTTACCCGCATGGAGCGCCTCGTTCTGCTGCCGCTGGTACTATTCAATCTCGCATTGGGGCTTCTTCCCATGCTGCTGATCATCGACCCGCTTACCTCCGCCATTCGCGACCTCGCTCATATCAGTGTGCATTGAGGCCGGGAACCACGCCATCTGGTGCGTTCCCCTGCGTCCTTTGCGGTAAAAATAATATCGAATCAAGGCTGCACGGCCCATAAGGGTGGCACGATAAAGCGAGCGGACTCCCGGACGAAAACTTCCTGTCTCGGCACGCCCGTATGAGGCCGCCCGGAAAAATGCCACGCCCGGTGCCGGGGGAGTGGGCGCGTGCGTGCCAAGCAGTGGATTGTGGTGTAGAATTAAATACGGTTATATTCGTGCCGGGTTTTACATCGGTAAGGGCACAGGAAAGGGGATCATGGGCGTACCTATTTCGCAGATGTGGACCGTAGCGAGCTACGTTATCGGTCAGCGGCTCAAAGGCCGCAAGCGTTATCCACTGGTGTTGATGCTGGAACCGCTGTTCCGCTGTAATCTGGCCTGCGCCGGTTGCGGCAAGATTCAGTATCCGGCCCATATTCTCAAAATGCAGCTTACTCCCGAACAATGTTTCAAAGCCGCCGAGGAATGTGGGGCCCCGATGGTCAGCATTCCCGGTGGCGAGCCGCTGCTGCATCCGCAGATTAAGGAGATTGTGGAAGGGTTGATCGCCCGGAAGAAGTACATTTATCTTTGTACGAACGCGCTCCTGCTGGCCAAAAAAATTGATCTTTTCAAACCGTCCAAATATCTGACCTTCAGCGTGCATCTGGACGGGCAGGAGGAGCATCACGATTTTTCCGTCTGCCGAGAGGGCACCTATCAAACTGCCGTGGAAGGCATTAAAGAGGCGCTCAAACGTGGCTTCAGAGTCACCACCAATACGACGCTCTTTGATGGTGCCGACCCGGTAAGTGTGAGGCAGTTCTTTGATGAGATGATGGCGTTGGGAGTAGAAGGGATGATGCTCTCGCCCGGCTACAGTTACGAAAAGGCGCCCGACCAGGAACATTTCCTGCCCCGTGCCAAAACGCGTAAGCTCTTCAGCACGATTTTGAGTAATCGGTCAAAACGGTGGCGCTTCAATCAAAGTCCATTATTTCTTGAATTTCTCATGGGACGCCGTGAGTACGCGTGTACCCCCTGGGGTATGCCCACGTACAACATTTACGGTTGGCAGAAACCGTGTTACCTCCTTCAGGACGGCTACGTCGACACGTTTCAAGAATTGCTGGAAACGACGGAATGGAAGAATTACGGCACTGAATCTGGAAATCCAAAATGCGCCAACTGTATGGTGCACAGCGGCTATGAAGCCAGTGCGGTCAATGACACTTTCGGTTCGATGGCGGGATTTTTCAGAACCGTAAAAGCTACTCTTTTTGGTGGTGGTTACCTCAATTCAGAGGCGTTGGAGGCTTTGAAAGAGCCCCCGGTTCCGCTTCACAAGAAACTTGTGGCGGTAACGGTCAGTGCGAAAAATCCACAGATGGAAAACAAAAGCGTCGGCGTCTGACGGAATATTGGCAATACCAGTCCGCCGCGATTGGTAAAAACAGCGGGACAGAATTCTGATTATGAACCAATCATCATCCGTACCTGTAAACATTCCAGACCAGCTCGAGGGGTGGACGCCGACGATTGATTCTCCCGCCATGCTGGAAGCTGTTGTCGAATGCGCCTTCAATTACCGCGGCGATATTACGCTCATGAGCACGAGCGGCCGCAAATTTGAGGGTTACGTATTCGACCGGCAGAACGCACCTGACGTGTCGGCGTCCAAATGCCGCATGATTCTCGCCGGCACCGGTGAGCGCGTGGCCATCCCATTCGCTGAAATTCAATCCATTGCCTTCACCGGGAAAGACCCCGCCACGGGTAAAAGCTTTCAGACCTGGGTGGAGAAGTACCTGGCCAAAAAAGCCGCCGGCGAAAAAAATATCGGTATCGACCCTCAACCTCTGGATTGACGCATGGGCCTGATCCCGCTTCCTGCGTCTGACGTATAGTCTCGGTAGACCCCTCTGTGGAACTGGCGGTAACTGTATCCGCCTAAACCCAACTTGGGTAAGGCACCGCATCACTTGGTCTTGGCCAATATCCGCGTTATTCTATTGAGGTCGAAGGATCGGTGCGGATTGAAAGGACTCGTTCCATGCGCTCATCGTTCAAATTTCTGATCATACTCGCCGGCCTCTTTGGGTTACTTGCCGGCTGCTCAACCCAAAACAATCGGATCATCAGCCTCGCACCCAAGCGAAGCAATGTTGATAAGGAACTTCCGGTGGGTGCTTGGGGCCTGCGCAAACTCTCGCCCGGACAGTATCCCAATATGCAGACTGCATTCATGGATAAGAAGGGACTCATTACCGCGATTGACCGATCGCTTAAGTTCATGGCCGCCCCGGGCAGTCAGCAGTTTTATCCCGACGGTCCCATTACCCATCAGCAGGTGATCAACTCGCTTCTGGATTTCAAGTGGATGCTTCGAAACATTCATTCCGCTGCGCACTTTCAGCAATTGATCGACACGCGGTATGACGTTTATATTGCCAAAGGGTACAACAGTCGGAGTGACGTCTGGTTTACCGGTTATTACACCCCGATCCTTTACGGCTCCTTGTTCAAGACTTCCGAATATCGTTACCCGGTGTATAAAAAGCCGCTGAATCTGGCAGTCAATCCGATTTCGGGGCAGATACTCGGGGAAAAACTGCCAAACGGCAGCTACGCCCCGTACCCGACCCGCCGACAGATTCTTGAAGACCATCTTTTGGCCGGGCGTGAATTGGTGTGGTTTGCCAATCCGCTTGATGCGTATGTTGCGGAGATTCAGGGCTCGGCCAAGGTGATCCTGACGAACGGGCAGGTCATGACGATCGGTTATGCCGGCGACAATGGCCGCAAATACACCGGCTTGGGAATGTTGCTCGTGAAGCAGAAGGTCATCAGTCGTCGGAAGCTTTCGTTACCGGCCATCGAGGCCTATTTCCAAATTCATCCGCATCGGGTCGAGGCGGACATCATGAAAAATCATTTCATGGCTTTCCTCAAGGTGTATGATCCTGCCCATTGGCCGCTCGGGTCGCTGGGGGTAAAGGTGACCGCCCATCGCACATTGGCGACCGATAAAACCATCACCGCCCCTCCGTATCAGAGCATCTTCCCGCGAGCAGCACTTACTTTTGTAACCACCGATATGCCAGATGTGCAGGGGCAGATCAGTCCTTACCGCGGTTTTCTACTGGACCAGGACACCGGGGGGGCAATCCGCGCCGCCGGGCGGGCGGATATTTACATGGGGGTCGGGCCTGAAGCACAAACCCAGGCGGGCTATGAATTCTCCCGCGGCCATCTCTACTATCTTTTCCTGAAGCCCGGCTTAACACCGATGGGAGGAGTGCCGGCCAACTCGTACAATTCATCGCCCGTTCAGACGACGTCAATGCCGCCGGTAACGGGATCGTCACAGTCAAGTGGCGGCTATGAATCGATGCAGCAGATGTTTCCTGGGGCGAAATAATTTACCGCAATTTGGTAAAGTTTTTCATCGCACTGTCGGCCCTTTTTATCGGACGGTGGGTCTTTCAGCTAATTTTAATCCGGCCATTTATCCGCTTGCCTTTGGCAAGGCTGTTTTCCTGAAGCCACCAGCAATTTGCAACCGATAATCTCTTGCGACGACGACCATCGTCACCGGACAGTATGGCGTTAAGGTAGGGCGAACTCCATGCTCTCTGAACGACGAAACGATCGGGAATCCGGTTTAATTTATCCGGTGATCTGGACATTGCGCCGATGCCAATAACGAAATTATTACGACTGGACCGACTTTTTATCGGCGCGGCATCCACAAATGAATTGTTTGTGCGGGCACTTGATTTTCTCGTGGAGCAGGTCGGTGTCGATGCCGGATGGTTCGGGGCGCCGGGTGATGACGGTTTCTTTCAGTACCACGCCTCGATCGGGTCCGGAATGCGTGAGTATCTCTCCGGCGTGCGAATATCGATCCATGAGGATCTATCGGGATCCGGCGCAGCCGGACAGGCCTGGCGATCAGGGAAGATGGTGATCGTGGATGATTTTTCCCGCTCCGCCTGGGCGCTCGGACAGACGGATAGCACGGCTCGCCAAGTCATTTCGCAGGCGGGATGGCAATCATCGCTCGCCGTTCCAATTCGCGACGGAGGCAGCTATATTCTTTGCCTTTACAGCCGAACCCCAAACTTTTTCAATACGGATGACAAACGCCATTTGATCGAGCATCTCATTGCTACCATGAGTTTTGCACTCGAACGGCAGTCGCTGATCAGTGAATCGAAACAGCGCCATCAGGCGCTCCAAAAATTAAATCTCATCTATCAGGCGTTGGTGGAAGAGGAAAAAATCCACCTAGAGGCCGCCAACGAAGCGGAACTCATGGGTGGCACCTGCCGCCAGCTCGTTCAGACCGGTTTATTTGATCTTGTAGGCTTGGCGTGGCCGGATGAGGATCGGATCATCCGCTATCACTACGCGGAGGGAATTCACAGCCGTGAGTTAATGGAAAAATTCTACTCCGCCATGGACGGTGATGAGCCTGGCACCTTGTCCCGTGAGGTGCTTCGTTCAGGAAGAGTGCTTTTCAGTAACGATTATCTGCACGATGACCGAAGCGTCGGTTTTCATCAGGCCGCACGGGAATTGGGCATCAAGGCGTGGGCAGCTTTCCCCATCCGACGATCCGGCTCGCTGTGGGGAGTACTGAGTGTAACGGCTTTTGATCGCGACGTTTTTGATCAGGACACGGTTGCGCTGCTGACCTCCAGTGCCCAGCTTCTCGGTCGGGCATTGGATGCGTTTGATCTGCGCGCCAGGCTGGAACGCCTCAATTCACTCTACAAATCTCTCATGACTCAGGGTGAAATCGTCCTCAATGCGGGGGATGAGGAGTCGCTCTTCGATCAAACCTGCAGGAAATTGGCTGACGGTGGGCTTTTCGATGCGGCATTCATCGTCGTAACTGGCGGCGATGGCATTCTACGAAAACTCTCCGCCTCAACGGTGCAAAATGATCAGCGCGAGATGCACGCAAAGACAGCCGCCGGACTTTTGGCGAACTGCCTGCTTGAAAAGCAGAAAAATGGAATATTTGCCGTCGGAAATCTGGAACAGTGCGCCTGCGGCGCGGATGCGGCCGCGTTTAATCTGATGGGCTGGAAATCCGCTGCGGCGGCGCCAATTCAACGCGGCTACCGATCATATGCCCATCTGGTACTCGTTTCGCAACGTGAAAACCTTTTCGATTCTGAGGTGATATCCCTGTTGGGCCGCATTACCGAACTGCTCCATCGGGCTTTGGATCAGATGGATGTCAAGAGACATCTTGACCAGGAATTGGCCCAGCAAGCCTGGCTGGCGCTGCATGATCCCCTGACATCTCTGTACAACCGCACCGGTCTCGATTTACATTTTGACAAGGCACAGGCACGCGTGCAGCGCACCGGCGGGGCGATTCATGTAGTCATGCTGGATGTGGATGATTTTAAGATTATTAACGACTCCTTCGGTCACGCCTCCGGCGACGAAATTCTTTCACAGATCGCCCAGAGACTTGTTAATTCCGTCCGGCAATGCGATTTTGTTGCCCGCCTCGGCGGGGATGAATTCATCATCATTGTGGAAGACCTGCTCAAAGAGGTCGATTGCCTGCGACTACTTGATCGACTCAGTCATATCTGGGAAGCCCCGTTCAGATTACCGGGCGGTACGGAACTTTGTGTATCGGGCAGTTTCGGTCTTGCCCGATATTCTGGCGGAGAAGAATCGCCCGACGCGGTCTTCAGGCGGGCGGATGAGGCACTTTATCTGGCCAAGAAGAACAAACGTAGACGCGATCGATGCTGGCAGATTCATGAGGATGCGGCTCGAGAATATATGCTTTGATCCTATTTGCCTCCGGCACGAACCGAATCGTGATCCTGCAATCGCTTACCCGCTCGATGCAGGATGCTTGCCGCCTGACACATCAGCAGCCCTCAATAGTTGTTTTCGGTGTATTAAAATTCCAATACATAGGCATACCGCCGCCGAAACCCCCATCAGATAAGACACTTGATGAACCCGCAGAGCGCAAATCTCACCGGCGACCGCCGTCGATTGCCCTTGCGCCAGTGCCTGACGATACGACCATTCCCCCACCCCCAACGCCGAGACTCCCGTCAGCACCAGAATGACCATGACCGCAAGTCCCACCATCCGCCGACCGATCCTTGGCCAGGAACCATACTGTGCACTCAAGGCGATCCAGATTCCAAGGCCGATACCCAATGGAACGGAAGCCACTAATCCCCAGGAGATGCCCAGCACGGCAGCATTGGAGCTATGGAAGATCTTCGGCATGCCCAACGACGGGTGGTCAAGATTAAAATAAGCTTCAGATATCTGAGCGGTCATCAGGTCGACAATAACCCCATATGCTGCTGTAGCCATGGTGTTCAGGAGAACCATGGAGCAAAGTGTTCGATATTCACGTTTGATCAATGCGTCCGTTCGGTAAGCGCGGCGCCGCCTTGTCATGGGCAACTCCAAGATGAATTGAAAGGATACTGGTGGGGTTCAGGGTAAGCAAATCATGGTGATGGAGAGAGAAATAGAATTGAAACTGATGCACGCTCTGTACAGGATTGAGTGGCTAAAAATTGGATCACGGGCGTAGAGCAAGACTAAGCAGGCCAACAACCCCAACATGAAGGGCGTAACGGCCACCACAGGTAGTAACTTCACGTATCTGGAAACAAACCCCGTGCAACTTCCGGACCATTCGGCAGGGGGCCATCGTCAGAGGAAGACGGCATCAATACACCCAATTGCTCACATTCCATTTAACTGTACCCCTGAAATTGGCCGATAAAAACGCCGGATGGCTGGTATAGCGGTGCGATGCTTGACTTTGCGGCCTTTGTTGTTGAATATTCAGGCTTCCGGGCCGTAAGACATCGTCCGGTAGTTGGAGCAAGTGGGCTGATGGATATAGATGGCAGGTATCTGAGCGTAGTCATACAACCCTCGGATACTCCGGTTAAGATACCGGAGCTCGATAGAACGGGCCAGGAAAGTTGGATGTAATCATTCAGGAGTGAACTGCATGGCTGAAACTGCTAGACCCCCGCGTGCCGACGATGTGTCGTGTGATGGCCCACAGGTGAAAAGCGGTCGTTCCCAGCGCTGGTCCAGATGCCTCGGGGTGGCGGCTCTGTCTGCCGTATGCGTATCGCTGTTCGGATGCTCACATGGAGAGAGTCCGCTCGATTATCTCAACATCCGAAATTCATTTTTCAATCCCGCCGAAGTGGGACGCTTCGATAAAACCAATCCATTTGGGCGCGTGACTCCCGTTACGTGGCCGATTCTGGACTCTCTGGCTGTTAATGATCCGCCGCGTGAGCCATGGAAGGACTCCGTTCCTCCGAGTCCGGCAGATCTTCAAGTCATCCACAAGCCTTATCGCCTCGGGGCAGGCGATGTGGTCACCGTCTCCGTCTTCCAGCTTGTAGTGCCTGGACAGGAATCGGTGCAGACGCGACAGGTGAATTCGCAGGGCGATATCACATTGGATTTTGTAGGGACTGTTCATGCCGCCGGCTTAACTACTCGCCAATTGCGTCACCGCATCATTGATACCCTGATCAACACCGGTGAGATGGCTCCTCCGGGGCCACACCAACCCGGTCCGCAGGTGAATGTTGAACTCACTGAGGCGCGGCGCAGAGTTTTCTCGCTGATTGGATCCGTTGTGCATGCCGGCACCTACAACATTACGACTCCTGACTTCCGCCTGCTTGATGCCCTCGCCCTGGCCGGCGATATGTCCATGTCGCCGCAGTTAAAATGGCTCTATGTCATACGCGAGGAACCTAAGTCGACAGCGAAAACGCCTGTCGTCGCGAGCTCGACGGTCGTGAAACCCTCAGCGGCCAATCCGGCGCCTTCGGGACTTTCATCGGGTATGCTCAGTGCCATCGCCAATCAATTGGCTCATCCACCGAAGCACGTCAGCGCTAAATCTCGGGCCCAGAAAGAGCAGGAATTGCTCAATGAGGCAATCAGTGGGAACGGTCAAAGTTCCCCATCCACGCAGCCACGATATGTTTATTTCAATGGACATTGGGTGGCCCTAAATGGTTCTCAGATGCAAACCGGTGAGCCAAGCACCCAACCAAAGACGTCTGCATCGACCCCGGTCTACGATTTTGCGGCGGCGATGAAAATGCAAAAGGCCAAACCCTGGATGCCGCGCGTGAAGGTCATTCGGATCAACATCAAAAAACTTCGTGAAGGTGATCCTCGTTACAACATTGTGATACATTCCGGCGACGTTATTAACGTGCCGGATGTCAAGCCGGAATTTTATTACATGATGGGGAATGTAACACGGCCGGGTGCGTACACCATTTCCGGCGGTCGAATCACGATCAAACAGGCCGTCGCAGCTGCAGGAAATCTTGGCCCTATCGCCATTCCCCGGCGCTGCGAACTCATTCGCCGCATAGGACATAATCAGGAAATGATCATTCAGGTGAATCTGCAGGCGATTTTCGATGGAACAGCACCGGACATTTTCCTCAAGAACAACGATATCCTTAACGTAGGAACCGACTTCTTCGCCGAACCGATCGCTGTCATTCGCAATGGATTCTCCGCGGCTTATGGCTTTGGCTTTACGTATGACCGAAATTACTACATCCAGCCGACGATTGTTCAGTCGGGCGGATAAGCGGGCGAATCCATTGTGTAGACCGGTTATAGGCGGCTGAACCGCAGATGAGTGGTGCACTTGGTTGTAATAGGGGAAAGTATTGCCTCGTAACGGCAACTTTGAATGAACGGAGTGCGGTTTGGCCTGCTTCACCATGGGGCCTTTGGTGGGGCATGCAGAGTGAGAGAAATTCCGTATCGTTTGCTCACTATCTCTCTGCGCAGTGCCGATAACCCGTTTGCTTGACCTTTCTAGGGTGGGAAGGGTGTGAATATTTGTGTGGATTTGATGGGCCGTTATGAGATAATAGGTTCGGGCTGGGACCATAACGCGGGCTGATGGAGTTTTCAATGTCGAGTGAGGTTCATGGGATACCAGATTCGAATCCCGTGCCCAATTCAGCCGTCCGGCGATTTGACTATGTCGCGGCGATCCGCAGTCGGCAGGAGTCTGGCTTTCGGATTTCCAATGCTTTTCTAATTGGCGCCGCGGTAGTCGCATTGGGCTACTATCTGCTCTTCCGCATTCAGATCACTGAACTGATCTCCGTCTGGTCGAAAAATCCGAATTTCAGTGACGGATTTCTGATTCCTCCCATTGCATTGATTTTTGTCTATGTTCGCTGGAAAGATCTGGTCCGTCTGCCAATCAAGCCCAGTATCACAGGTCTTGCGATTCTGTGTCTGTCGGTTTTTGGCCAGGTGATCTTTTCCATCTACGGGCAGTTGCAGTTCTCCGAATTGTCCATGATCGCCGTCATTCTCGGTCTGCTCCTTTGGACGCTTGGATGGGAGCACATGCGCATACTCTGGCTACCAGCCATTTACATGATATTCATGATTCCCCCGCCCGGTACCCTGTATGTCAAATTAACCGGCCCATTGCAGGTCCTTTCCGCGGCCATTGGGGTGTCCATATTGAATCTCTTTGGTATTCACGCCGTTCGCACTGCCACCCAAATCAACATGGAGGTCGGTACCCATTGGCAGTCAATTAATGTTGCGCAGGCATGCAGCGGGATTCGGCTGCTGACCACATTTTTCGCCCTGGCGATTTTACTGGGATACATCACCAATCGCCCCATGTGGCAAAAAATGACTCTTGCCGTCTGCGCACTCCCCGTAGCCATTGTTTCTAATTCGCTGCGGGTCGCGCTATCAGGTGTCATGTTTGTTACCCTTGGGCCGGAGTGGGCACGTGGAAGTACCCACGCGAGTTTGGGCCTGCTCATGCTGATTCCTGCCGGCCTCATGCAACTCGGCATCGCAAAATTGATTGATATAGTCGGAAACAATCTTTTCGTGTCTGAAGTACCGCCTCCCGACGGGGCGGCATCCGGATCGACGCCGGGAGTGATTTCATGACGGCGATCAACAGGAAATATCTTCCTCTTATCACGGCGGCTGTCATATTTTTTGTCGGCTACGGTGCCCTCCTCTGGGCAGAGTCCGCCTTTCACCTTGTTCTTCTGAAGACTCGGACTCCTCTTCAGAAGCCGCTTGACACTTTGCCGCGAACGCTGGGCCTGTTTCATATGCGACGAGCATGGGCCAACGAGAAACTGTCATCTGAAGTGGTTCAGGTGCTCGGTACCAAGCATTATCTGATCCGTCGCTACTGGTATCGACCGATGTCACGATCGCTGCCGGGGGCTGTCGTCCGCCTTAACGTCAATTACTATCCCACCAATTTTGCCTCGCCGCACGTGCCGAACGTCTGCTGGGAAGGTGCTGGGCTGGTATTGCAGAAGGATTCGTATCTGACGCTGCACAATATCCCGCATGCGGACGGTAAAAAGGGGAACTTGACGGTAAGGTTTCTTTCATTTGCACTGCCGCAGACCGATTCCACCGGCCTACCGATAGCGGCGACCGGCGGCTCTGGTCTTTATCTGAATACCGCCTATGTATTTCAAGTGGACGGAAAATATGTTCCCAATCCCGCACAGGTCAGTGAGTTGTTCTGGCAAAAGCACAGCAAATATGGCTATGACGCCAAGATTGAAATTGATGTGCTCGGTGCGACATCACGAAAATTCGCCCGCAGGCAGATAGAACGTTTTTTCCGTGCAGCGCTGCCTGCGATTGAAAACTGTCTGCCGAATTGGAAAAAGCTCAACGCACCGGCCGTGCTTCCGCACAAGGCCGACGAGCAAAATGGTCAATCGCATAAATAGGATAAAAGTTTCATGGCCCGAAGAGTAAATACTAAATTCTTGGTTCTCCTCGTATCGTTCCTGCTGGTTGTCATTGCAATCATTGCCGGAGTCTGGGTCTACGTAAATAAAATTGAAAATAATCCTGTGCGACTTGAGGCCCAGGCTGCCGCCAATTTGAAGGCCGGGCACATTACCACCGCCATCAATCTCTATCAGCGAGCTGCTGTGGTACTTGCACATACCGGTTCACCCAAGCTTACCTCCCTTTACATCAAAATTGGCAATCTTTACTACGACTCCACTTCCGTTGATCCATCCCGATTCGCCAAGGCGAGAGATTACTGGCACGCAGCAATTGAAAAAGATCCGAAAAATCTCAAGGCCCTGAAACTGATGCTCAATTGGGACGATGTTGTCGCCAAGGTGACGCACCAGCCCGCAAACTGGTCTGCCGTACTCAAGGCCGCTGATGCCGTCCTCGCTGTTGATCCCAATGATGCCAAAGCGCTCCGGCTTCGTGGGCTTTCTGAAATCGCGTCTAAATCGCAGGTCATTGTCCTGACCAATCACCGTTATCTGAAAGCGGAACAATACCTGCTTAAAGCCGCCAAAATCGATCCCAAAAATGAAAAATGCTGGGAATCGCTGGCGCAACTCTATTTCCTCGAGGCCGCTCAGGAACGCAGCGAACACATCATTTCATCCAAGCAGGCGGCGGCTTTGCGTCAAAAGGGAATCGCCGCTCTCCACCAATACTTGGCCAAATATCCGAATAAGCTCAAACCTTGGTTGACCCTGTGGAAGCTCTCCTATTCCGTTAAATCTCTGCGATCCACGGCGGGCGCATACCTGCTTGCTGCCAGAAAAATAAATCCGAAGAGCCCGCTGGTGGCATTGGCTGATCTTGGCTTGCTTCAGGTTCACCACGCCGATCTCAATGTGATTCGGCGCCAACTGAAGGTGCTCATCGCCTCCGACCCCTCTAACGGTCAAAATTATTATGTCGCTGGAAAATACATGCTGCAGTTTGGTGACACGCCTGCTGCCATTAAGTATTTTCTTGCCGGGCTTAAACACCCGAAACCCGGCGAGGGCATTATTCCGCTGATTAATAAACAGGTGCAATCAAATATTCATCGCGCGCTTTTTGATTCTTATATTGCCATGGCTTCCAGCCTACCTCTCGGTTCAACACAGAGAAATAAATATGTTCATCTCGCGCTCAGCATCTTCCGCCCGATTCGTCAGGC
This sequence comes from Planctomycetota bacterium, assembly GCA_021827645.1. Taxonomy (GTDB): domain Bacteria; phylum Planctomycetota; class Phycisphaerae; order WQYP01; family WQYP01; genus JAJZGD01. The sequence goes on from JAKAVA010000055.1 coordinate 18,690, forward strand.
GCATCCCAATCTTCCGTGGGTATACGTCCGTCAGGGGGAGGTGCGTTTCGTGGAAGGACGTTACAACTCCGCTTTGCGCTGGCTGCACAAGGGTGCAGATAATCTTTCACCGAATAACCCGGCGGATAAATTGCTATGGGTTCAGGATAAGCAAATCGAGGCGCAGATTTATGGTTTACTTGGACAATCGGGCTCAGCGCTGCATGTCGTCAACGAGATTGCCGATCGATTCGGTGAATCACCGGCCATTGAATTGAAACAGGCGGCACTACTGGTGCAGCAGAATCCGCGCCTGGCACTGGCTCGCGCCAGAGCTGTGCTGATAGCCGACCCTGGAAATCCGACTGCGAGATTCATCGAGGTCACCGCCTTGGGAGAACTCGGAGATAATCATCGCCTTGCCGGTATTTTTGCGAAAATGAATACCGACGATAATCGGCCGATGGCCCTGCTCAAGGCACGATTCGAATTGATGCGCGGGAACTATGTCGAGGCTCGGCGGGTAATGGCCCCCTGGCTGAAACAGGATCCGAGTGATCCTCAGATTGTCCGATTGGCCTACGGAGCCGCCGCCGGTATGAAAGATCGGTCAGAGGCAATCAGAATGGTCGCTACCGTTTTGAAAAGTGAGCCTGACAATCTGCAGTTCCTTCTGCTTAACCATGAATTGCAGAATAGCCATTCGCCCATGCCCAGGGTGATTGTGCCTTCACTGGTTACTCCGATTGAGATTCAATTTGTCGGTAAAACGGATGTGCAGGCAGAATTGGCGGCGATAGAGCAACTGAAAAATCCTCTTAAGCGATTCATGCTGCTGGCACGTTACTACATGGCGATAAAAAATGAGGCCAAGGCGTTATCGGAGCTTTCGGCAGCCCGTAAGATATCGCCGCATAATTCCCAAATAACCGCGATGGAATTTCAAATTGCGGTGAGCCAGAAAAATTTCAAACGCGCTGCACAACTGGTTTCGCGGGCGACAAAGGAAAATGCGGACGGCGCCAATGGTAGCCTTTTCCGGGCGGATTTGCTTGAAGCACAGGGGAATTTTTCGGCAGCTTTGAAGATTATCCGCCGACTGATGCTTAAAAATCCAGATAGTGCGACGCTTCAAGCGGGGTATGGCAAGCTCCTGCTTCAAACCGGCAATGTGCGACAGGGGATTGCGCAGTTACAGGCTGCCCTGCAGAAGAAACCCAATGAGATTGACGCACTTACATCGATCGTACAGTATTACCTCAACACGCCTTCGGTTCCGCATCTGAAAGAGGCTCAGACGTTGGTAGATCAGGGGCTTGCCTATGATCCGACGAACATTCAGTTGGTTCGATGGAACCATCAGATACAGGATATCATTGGTAATCCTCAACCCGAAATACAGCGGCGAGAAGCTATTCTCAAGGCGCAGCCGGATAATCTTGGTAACATTATCCGCCTCGCTTTGTTGTACGTGCGCGTGCATCGGATGACATCATCCATCGATCTCCTTCGCAAGGCCCTGAGCACGCACTCGGACAATCTCCGTCTCGCCTCAGTGCTTGGCAGGCTATACATGGACAATCATGAATTCAGTCGTGCGGCGGCGGTTTACAGCAATCTGGCGGAAGCGCAGAATCGCAAGGTGGCTTTTGCAGGCCGTATGCTCTTGGCGGGGTACTACCAATCGCAGGGTATATACCAGAGCGCCATCCAGATGTACCAATCAGCCGCAAAAGCTGAACCTGCCGAGGCTCTTGCTGTGCATCAGCGCCTTGCCGATTTGTATTACGCCCTCGGCCACTTGAAAAAATCGATGGATTTGTACAACGAAATCCTCAAGAAGTATCCGGATGACCGTTCAATCATCCTGCGGGTTGCTCAGATACAGGTGCGTTTGGGGCACGCAAAAACCGCCTTATCCATGTTGAATCGGCAACTACTCAAGGCCAACCCGCATGACGAGCAGGCTTTGGTTCTCAAGGGCTACGCTTATCTGAAGGAAAATCGTCTTAACGAATCGTTGAAGGCCATCAATGCCGCGTTGGCGCTTAATCCACGTGACCCACATGCTCTCATAGATCAGGCCCTGCTTAAAATGTCGGGTTCCAAACCTGACTACACAACCGCCGTAAGTGATTTACTCGGAGTCATCTCCGAAAATCCAAATAATCTCCAGGCTCGGGCAGCTTTGGCGTCGGCATATGTTTCAAGTCATCACTTTGATGAAGCGGTTTTGGAATATCGCAAAATCGTAGCGATGGCACCCGGTGACGCTGCTGCGAGAACGGCACTGCTGAACCTTCTCTATCAGCTTGCCAATGACCTGAAAACGGTAGGGCCGAATGATCAATCGGCGTTTGCGGCGATGTTGCGACGAATTGATCCGGTTCGCCTTCTTCAGGATGCGGTCACGCAGGCCCTCAAGCTGGACCCAAAAAATCCGGATTGGCTCTTATGGCAGTCAAGGCTTTATGGTTTGACGGGGAATCCGGATGGGGCAGTCGAATCCGCGCATACTGCGTATGTCGCCGCTGATCGGAACCTCCAGGCAACGGTTGCTTATCTGCAGGTCTTGGTTGATTACAAACATTTCAAAACGGCGGATTCGGTGGCATCGCGCGCCATTGCCGTTAATCCGAATGTGCCTGGACTTTACATCGCACGTGCACTTGCACAAAGTGCCTTGGGACAGGGCGATGCTGCAGCTAAGACTTTTGAAAAAGTTCTCCAATTGACCGATCAAATGCCCGTCGAGTTCCTGCAGACCGTGGGAACGTTTGATCAGGCGATGTCGGTCAGCCACCACACGGGTGTCGTGAATTCAGTTCTAGCCGCCTTGTTGAAGACCCATCCCAAAATCGCTCCTATTATCGATCTGGCACAAGCGGAGTTGGACCTGAACCACGCCCATTACTCTGACGCCCTGAGTTACGCTGATGAAGCCGTAAAGGGCCTCAGAGAACCGGTATTAAAAGTTCAAGCCTATACGGCTGCGGCCGTAGCCCTCTATCAGGATGGGCACTATCGACAGTCGGCGAACCTTTATGCAAAGGCTGTGAAATTGGCGCCTGATGATACACAGGTATTGAACAATTATGCCTACACCTTGGGCGTCAAGCTTAAAAAACCGTTTGAAGCGGTTAAATTGGTGGAAAAGGCGAATTCCATTTTGGCTAATGAGGTCGGAGCCTCCGCCTTCTGTCGCGACCCGAGCGTTCTCGATACTCTCGGCTGGTTAAGATATAAAACCGGGGATATGTCTGGGGCGATAGCGGCCTTCGGCCAGTGCATCTCACTTCAGGGGGCGACACCTGTCATGTATCTTCACTACGGTAAAGTGCTCGCGGCGGACAGGCGAATCACCCATGCCCGTGCGATTTTAAAACAGGGTTTAGCTCTGGCTCAGGAAGAAAAATCGCCGATTGCGGGGCAGATTTCTGCGTTCTTGGCACACTTGGGCGGGTGATAGAAAATGTTGGCATATCGGGTTGAACTTGTCATAAAGGTTTAACTCAGCTTATATTACGGTGCGAATTCGCCGATATGGTTGGTTTGGGCGATTTCCCGGTACTCTGGGGGTAAATATGACTCAGTCGAATGCGATGACCTTAGCTGCGGATCAAATGGCCGATGCCCCGCCGTCTCCAGGCCCAAAGCTTGAACAGGTATTGCGTAAGCATAAGTGGCTTATCATGATCGGCACGTTGATCGGCATTCTTATTGCGGTCGGCTTATTTCTTGCTTTTCGGAAGTATGATCCTCTTTTCAGGGCAACCGTGCAGTTTCAAGTCGTCCCGCACCCAAACAATCCCCTGACATCCGGTCAGAGCCAACTGATCGAGACGTCTTCCTCCGGTGTCGATTTGCTCATGAACAGCGAAATCAACTATATTCGCAGCCCTCAATTCTTGGAGCAGGTTGTTACACTTCCTGCATTCCAAGACAGCACTTGGCTGGCGGCAAATAAATCGGACCCCGCGGGTGAATTGAAGAAGCAGCTTCAACTTTCGCCGATTCCGCATTCCTATAACTTCAACATGTCATTTCTGTGGCACAATCCTGCGGAGGCCAGGACTCTGGTCAATGCCATCGCCAACCTCTACATTCAACAGGTCCATGATAATGAAGTTCAGCGACTGGCAGGCGATTCTAGCGCAGTGAACCAGGACGAACAAAAACTTGAACAGCAGGTGGCTGATCTTGAAGCCAGCGTGGAAACGTACCGTATCGCCAATGACATTCCCGGCCTCATCGAACGCCGCACCGTGCTGGCCACGACACTGACAGACCTTAATGCGCTGAAAATCCATGCGGAAATTGCTGCCGAGCAGGCCCGACAGGATTATCTCTCCCTCAAGAAACAAGCTTCTAATAACACCCTGACGCTGTCTCCCAAAATGCAGATTACGGTGGATGATAATCCCACGCTCTTGAACCTGATGTCTTCACTGCTGGATGTGCGCCAATCTATCGCCGTTTCTAGTAAGTCTTACGGTGAAAATTTTGGTGGCACGCGTGCCTTGGAAATCCGCAAAGCAAGTATCCAGCGGCAGATCCAACGTGAGAAAAATCGCCTCACTGCAAGAGCCAAAGTTGAAATGCTTGAAGAAGCCCGTAACAAAATGCTTGGCGCAGAGGCGATGGCACTTGATGCCGTCAAGCGGCTCAAGGCTGAGCATCAAAATATCAGCGACTTGGAAACCGCCCTGACCAAATATGAGGCTCTCAAATCATCCCTCAGCCACGCGGAAAAACTTTTGGCGCAGGTCACCAAGCAGGCGAGTCTTCTGAATCTGGATCGAGCCAGTGACATGGTTCACGTTCGGCTGACCTCACTGGCGGTTAAGCCAAAAAGGCGAGCTTTCCCTTTGATCAGTCATTTTCTCATTGTGGGAGTTATCGCTTCGCTGCTCCTCTCCTTGGGCCTCGCATATCTGGTTGAAGTGACAAATACCAAAGTCAATACACCGCGCGACATCACGGGCATCATGCGGTTGCCGCTCCTGGGCTTTATTCCGGATCACGCGGATGACCCGATGCTTTCCGGTAGTCCCATGACCAGTGTTCGTACCAGCCCATCCTCAATGACGGCCGAATCGTTTCGGCAGATTCGAGGTCGGCTCGCCGCGTGCGTGACGAACAAACCGTTGCAAACCATTCTTGTAGCGAGCTTCTCGCCAGGCGGAGGGGCCACGACGGTTGCGAGTAATCTTGCAATTGGTATCGCCTTAAGCGAACTTCGTGTTTTACTGGTCGATGCAAATTTTTACCGACCTAACTTGAGCTCCGTTTACAAAAACATTCCAGAAGTTGGCTTAACCGATGTATTGGCTGGCAATGCATCATTGGAGGACGCGGTCGTCCAGTCCCCGGATCTGCCGACGCTATTCCTTATTGGCGGCGGGTCGCGTGAGAGGGTGCCGACCGAGCTTACTGAACACCGTGCTTTCCCTGAATTGCTGGAAAAGCTCAAATCCTCTTATGATATGGTGATTTTCGACGGTGCACCGCTGACCTTTGTATCCGATTCGATCAACTTGGCGGCGAGAGTGGATGGCGTTATTGCGGTATTGCGTGCCGGTATGATAACTCGTGGAACCGTCACACGCATCCGCGAACAACTCAGATCCGTCCATGCCAATCTTCTTGGTCTGGTGCTCAATGCGACCCAGGCCTTCAGTTCCGGTTACTTCCGCCAGAATTATCGCGCGTTTTTCCAATACGCGAGTGCCGGAAAAGAATCCAGACCCCGGCTCACGGGAAAATAAAACGCACGGTTTCCGTTTGGCATTTTTATAAACTTGACGGAATATTAGCGCAAAGTTATCATCTTTATACGTTTACGAGACATCGACTGCGGTGCTGCAGGCCGATTCAAAGTATTGGCGGCTGAAAATGGTGCACCGTAGAGATTATCTCCAAACGATTAGTCCGGGTTGAAACGGCTTGTCGGACGGTAAACGTTCACGTGAGTGTGGTTCTGAAGCCAACTCGCGGCTGGACAGGCTGGATTAGCTGCCGATGAGTTCTATAATTGGAACTTCGTTAGCAGCAGGGCTGTTAAAGCCTCGAATAGATTGATGAACTGGTAAAGGTCTCGCGCTTTTATATCTCGGCACGGAGGTTTTGGTAAAATCACGTGGGTCGCTCGGTGTTAGATGCAAATCATGAAGCTGCGTCAATCTCACTTGGCAGAGGTGTATCTTCGGTGATAATTTGGTCATCGATTTCACCGAACGGCGGCCCACATACTCCGGTCCGGACTTAGCGCTGGAAAAACTGAGGTCTTCTGACTTCGCATATCAGTCTGAAATCTAATCCAGCATAGTTGAATTTGCGGTCATCAAGCTCGCCAACCCCTGCCCGGCGGTAAACCGGTCAGGCAATGCTTTGCCTCCGGTCGTTACACGGCATAGTCCGTGATATGCGCCGCTGATATCGGGATTTTCATACATGGTTGCCTCCCATATTGATGTTCCTGTTCTGCTCGCCTCAAACACCCTTAACCTTTCGACCGTGGTCATAGCGGTCGTGGTGGGAGTTTTGGTTGGTGTTGCGATTGCGTATCTGATACTCAAGTTGGCGGACGTGCGTTCGCTCAGACGTGGCCGCGAGCAATCGGCTCAAATACTTTCCGAAGCTCAGGCCAAAGTAGCTGATCTCTTCCGCGTAGCTGAGATATCCGCGCGAGATGAATCGTTGAAGCAGCGTCAGGAGGCTGAAAAGGAATTACAGGCTTCGCGCGAAGAACTTAACCGTATTGAGCAGCGACTGCTGAAACGAGAGGATACTCTCGACCAGAAACTTGATGTGCTGACCACTAAAGAGCGAAATTTGGAGACACTTGAGAAAACTCTCGCAGATCGTACCGGCCAGGTCGCAGCCAAGGAGAAGGAACTCCAGGATATGCTGGCGCGTGAAAAGGACATGTTATTACGTATCAGTTCCATGACGGAGTCCGATGCACGTGAATTGCTTCTCAAAAGAGTGGAGAGTGAAGCTCGCCATGAAATGGCCCTGGTACTTGAAAAAGTGGAACTCCAGGCACAGGATGAGGCCAAGCAAAAAGCCACCAACATCATGCTCCAGGCCATGCAGCGCTACGCAGCCGAAGTTACCAGCGAAGGGACGACCAAGACTGTAACCATCCCCAGTGATGACATGAAGGGGCGCATCATAGGGCGTGAAGGGCGAAATATTCGTGCCTTTGAGCAGGCGACCGGAGTTGACGTCAATATTGATGATACTCCAGGGATTATTACCGTGAATTGTTTTGATCCAATTCGTCGCGAGGTGGGGCGCCTCACTCTTGAAAAGCTGATCGCCGATGGACGAATCCATCCTGCGCGAATCGAAGAGGTGCTGCAGGCCACGCAGAGGGAAATGGAAAACAACGTCAGACAAGCCGGTAAAAAGGCTGTTGTCGAGGCCAACGTTTCAGGAATCCACCCCCGCATTGTCGAAATGCTCGGTCGGCTGCATTACCGCACCAGTTATGGTCAGAATATTCTCAAACATTCGCTTGAAGTCGCCTTTCTATCGCAGATGATAGCCGATGAGCTTGGACTCGATGGCGCCATGGCCCGCCGGGCGGGGTTATTGCATGATATCGGTAAGGCGATGGATCACGATCAGGAGGGGGGCCATCCCGCACTCGGTATGGAATTTTGCCGTAAGCTCGGTGAACCGCCCGCAGTGCTCAATGCCATAGGTGGACATCACAATGACATCCCTTCAACGACTCCATATACGCCGATTGTCATGGCCGCCGATGCGATCAGTGGCGCGCGTCCCGGTGCCAGGCGCGAATCCTTGGAACGCTACATCAAGCGATTACAGGAGTTGGAGGGTATCGCCACCAGTTTCCCGGGAGTTCGCCATGCGTTTGCCATTCAGGCTGGCAGAGAGGTCCGGGTCATAGTCGATCCGGAACGCTGTGACGATGCAACGGCTCGCTTGATCGCCCGCGATATTGCCAAGAGGGTTAAGTCTGAATTGACTTTTCCGGGAGAGATACGCATTACTGTCCTGCGGGAAACCCGTGCCGTTGAATTAGCGCGTTAAATTCCGACGATGTTCGGAGCGTTTGACAGAACGCGGGGCGAGCGGCGTACGTGGTGGCCGCTTCTTCTTTTCAGCTTGTCAAGATTCTTACCATGCGAGATGATTGACATTTATCCATTATCCCCCAAAAAACTTAGGCAACAAAGCAAATCGGCTTGACAAATTAGTCTAATAGCATACCATTCCTGTATCGACGGGTATCGATGAAGAATTACCCTGACTTTCAGGCGGAATTTCGGAGAATATCGGAGATTCATTTACCTCGAAGGTCATGGATGAATAGTAACCGTACCCTGCGAAATTCCGCTTCAGTATGCCCTCTGGGTATCCTGGAAGTGGGGTACTTAAGAATATAACGGTCTGCGATGTTCAACAACGTTGACATCAATGACGGGTGTTGTGAGTTAGTGTCTCGCTTGGCGAACACCGGCTCATGATATTTGATCTTGCCGCCACCGTGCGGGTTCCCACTTTGCCCGCCCGAAAGGCTGTCGCGCCCCACTCGCCAGCCCCGTGGCGGCAATTTTTTTCAAGGCCTGCAAGACCTCTTTATAATTTGGGAATTTCACCGCGGAGCCACTGGTTGACGCTGTGACCCTGGCGCGTCAGACAAAATTGCAGTATGTTACTCATCAGTCATCGCTGTTTTTGGAAAGGTAGATGATGGCGCTGAAGTCACACTTGAACCCGGATCCTATCCTTCTTGATGTGGCGGATGAAAAAGGTTTCCTGTCGCCTCAGGAAATTTTCGCTCGCTCCGGACCCCTTGAATTGGAAATAGGATCGGGCAAGGGGGCATTCCTGATGCAAATGGCGGTGGCGTTTCCTGATCGAAACTTTATTGGAATCGAATGGGCCAACGCCTATGCGCGATATGCCGCAGACCGATTTCGCCGGCATGGTTTTCAAAACGTTCGCATGGTTCATGGGGAGGCGATATGGTGGATAAGAATTCATATAGCAGATAATACTCTCGATGCCATGCACGTCTATTTCCCCGATCCATGGCCTAAAACTCGACATCATAAAAGGCGGCTCATCCAGCAACCCTTTCTTCAACAGGCGCTGCGGGTGCTCAAACCTCTGGCTCATTTGAACATCGTTACCGATCATGCGGAGTATTTCGCGCATATCCGGCTCACCCTGGCGGAATTTGGACATTTTTCTCTGGAGCCATTTGAATCACCTCTGCGATCCGTCGGGCGCAATTTTATGGTGGGTACCAATTTTGAAAAAAAATATGCTGCGCAGAACCGGCCGTTTTACTCCGTCACCGCTGTAAAACCCGGAGGCATGCAGTAACTATCAACTTATTCAGTCGTCGTTGAATAACATAGGGAGCCCGCAACATATCGATCTGACGATAATCGCCATATTCCTGGCAGCCCGAAGTTGCACGACGGCCCCATTGTATCGAACGTCGGGTTGCGGCGAATATCTCAGATATCAGAGCGAAGCATACCCGATTACTTGCTCGCATTGACGAATTGCATTCGGACTTCGTAGAGCGCCATATCGAGCATCTGCTTCTCATCAGCGGTGAGATTGCCCTTGGTTTTCTGCTCCAGAATTCCGAGCGTATCGATATAAAGTTTGGCCACATCCAAATCGCGGTTACGCTGGCCGTCAGGTGATTCGATGATTCCCATCGCCATCAGTGCCGGTACGGCCATCTGCTGAATGATCAATTCAAATGATGGTTCAGGTATCTCCGGAGTTTCGTCGTCCGCGGACGCAGCGCCCTGCATTGTGCCCGCCAACTGGTCTTTTTCTCTGCGGGCCTGTTCCTTAAAATCATTATCAACATTCATTCCGGGATTAACATTATCGAACTTCGACATATACTTATCCTTTCCTCGTTTGTCTCATGCCCTTATCTTAACAGGTTCCCGGGGCTTTGGCAGCCGCCGTATCGACAAGGGGTGTGGTTGCCGATAGATGAACGGGCGCAGTTGTGGATGATTGAGTGAAAGGCAATAACAGAGAACCTATGACCGAAATCAGTATTCATCAGACGTACCAAAGTCCGTTATCCACTCGCAATGCGTCTCCGGAGATGCTGGCGGTGTTTTCCGCTCAGCGCAAATTCTCCACCTGGCGGCGTATCTGGCTGGCATTGGCGGAAGCACAACGTGAGATCGGACTCCCCATTACCGATGCGCAGCTTGCCGAGATGCGTGCTCATCTGGACGACATCGACTTTCAGGAAGCGGCCCGGCAGGAAGCCAAATTACGCCATGATGTGATGGCCCACCTGCATACGTTTGCCAAGGCCGCGCCTCTGGCCAAGCCGATTCTGCATCTGGGCGCCACATCCATGGATATTGTCGACAATACGGATGTTCTCCTGTTGCGCGACGGACTCGATATCGTCACCCGCAAACTGGCGAATTTAATTGACGCGTTGGCGGCATTCGCCATGCAATGGAAGGACCTCCCGACGCTGGCCTATACGCATCTTCAACCGGCTCAACCCACAACCCTTGGCAAGCGGGCGGTATTGTGGTGCTATGACTTTGTGCTGGCGCTGGGGGAAATTGAACTTCGGCGTGAAACGCTCATGCTGCGGGGAATCAAAGGAACCACCGGGACGCAGGCTTCCTTTCTGGAGCTTTTCGAAGGGGATCATGAACGCGTGCGGCAATTGGAATACGCGGTGGCGGCCAAACTCGGATTTGACCGGGTGCACCCTGTCTCCGGGCAAACGTATTCCCGAATTGTGGATGTGCAGGTGATTACGAGTCTGGCACTGGTCGGGGCCGCAGCGCATAAAATGGCGCAGGACATTCGACTCCTGTCTGCGTTTAAGGAAATTGACGAACCATTTGAAGAATTTCAGGTCGGCTCATCGGCGATGGCCTACAAACGCAATCCGGTCCTATCAGAGCGGGCGACCGGCCTGGCCCGCTGGCTGATGGGCATCGTATCGCAGCCCATGTTTACGGCCGCTCAGCAGATGTTTGAGCGCACGCTGGATGATTCGTCCAATAAGCGGCTCAGCGTGCCTGAGGCATTTCTCACCTGCGATGCGATTCTCGATTTAATGATTCATGTCGCCCGTGGCCTTGTCGTCAACACCAAGGTTATCGAGCGTCGCCTCAACGACGAACTGCCGTTTATGGCAACCGAAAATATTCTCATGGCGGCGGTGAAAGCGGGCGGCGACCGTCAGGAACTGCATGAAAAAATTCGGGCCCATGCCATGGAGGCGGCGCGCCAGGTGAAGGAATTTGGCAAACCCAACGACCTGCTGGATCGGTTGAAAGGGGACGCTGCATTCCGCGGAGCGGATATCACGGCGGCCATGGCGGCTGAAAAGTTCATTGGCCGTTCGCCGCAGCAGGTGGAGGAGTTTGTTACCTACACGGTGGCCCCCATTCGCAAGCGATACTCCGGTCAATTGGATCATCAGGTCAAGCTGAAGGTGTAGCGGCGCGGGGCAATCCAATGGCCCGCAGCCCGGCGCCATGCAATGTGAGGATCGGCGTCATGTCCGAAGGTGTACCATTGAGCCTCCTTGAAAATTCAGTGCTGATCTCCGGCGGCGCCGGGATACAGTGGGTGAATCTCTCCGCGGAATTGGAATGGTCATTTGATGAATTCCAGCGACGCCATCGTCTGGATGCCGCCGCTGCACGCATGGCGTATCGGAGCCGCTTCAGCGATTCAAATCCGGAAAATTGCCTCCCGATCAGCGCCGTCCTGCCTGACGGAGATGCCGCCAAATTCGTTTTTTGTGTCGGCTGGCGGTGGGGTGGTTCTGCTTCCCCGCAGGAGCCCCTGGAAATTGAATCGGTCATGTTGCCGATGAAGAATCGCCATGGCGGTCGATGGCTGACGCTCTGTATTTCATCCCAGATCGGGTGTCGAATGGGATGTGAATTCTGTCAAACCGGACGGATGGGGCTCATCGGCCAACTTCCGGCATCGCACATCATTGCCCAGGTTCTTACGGTGCAGCATTGGCTCAGGGAGAAGCGCCCCGGCAGTACCATTAAAAATATAGTGTTCATGGGGATGGGGGAGCCGTTGGATAATGCCGACGCCGTCTTCAAAGCCATTCGGCTTTTTACGGAACCCCGGGGGTTGGCTTTTGCCCCCGCATGTATTACCCTTTCGACGGTGGGGCGGATCGATGGGCTGCAACGATTCGCCCGGGAAGATATTCCGCCGGTAAGACTGGCCATATCCATCACCAGCGCCGATGACCATCTCCGCAGCCGGCTCATGCCGATCAACCGATCCATGCCCCTGGCCAAACTCAGGCAAACCCTGTTGGACTTGCCCCGCTCCTCCCGAAGCCGCTATCTGATTCAATATGTCATGCTCAAGGGGATCAATGATGATCCACGCGATGCACATCAGTTGGCCCAATGGTGTCAGGACCTGCCCGTGACAGTTAACCTGATTGCCTACAATCCGCAGGACCCGCCGATTTTTGAGGCATCCACTCCCGATCGAATCGAGGCATTTTCCGCCGTTCTGAAAAATTCCGGCATATTGGTCAAACAGCGTGCGACGATCTGTCAGGCCAGAATGGGTGCCTGCGGCCAATTGGGCAACCGACATCTGCGTCGCCGCCCGAGCGAAAGCACCAGCAACCGTGCATGATCCGTTTGCGGCTGGAAATCAAAACATCACCAGATCGTCTTTGTGGATGATGCACTCGGGAGATTTTTCCCGCTGTAGCGCCGCCGGGATTTGAGCCGACGCAAGCCCTTTGATCTTGTTCATCTCTTCGCTGCTGAATTTAATCTTGCCTCGACCGAGCACGCCTGATCCCGATTCGGCAATTTCCACGATGTCACCGGCAGAAAAGATTCCCGTCACACCGACGACTCCTTTGGCCAGAAGCGATTTTTCTTTCCGCAATGCCGCCGCCGCTCCGGTGTCCACGTGGACGATCCCGCTGGGTTGATGCGTCATGATCCATCGATCCCACGCTGCGAGGCGTTTTTTGCCGGGCATGATGAGCGTACCGGTTGATTCGCCTTGCAGCAGTTTACGAATGATGTCGGGCGTTTTGCCATTCGCAATCAGAACGGGCCGGCCGGCGGTTTTCACCGTTCCGGCCGCGATAAGTTTGCTTCCCATTCCGCCGGTTCCACGTGAGCTCTTTTCAGGCCGGACAATCGATGCAACCTGATCATCCATCGCGTGAACAACGCTCAGCACTTGATTGTTTTTATCCAGCAGGCCGTCCACCACCGAGAGCAGAATCAGCAGGTCGGCCCCGACCAGATTGGTAACGTGAGCGGCGATCAGATCATTATCGCCGAAGCGAATTTCATCCACCGCGACGGCATCGTTTTCGTTGATGATGGGTAGGGCCGCACTGCGTTGAAGGGCGTCAATGCAATTTCGCAGATTCAGATATCGAGTACGGTCTTCGAAATCGGAGCGGGTGACCAGAATCTGTCCCGCATGAAGATGGTAGCGGTGCAGAGCCTGCGCAAAATGACTCATCAGAACATACTGTCCGACCGCTGCGGCGGCTTGAAGCATGGACATTCGCTTGGGGCGCACGCGCAGGCCAAGCTGATGCATTCCGGTGCTGATGGCGCCGCTGGACACGAGCGTAATTGAAACGCGGTTTTGAATCAGCTCCGCCAGATTCGAGCAGAGGTTGATGAGGATATTCTCGTCCAGACCGCCTTCAGAACGCGTGAGCGCATTGGAACCTATTTTGACAACAATGCTCTTGAGGCCTGTTAAAGTCTTTACACGATCCGTCATACCTTTGATCCACTAAAACCTTAAAACTCACACGGTGCCATTATGCACGGAAGGGGGATGGATATCACGGCAGCATGGACGACGGAGGTTGGCCAGCGAAGTTTTTCCGGCTCGACCCGTTATCGGCACTGGCTCTGCTATCAAATATGTCGCCCATAATGCAGGTCCATGGTGGGGGGGTGTCAGTACCTGCGGACGCGATCGGGGCGTTTCCGCCTGATTGGTGACAATCGGTGGCGCGTCAGGGCGACTCGGCTGAGGTTCGCTAACGCATCGCCTTTCGTGAAGCTCATTTTTTCTGGGACTTAATCGACAGCCGCACTGGCAATAATCGATTGCCAGCAACATCGAAGTCGCATCGCAAAACAAAAAGGGCAGAATATAAAAAATAGAAAAGAGGACGTTGCAGGATTTAATTCGGTACGCCAAGAAAAATCTTTGCCTGGAGGGCGAATTTGAATTAAGATTAGATAGGTGGATCAGTCGGCATCGTGGCAGTTGCCCACTGACGGCGGTAAAGTATTGAAAGCGTTGCGATTCCCATTGCTTGAAGTGGAAATGTGTCGGCAAACGCAGCGGCCGGCGCATCTGAGGGTCACGGATGAAGCCTTCCTCAATTCGGCTGATGGATGTGGCTGAGGAAACTGTATCTCCCCGTACTCCGAGACTGGCGTCTCAGGATGCGCGGGTTACGAGAGAGAGGTGTGACGTGTCCGATTTTGATCCGCAGGATCCGAGAGACCAGCCTGCACCGGCGGAGGAGGTCTTCAAGCGGCAGCCTGCAAAGGAAGGCAAGGGGGGGCAGGACCGTAAGCGAAGCATTGAAGGCGAGTCCGAGACCGGACGCCCGGTCACAGGACGCCAGCCGACCGCGCCCGGCTCAGCGTCGACAGCAACGTCTTCGGCTGCGGCCGCAGCGAGTTTGAAAATCTCACTGCAAGCTCAGATCGATATCCTCGACATGATGCGGGCGGGTAAGCCGGGCGTCATGCAGGCCGCTTTACAGATATTACAGAATAATTTTCGCTGGAATGGAATTCTTAAAATCGAATCTCATGATGCCGAAGCCGGCGCGACGGCTGGTAATCGATTGATGGCGGGAATTTTTGACGGCACGACAACCGATCAGGCCGGTGGTGAAAAGCCTCGTCCAACGCATTGGCTGACCCTGGAAACAGCCAGCCACAGTGCGCGGGTCGCAGAGCAACTCAGGCAAGCTGCCGTATGGCTCTCGTCCATCGCCGCAGCGGTAAGGCAGACCGAACATCTTCGTCGGCTTGCGGATACTGATGAACTCTCCGGTGCGTACAACCGGCGTTATTTTTTGCAGAAGGTGCCGGAGATTATTGATCTCGCACGCCGAAAGCGGTTCTGCGTATCCCTGCTGCTTTTTGATATTGATGATTTCAAACACTATAACGACAACTTCGGTCATGCAGCCGGTGATGCCATCATTCGAGAGGTGATTAACCTGCTGCGTCGCTGCACCCGCAGTAACGACCTGGTGGCGCGCGTCGGTGGCGATGAATTTGCGGTGGTATTCGGTGATGACGGCTCCCAGCGCCAGCCGGACAGCCAGCACCCGCGTACCGTTTTTGCCATGGCTCAACGTTTCCGTAAGGCTGTCGCTGAGCACCCGTGGAATACGGAAGGGGGCCCGATTGCCGGGCGGTTGAGCATTTCCGGCGGGCTGGCAACATTTCCGTGGGACGCACAGAGCCTCAATGATCTGATGGCGGTTGCCGATGCAGAATTGATGAAAGCCAAGTCGATGGGAAAAAACGCCATTGTTCTGGCGAATCCACAGACTGACGAAACCTGAACCTCTTATCTGTTACTCCGGCCGCAGCGATCTGAAATGCGCCTTCTGCTAAGATGGCTGCCAACTTCCACCGGCTGCTTCGCCGCGGTATCGACCGCTGTGATGCCGGATGGTAATGGGCCAATTGAATGCCGCACTGAATTGTTCGCTGGTCATAACGTGTGACGGCCCGCCCGCCGCCTGAATCCCGCCGCCGCTGTTGAGCAGAAGAATATGGTGCGTTTTTCGCGGCAATTCTTCCGGATAATGGGTGACCACCAGAATGGCCGGCCGATGCGGCGCATCACAGATGGCGTTGACCGTCGCGAGATACGATTCACGGCTGGGGATATCGAGCCCATTGGTGCATTCGTCAAGTATTAAAAGCTGCGGATGGCCGATAAGCCCGCGTGCCAGCAAGGCCCGCATGCGTTCTCCGGTCGAGAGCGTTTCATAGGCCTGATCCAGGTGGTGATGGAGTCCGACCAGTTCGGCGATTTCCGCGGCCCGATCCGTTTCCTCGGTCGTGAAATGATCGTAGGCGGTGGTCAATTTGCCCACGAGTCCGCTGCAAACGACGTCCAGGGCTGTCATGTCCTGGGCAAAAGGCAATACGGATGAGGCCTCGACGATGGCGACCTGTCGCCGCAACTCGGCGACGGGGAAGGTGCCGAGCTGAATTCCATTAAAAAAACAATTTCCTGTCGTGGGCCAGAGATATCCCGTGGCGATGCGGAGCAGGGTCGATTTGCCGCTCCCATTGGGGCCGAGGATGGCTCCCACGCCCCCGGCAGGCAGCTCCCACGTGATGCCGCAGAGAATGTCGCGGCCGGATCGCACCAGCCGAACATCTTCAAATCGGAGAACCGGCGGAGTTTCAGCCATGTTAATGATCGCGCATCCTTTTGAGATTCAATATCGGTTCACCAGACATGATCCACACCGTGTGCCAGCCGTGCCGCGCGCAGGGTGTTGCTCAGCAGCATGGCGACGGTAACGGGACCGACACCGCCGGGAACGGGTGTTATCCATCCGGCAACCTCGCGGGCGGAATCGAAATCCACATCACCCACAATTCGATGGATCCGGTTTCCTTCGGCGTCGACATCGGCCCGGCGATTGATCCCCACATCGATAATCACCGCTCCAGGCTTGATATCGCGCCCGCTGATGAGACCCGGCTTTCCAACCGCCACCACCAGAATGTCCGCCCTGCGGCAGTGGGCCGCGACATCATGCGTGTCGATATGGCATAGGGTTACCGTGGCTCCGCGCTCGGTGAGGAGGAGCGAAATCGGGCGGCCGGCGATCCGGCTTGCCCCCACGACGCAGGCCTCCGCGCCGCGCAGCGGTACACCGGTGCTCTCGATAAGTCCCACCGCCGCTGATGCCGTGCAGGGAGAAATGATCGGATGCCCATAAAGCAGGTGGCCGATGTTCGCTGGATTCACCCCCTCCACATCCTTGATGACATCAATGGCATATTGCGCCTGCTGGGCGTTGAGCGTCGACGGCAGCGGCAGATGCAGCATGATGCCGGTCACCAGCGGATCTTCCGCCAGCCGATGCAGTTGTCGATGCAGTTCTTCCTGCCCGGTGTCACCGGGCAGTTCCAAAAGACGATATTCAATTCCTACCTCACTGCAGGTTTTAGCCTGATTTGCGGCATAAACCCGCGCCGCTTCCGCCCCGCCCACCAAGACGGCCGTGAGGCTTACCTTTTTACCCTGTTCGCTCAGCAGTTCGACGCCGGACCGGACGCGCTGACGTATTTCAGCCGCGTAAGCTTTTCCGTCGATGAGTCGTGCAGACGCTATATTCATTATCTTAATCGACGCTCCTCGCAATTAAGGTGGAGATTATAGAGGCAATGTTCCTAACGCGCAATAACAAGCCTCACCATCGCCGCCATTCGCCGCGAGAAGCGTCTCAAGCTTTCGAATCAACCAAGTGGCCCGCCGGTATCTGACGCGAATTATTGCTATGATGTCAGAGTGTCTGAAAGGAGACGGAACATGAGGAAATTGCGCCTGATAAATCTCGCCGTTATTGCGATCGTGGGGTGTACCTCGGCTCAATATGTGTCGCTGGCTGTCGGTGCGACCCCCGCGCATGGAAAGGCGGTTGCCGCATCGCTTCGCCAGAATGTCACCTTTACGCCGCAGGGGACCAGATGGTTGATCGCGCTGAATTTCAACGTTACGGGCAGTCTGGCAGCGAAGCAAAGGAGCTTTTTTGCCGTCACGGTTGAAAACCGTCCCTGGTTTCGTCACATGCAGCAGGAAATTCAGCGGACGCTGGGCGTTAACGCGACGAAACAAATTCGCAGCCTTTGGGCCTTTGGCGCAGCTCAGGGCCGCAGATCGGGATCCTTTATTCTGGACACCACCGTCCCGGCGAAGACGATCACTGCTCAACTCGGAAAAAGTTCGGCGACATCGCTCGATTCGTATGACGGTGTTAATATTTTCCGGGTTAAAAACACCTACGGTCCCCCGCAGCACCGGCACACGGGCAAACTCTTTCTGGCAGTGGTCGCCCCGGGGATCGTTGTGGGGTCGATGAGCGAAAAACTTCTTGAACAATCGCTGGATGCCCATCTTGGTATCAAAAAAAGCCTGTCACCGAAAAGTCACCTCTTCGACGGACAGACATCCAACCAGATATTTTATTTTTCGTTTGTACACCTTCAGCGGGCAATCGACGCGGCACAAAACCCGCTGAGTGTACCGCCGCAGGTGCGAGCCATCAGAGCCGTCCATCTGATGGCCGTAGCGGGACCCAAGGCGGTGGAAATGCATGGTTATCTGCAGATGCTCAGTGCAAAAGCGGCGAATCGATCAGCCGCCCAATTAAAGCTTCTGAAAAAAATGGCTTATCACGCCAATACAGGAGCCAATGCCACAGATCACCAGATGGTTCTCGCCGGGCTTATCGAACGTCTCAAACTCAGCACCCAGAATGACCGGGTGATCATCGAGTGGCGAATGCCCTATGCACTTCTGCATCATCTGGCACCACCGCATCACTGATGCCCGATTGCTACATGAATGTCTCGCGTATTCTGATATACTCTTCGGATATGGAAACGCAGACTCTGGCAGATTCGTTACCGATTTCGATAGCTGATCCGATCAACGCGCGCATACTGGCGATTTCAGAAGATCGGATTATCGGATTTTCGGCGGACCCCATCGGGGAAATATCGATGCAATCCGGCGTCGACACCGACACCGTCATCGCACGGATCAGGGCGATGCTTCAGGCGGGGGTGATTCGCCGCGTCCGGCAGACCTTGCTGGCAACCAGCCTTGCGGATGGGGCACTGGTGGCGTGGAAGGTTCCGGCAGAAAAGCTCAATGACGCCTTCGACTTCATGTTTCGGGAGGACCCATTCTCCGGGCATGTTGTCATTCGGTCTACAGACGGCAATACCACCGGTTCAGCCTATCGGCTTTGGACGACGCTTAAAGTCCCGCAGGGATATTCCATTGAGCGACATTGCCGGGAATTGCTCAAACTTGTCGGCGCTGATGCGTTTCTCACAATGCCCGCCAAATGTCTCTTCACGCTGGGGGTCGGGCATGTCCGGCGCCGCCAGATTGAGCCCGGCAGCATGTCGGATGAGCCCGCCGTCGTGACTTCAACGGATGTTGTGGAACTCACTCCGGAGCAGTGGGCGGTGCTGGTGGTACTCAAGCGGGAATTTACCGCCGTGGAACTGCAGCGGGATTTATGGTCGCCGCGTGCGGCCGAGGCTGGTTTTTCAAAGCAAGATTTTCTGCGTATTGCGGGAGAACTCTCCGCCAAAGGGGTGATCGGCCGATTTTCAACCTTTCTGGAGCACGTCAAACCACTGACCACCGGAGAAAAAGTCACCCAATACAACGCCCTGTATCATTGGGCGGTCGAGCCGGGCAGGGAGTTGGATGCCGGTCGGCAGGTGGGGCGGTTTCATATCATGACCCACGCGTATTGGCGTGAAGGCGGGCCGGAATTCGGAAATGTCAACATCATGGGGGTCGCCCATGGCCGGGATAAGCAACTCCTGCTGGATCACAAAAAAGCGATTGATGCCCACCTTGAAAAATCCGGTATTAAAGTTTCGTACACCAACGTGTTCTGGGGCGGCCGCAGTGAGATTAAACCCAGTGAATTTATTCCGGTTGAATATGAGCGCTGGTGCCGAAAATGGAACATCAATCCCGATTCAATGCGTAAGGCGTAAAAGGTCGCCCGGTTGTGGAAGGAAAAAACAGGAATGATGAATACAAATATATTGAATAACCCTTCAGATGACGGCCACCCGGCGGAGCCGTTCGATATTGACAAGGCCGTCACCGACGCGATGGCCGGACTGACCATGGATGACCTGCTCTCCCGGGTCAGCGGGGCCGATCCGGTCGCTGAGCCAGATCAGTCACGCCCGGTGCGGGGCGGTCGTCCCGCCGGTGGGGCAGAGCCGCAGGGTGGGGGTCATCGGATACGCAAAGGTGTTATCGCCGCCATACGCGGCGGAAATGTATTTGTAGATCTGGGCGGAAAATCGCAGGGGGTCTGTCCGTTAGAGCAGTTCGCCCCGGCGGATCTCAATAAGCCGGAAGAAGCCGTTCATGTTGGTGAAGAACATGAATTCGTTTACGCCGGTTACAACGCGGCCGAGGGGCTTGTCCTGCTCGCCCGTCGCGGATCGGTGAACCATGGCGGCTGGGATGATCTGCACCCCGGTGATGTGGTGGAGGGGCAGGTGACCGGCGTCAATAAGGGAGGGCTGGAGATTAAAATTAATAATCTCCGCGCCTTCATGCCGGCCGGGCAGGTGGACGTGAAATTCATGCCGGATCTGGCCGTGTTTGCCGGTGAGCGGATGAAGTGTGAAGTGGTGGAGGTCGATCGAGCCGACAAACGGCTGATCGTCAGCCGCCGCAAGTTGCTCGAGGCGGAATTGGAGGTCAAACGGGCCGAGTTATGGTCGCGTCTGGCCACCGGTCAGATTGTCTCCGGTACCGTGACACGGATCATGCCCTTTGGAGCGTTTGTCGATCTGGGGGGAGCCGAGGGACTCATCCACGTTTCGGCCATGAGCCACGGGCACGTGAGTGATCCGACGAAGATTGTGCAGGTGGGCGATACCGTTGAGGTTATGGTGCAGTCGCTGGATGCGGAAAAGCAGCGTATTGCACTTGATCTTCGCTATCGCATTGCAGATCCCTGGCAGGATGCTCCCGATCGATATCCGGTGGGTTCGACAGTGGAAGGTGTGGTGACGCGCGTGGTGGATTTCGGCGCGTTTGTTGAAATCGAACCCGGGCTGGAGGGTTTGGTGCACATTTCCGAACTTTCCCATCGCCGGATCGGTCATGCCCGGGAAGCGGTGTCGGCGGGCGATCGTATCAAAGCGAAGGTGCTCAGCGTAGACTTGGGCAAAAAACGCATCAGCTTATCCATCAGCCAGGCGGGAGCGTCAGGTGATTCCAAGCCCAGCACCGATGCAAGCCGAGAGACTGTTCCCGAAGCGGTAACCCGTAAAGTTTCGACCGCGACTGCGGACCGGTCGGCCGGTCGATCGCGTCCACTCAAAGGGGGACTGTAGCATCGTCTGTGCAGAGGATTGGGGCTTGTTTGTCGGAGGGCCTGAAAAAGGGGGTTCTGCTTGACAAACATTGTGAAAAATAGTACAAAGTCAGAAAGTGAGAGCGCTGGGCAGAGCGGTAATGGAAGCGGTGCCCAATCGGGGCGGGAATCGGATTCAGGCAATACTCCCCCGAGCGGGGGGGCATTGGGGCGGCTGGAAGCGCATGTCGAAAAAAAAAGTCAGGAGCAGGGATTTACTGGATGGCGACGGCTGGCGGGAATGGGATTTGAGTTTTTCGGTATTGTGCTGATGTGCGCATTGGTCGGAATGTGGCTTGATCAAAAATTCAAGCTTGGTGGTATGGGTGCATTGGGCGGTGTTGTGGTCGGAGTGGTAGGCGGGGCTTACCTGCAGATCCGAACCATCCTGCAGAATGATAAGAAATAGGTTCTCAGCGTGGCGCAAGGAAACGAAACCAAGGTCTTTTCTTCCGCATACCTGCGATTAAGTCTGCTTTTTTGTCCGGTTGTGCTCGTGGTGCTGGGCGCCGGCATCGGGGCGGTGGGAGCGTTAATTCTCAGCAGACCGGTTCATCCGTTGGAACTGAGTGTTGCGGCCCTCATCAGCATTGCCGTCGGAGTGCTCGCGGTATTACCGATGGTGATCATGATTCGGGCAGGCGGTCTGGTGCTGCTCCGCTGCGCAACGATGGCCAACATGGCGCGGCTGGTTGGCATTGCGATCGGGGGAGTGGCGGCGGTGTTATTACTGCCCAAGGACGCCCACAAGATGGTTTTGATCCTGTGGTTGATTGCGTTCTACTTTCTGCTTCTGATCGGGGAAAGCATTGTTTCGTCGTGGGTCATGAAGCATTCGCGCCTGTAACGGTGGTCCACGCATGGTGGTTGCGGTGCTCGGCGTTTGACGCTGCACGTTTATTGGGTTAAAACCTCAAACCCTGCGTGTTTGAGGGCGGCTCTGGCGGGTCGTACCTAACCCAGGGGTAAATTGTAATTCGAGTGGTTATGATCTCCGGTTGTCTTACCGAAGTTTGCAGGATGCCTTTAGCGGCCGTTGATGTGCTCAACGGAACCGTACCGCATAAGATTTTTCCTCAGCCTCTCTTTGATTTATTTGGTCAGAAAACCTATTTCACCAGCCACATCCTGATGCTGCTTCTTTCGGCCGGATTGATGCTGGCCATATTCCCCTATATGGCCCGTAAACTGCAATCCGACCCGGTTCCCACCGGCGCCCGAAACTTTCTCGAAGCGATGCTGGTGTTTCTGAAAAAGGAAACTTTCGATCCAATGCTGGGAAAATGGTCGGATGTATTTACACCCTATCTTTGGACGGCATTTTTCTTCATTCTATTTGCGAATCTCTTCGGCATGTTGCCGGTCGATGAAGTGGTGGAGATCATCAACCGCACCTTCGGAATTCATATTCCGCAGTTCTGGGGCGGCGCAACGGGTGATCTTACTGTCACCGCCACCCTGGCTGTCTGCACGTTTCTCACCGTGCATGTCACCGGTATCGGAGAATTTATCCGCAATGCCCGCCGTCCCGCCCACGCCCGGCATGGAGTCGCGCATGGACAGGGGCATGAACATCATGGCAGTCATGCCGCGGCGGATGATTCCGCACCCAAGCGGGCTCTGCCGGTGGCGATTGTATTGGGAGTGGGAAAATATTTGGCCCATCTGGTTCCGCCGGGTGTGCCGATCTTTCTTTGGCCGCTGATGTTCATCCTTGAACTGATGGGAACTTTTGTCAAACCCCTGGCCCTGTGTATGCGACTCTTTGCCGTGATGATGTCGGGCCCGCTGGTGGTGGCCGTTCTGGTCAGCATCGTTTTTGCCCTCGGGGGGATTCTCGTGCGGGGAATTGCCGGAGTGCCGGTGATCCTCTTCGGAACGGCATTTGAAGCGTTGCACCTTCTGGAGGCGTTTCTCCAGGCCTACATATTTACGCTGCTCAGCGCCGCGTATATCGCGGAAGCGGTGGCGACGGAACATTAATTTCGATCGGGCGTGGTGCCGTCGAAGGACTTTTTTTTTGACCTCCAAAGGAGTTGTTTATGGATGCCGCTGCGGTGACTCATGTCTCTCATGTCGTGGTCAACACGACGGATTCAATGGATTCGCTGGTGAAATCGATTGAAATCGCCGGGGCGCTCATCGGCGCCGGTGCCGGTGTTGCCGGTGCGGGTGCCGGTGTCGGTGCCATCGGACAGGGCATGTGCGAAGCGTCCGCCCGTCAGCCGGAACTCATCAACATGATCCGGACGCAGTTTTTTCTTGCCGCGGCCATCATTGAAGGTTTCACCTTCCTTCTGCTCGTGCTGGCGATGATCGTGCTCATCCGCAACGGGGGTCTTTAATCCGCCCGGCGTTCGGCGGATGGCCCCAGTGCAGCACATGCAGCGGATGCGGCGGATATGGACTAATATAAAAACAGTTGGACAGACCTATGCTTAGTATCAAGGGATTTATCCTCCGATGCGGAAACAAAGCCGGGTGGCTGGCGCCGGCTACGGCGGCGGTCATGAGCCTCACGGCCGTGTCGTCGGCGTACGCATCCGGCGGCGGAAAATCGGCGCAGCAGGGCTCTTCGCTCATGTCCATTCAGGTGGGCATGGCCGTCATCACCCTCATTATTTTTATCCTGCTCATCGTGCTGCTGGGCAAGTTTGCGTGGCGTCCTCTGATAACCGGCCTCAAACGCCGCGAGGAGGCAATCCGGGAAAGCATCCGTGCCGCCGCGGAAGCCGAAGCCCAAGTGGAGCGGACCCGCAAAAACCTGGAGGAAAAAATTGCCGAAGTGCAGCGCCAGGCTTCCATGCAGCTTCAGCAGGCCAAAGCCGATGCCGCCAAAGCTGCGGAGATGATTCGGCAGCACGCCGAAGCGGAATCACGGGCCATCAAAGATCAGGCCCTGCGCGACATTCAAAATGCCAAACAGCAGGCACTCTCCGAGATCGCTCTTCAGTCGGTGGAATTGAGCACGCGGATGGCCAGCAAAATACTTTCACGTAATCTGACGGTGGATGATCAGCAGCGTCTCATTGATGAGACGGTTTCAGAATTGGCCCGGCAATAACGGCACGGACTTTCCCGGGCGGTGCGCGGCATCGCCGGGATGAGAACCGTTTTCGGGTTGGGATAATGGTATGAGTCAACAAAGCACGCTTAACAATTCTATCGCCGCAGTTTATGCCACTGCGCTCTATGACGCAGCGATCAGTGCCGGCGTGCTGGACGATGTGCTCCGCGATATTGCATCTCTGGTTGAGTTGATCCATAACAAGCCGGTTCTCATTGACTTCTTTCATTCGCCCGCTATCAGCAGCGACCAGAAAATGCAGGTGTTGGAGCGTTCGATCGGGGGTTATCTCAATCCCCTCACACTTCAAACACTCAAATCGATGGCCCACCGCAACCGTCTTGAACTGTTTCGGGAATTTGTGCAGCAGATGGAATGGCTTCATAGGAATCGGCGTGGCCGGATGATGATTGAAGCGGTATGCCCCGCACCCCTTTCGCCGCCGCAGATCCAGCAGATTGAAAGCGCACTGAGTACCAAATACAAGGCACAGGTCAGTTTGAATGTCACACTCTCGCCGAGCCTCATCGGCGGTATTCAGCTGAAAATCGGCGATACCTTTGTGGACGGTTCGGTACGACAGAAACTCTTCGACATGACCCGTCGAATCAAGCATGCGGCTTTGACGGATGTTATCGCCGACTCACAGCGGCTGGTCGTGAAGTAGGAATACTGCGCCGCCGGGCTCTTTGAATGGGTATTTATGGAAGGTGTTAGAATATGAAATTCAAGGTTGATGAGATAGCCGCCGTCATTCAGCGGGAAATCAGCAATTACAAAGACCAGCTCGATGTGTCGCAGACCGGTCGCGTCATCGATGTCGGTGACGGTATCGCTCATATTTACGGCCTCAATCAGGCCATGGCGGGGGAGATGCTTGAATTTCCGAACGGCATCTTCGGCCAAGTGTTTAATCTTGAGGAGGAGACGGTCGGTGCCGTTATCTTCGGCGATTACGCGGAGATCAAGGAGGGAGATGTGGTCAAGGCCACCGGCAAGCTCCTCTCCGTGCCCGTCGGAAATGCCCTGCTGGGGCGTGTGGTTAATCCGTTGGGCCAGCCTATTGACGGTGGCGCCGCCATTGAAACCAGCGACCGCCTTCTTGTGGATATCATCGCTCCCGGTATCGCCGATCGGCAGCCCGTCAAAGAGCCTCTGCAAACGGGTATCAAAGCCATCGATTCGATGATCCCGATCGGGCGTGGCCAGCGTGAATTGATCATCGGCGACCGCAAAACCGGCAAGACCGCCATCGCCGTAGATACCATCATCAATCAGAAGAAATTTTTCGGCACACCCGACGAAGTGATCTGCGTCTATGTCGCCATCGGGCAGAAAGAATCCACCGTTGCCGGTGTGGTGGATATGCTGCGTAAAAACGGTGCGATGGATTACACCATTGTCGTCAACGCCAGTGCCGCCTACAGCGCACCGCTGCAATACATCGCACCCTATGCCGCCTGTGCCATGGCGGAACATTTCATGTGGCAGGGCAAGGCAACCCTGTGCGTCTATGACGATCTTTCCAAACAGGCCCAGGCGTATCGGCAGCTCTCGCTTCTGCTGCGACGGCCGCCGGGTCGTGAGGCCTATCCGGGCGATGTGTTTTATCTCCACAGCCGCCTTCTGGAGCGTGCCTGTAAACTCTCCAAGGAAAACGGCGGCGGATCGCTAACCGCCCTGCCGGTCATCGAAACGCAGGAGGGTGAGGTTTCGGCCTATATCCCCACCAACGTGATCAGTATTACCGACGGACAGATTTATCTGGAACCGGATCTTTTCTATGCCGGTGTCCGGCCTGCCATTAACGTAGGTATCTCGGTGAGCCGTGTCGGTGGATCGGCTCAGATCAAGGCGATGAAGCACAAGAAGGTCGCTGCCTCGCTGCGTCTGGATCTGGCCTCTTACCGGGCGCTGGAGGCATTCACCCAGATCGGCACCGATCTCGATGCCGCGACGCAGAAGCAATTGGATCGTGGCGCCCGTATGGTGGAAGTGCTTAAACAGCCGCAGTATCAGCCGATGGATGTCGTCGATCAGATTGCCGTCATCTATGCCGCCACGCAGGGCTTTGTTGACAACGTGGCGATTAAAGATGTGCAGCAGTGGGAAAATGATTTCGTCGATTACTGGAAAACCGCCGGTGAGGCCGTCCGAAAGGATCTGATCGCCCGCCGCGAGCTGACCGACGATATCGAACGGCGGCTGATTGAAGTTATTAAAAATTTCACCAATGTCACACCGCTGAACCGCAAGAAGCTTGACGGACTGCTCGGCAAGGCCCCCAGCGGAAACGTCGCCGAGCCCAAACAGCCGGAGGCGGCCCGCTGACGGTCGGTAGATATGGCAAAAGCACGGGAAATCACCAAGCGCCGCAAGGCCGTCCGTAACATCCGCAAGATCACCAAGGTGATGCAGATGGTCGCCACCGCGCGCTTTCAGAAATCGCTCAAACGCGCCAAAGCCACCCGCCCCTATGTTGAACATCTCACCGATCTGGTGCATACCGTTGCGGCTTCGGTCGGCAACTTGCCACCGTCCATTCAGCATCCGCTTTTGGCCCGGCGCACGATCAAACGTGTCGGGCTGCTGGTGGTCACCAGCAATCGGGGACTGGCGGGGGCGTTCAACGGCAATATTCTCCGCCTTGCGATGGCGCAAATCCGCGAGCTTGAAGAGTCGGGTAAACAAGTTGAAATCTATGTCGGCGGTCGTAAGGGAGCGGCCTATTTCCGCTTTGCCCGCCGGGCAGTCCGTCATGCCTACACCACCATCAGTGATAACCCGCAGGCCCAGGAAGTGGCCCAGGTCGCTCGCGATTTGATGGACGACTTTGCCGGCGGACACATTGACGCCATCAAGATTGCCTATGTGAAATTTATCAGCGTCGGGCAGCAGAAACCGACCATTCAGCACGTGCTGCCGCTGGATATCGCCGCCGTCGGCCAAGGCTCTGCACCGGCGATCAAGGCCGATGTCGAATTCAGCCCCGATCCGCAGATATTACTTGCGGATCTGCTTCCCACCATGGTCCGATCGGCGGCTTTTCAGGCATTTATAGATTCGGCCGTATCCGAACAGATCGCCCGTATGCTGGCCATGGCCGCCGCGACGGAAAATGCCGAAAACATGACCAAGCTGCTGACCCGCGATTACAACCGGGCCCGGCAGTCGCAGATCACGTCGGAGCTTGCCGAACTCATGGGCGGTGTTGAGGCGATGAAATAGAAGATTGGTGTATCGAAAGTAAATGCCGGCCGCATGATTTGGACAGGCGATCGGCCAAGACGATGGAGTTATCCTAATGGCTACAACAGGCAAAATCTCGCAGGTGATCGGGTCGACTTTTGACGCGGAATTTCCGGAAGATCATCTTCCGGCCATCTACAACGCCATCCGTATCGATCATGACGGCGGGACGTCCGGCGTTTCCATTCATCTCACCGGTGAAGTGCAGCAACATCTCGGCGGTGGACGGGTGCGGGCCGTGGCGCTGGGCAGCACCGACGGTCTCGTCCGCGGCATGCCGGTAATGGATACCGGTTCACCGGTGTGCGTACCCGTCGGGATGGAAACTCTCGGCCGGGTGTTCAACCTCCTCGGTGAACCGATCGATAAGCGTGGCCCGGTCAACGCTAAACAGTCGCGGTCCATTCACCAACCACCGCCGGAATTTCGTAATCTGGAACCGAAAACCAAAATCTTTGAAACCGGTATCAAGGTCATCGATCTGCTCGCCCCTTATGTGCGCGGCGGCAAGACGGGTCTGCTCGGTGGGGCGGGTGTCGGTAAGACCGTCATCATTCAGGAACTCATCGCCCGGTTGGCCCGCTTCCACAGCGGCTTCTCCTGTTTTGCCGGCGTGGGTGAGCGAACCCGCGAAGGGAATGACCTGTGGCTGGAAATGCAGGAGGCCAAGATCGGCGACACCGGAAAGAGCGTTATCGATCAGACCGTCATGGTGTTCGGCCAGATGAATGAACCGCCCGGTGCCCGTCTGCGCGTGGCCCTCTCCGCCCTGACCATGGCGGAATATTTCCGCGATGAAACCGGCTCCGACGTGCTGCTGTTTATTGATAATATTTTCCGCTTCACCCAGGCGGGCTCGGAAGTCTCGGCCCTGCTGGGCCGCATGCCCTCCGCCGTCGGTTACCAGCCCACGCTCAGCACGGAAATGGGTGATCTGCAGGAACGCATCACCTCCACCACCAAAGGGGCCGTCACTTCCGTCCAGGCCATTTATGTACCGGCCGACGATTTGACCGACCCGGCTCCTGCCGCCACCTTTACCCACCTCGATGCCTTTACCGTCTTGAGCCGAAGCATCGCCGAAAAAGGTATCTATCCCGCGGTTGATCCGCTGGAGAGTTCCAGCCGCATCATGGATCCCAATTATCTCGGCGAGGAACATTACACTGTTGCGCAAAGCGTCAAACGAATTTTGCAACGGCATAAGGACCTGCAGGACATCATCGCCATTCTTGGTGTGGATGAACTCAGCGAAGAAGATAAGCTCATTGTTGCCCGCGCCCGTCGGCTTGAACGATTCTTCAGCCAGCCATTCTTTGTGGCTGAAGTTTTCACCGGTAAATCGGGCTCGAACGTCAAGCTTGCGGACACCATTCGCAGTTGCAAGGAAATTGCCGAAGGCAAATGGGATCATCTCCCTGAAACCGCCTTCATGTATGTCGGCACGGTGGAAGAAGCCGCCCAGCAGGCTGCGAAAATGCAGAATTGATTGCCGGCACCCCGGCTTGGGCAACCCGCGTCTCAGCCGTCGGCTCATGGCCGCGCCACTGCACACTGATTGGCGCCCATGGTCTGCCCACTCAGACACCAAAACCGCCCCCTTGGCCAGAACTCTACAATGGTGTTACCCTATTAAACGGCGCACAGCTCTTTTGAGGCCGCGTTAAAGCCAAGGTGGCACCGCGTGGCGAGTGAACGCAGGCGAATAAGGGGATGGAACATGCTCGTGACGACGACGGAAAATATCATCGGTTATCGTGTTACCAAGGTCTATGGGCAGGTATTCGGCGTGCTGGTGCGCAGCCGCGGGGTGGCAGGAAATTTCATGGCATCGCTGAGAACCATCGTCGGTGGGGAGATCAAGGAATATTCCAACATGCTGGAAGAAGCCCGTCGCCACGCCACCGATCGAATGGTGAAAAATGCCGCAACGATGGGGGCCAACGCGGTGGTGATGATGCGTTTTGACTCATCGGAGATGGGGCAGACCATGTGCGAAATCGTCGCTTATGGCACGGCGGTGCAGATTGAACCGGTCGCCGGGGCCATGTAATCAAGGCTTCCGCATGCGTAAATTCTGTTACAGCCTCGGTTGGTCCCTGCTGGCGCTGAGCCTGATCTGCTTCGCCACCATTATCCTCATCCCATTTGGAATTTATCTTTTCGTTTTTGGCGTCGGGCTCCTCATCCTTACCCGATTGGAAAGCTGGCGGTATCAAAAGCGTGTGGGCAGGGGCGACGGATTCGTTCCGACCGATGAAAAATATATTGATGTTGAATCGGGACGGCTGATGCGGGTTTATTACAATCCTGCGACCGGCGACCGCGATTACCGGCCGGAAGGCCCGGAAAACCCCGAAAGTCCGCAGGCCTGACGCCTTCCGATGCGCATGGGCCGCGATTATGCCCCGGTCTTTTCCGTTACATGGTTTCGCCGCTTCTGGGCCTCCGCCATTTCTTCAGCGCGCGGGCTGCGGCCGGTTTTCATCATCATCGTAAAGCAGTCGAAAAGATAAGTGGCATCATGCGGCCCCGGGCTGGCTTCCGGATGGTACTGCACGGCAAATACCGGTTCATCCTTCATGCGGAACCCTTCCAGCGTCTGATCGTTGAGGTTGATGTGCGTCGGTTCGCCGCCCCGTTTCCGGAGCGATTCCAGGTCCACCGCAAAGCCATGATTCTGTGAAGTAATCTCCACCTTGCCCGTGCCCATATTCTGCACCGGCTGATTGCCGCCGCGGTGGCCAAATTTCAGTTTGTAGGTGCTCGATCCAATCGCCAATCCCAGAAGCTGATGCCCGAGGCAGATGCCAAAAATCGGTTTTTTGCCAATCAGCTTCTTGAGTGTCTCCTGCGCGTAGTGGATCGGTTCCGGATCGCCCGGACCGTTACTCACAAATACGCCGTCGGGCTGTTGCGAGAGTATCTCTTCCGCAGAAGTCTTCGCCGGCACCACCGTCACGCGGCATCCGCTCTGCACCAGATTGCGCAGGATGTTGCGCTTGGCCCCGCAATCAATCGCCACCACATGATGTTCCGCGACCGGCTGCTGGATATCCGTCTGCTGCGCCCAAACTCCCTTGCCGTCGGTCCACGTATATGCGGTTTTGGGGCTTACCTCCGAAACCAGATCCATCCCCACCAATCCCGGCCATGCGGTCGCGCGATCCATCAGCCCCTGCAGATTCTCCAGCAGGTGGCTCTGTGTGCAGATCACTCCGCGGAGCGCGCCCTGGATACGCAATTTGCGAACCAGCGCCCGGGTATCGATGCCCGCGATACCGGCGATGCCGTGTTTCTCCAGATAATGATCCAGATCGTCAATCGACCGGAAATTGCTCGTCACCGGTGATAAATCTTTAATAACAAATCCCTGCACCTGCGGCCGGCCCGATTCCTCATCGACCGCATCGGCGATACCATAATTGCCGATCTGCGGATAGGTCATCGTGACGATCTGCCCGCGATAGGATGGATCGGTGAGTATCTCCTGATACCCCATCAGCGAGGTGTTGAAGACCACTTCGCCGACGGCGCATGCCGAGGCGCCGAAACCCGTGCCAATGAAAACTGAACCATCTTCGAGAACCAGCGCCGCTTTTTCTGTTATTGCCATGTCTGCTGCCGTCACCCCTGAACGTGCCGCCCCCCGTGGGCCGCACTCATGGAAAGAGTATAACGGATTCCGGGCTGGCGGACTGTTCGCCGGAGTCGCGGCGCGGTATATTATCCGTGCGTCGCCCGGGTGGCGAAATTGGCAGACGCGCCAGCTTGAGGTGCTGGTGGGAGCAATCCCTTGCAGGTTCGAATCCTGTCCCGGGCATCCCCTTACATCCTGTTTCGTCAGCTTCAGTTAATCCGCAGCAAGAGCCAAATTGCGGGCTCTGTGCGGGCGGGGTACACTTCACCATGAGCGATGGGGGCAGAGGCAATTCCCCGATAGTTCAGCCCCCGATAGCCGGTCAGTAATCGACGCCATGTGGTAAGCCAATTTCGATGGGAAGCGATGTGAATAAGAAGCTTGACGCAGCAGCCCAAAAGACAGGCAAGGGATGGGCCACGCGGATCATCTGCCGCGCATGGGGCAGCGCAATTTTGGCGGCGCTCGCGGGTGCCTGCACGGCCGTGGTGATTTCGGAGGCCTTGCTGTGGCGATGGGTTGGCGCCGGGGGTGCATGGGGCGGGGTGCCATTCTTTGCGTGCCTCCTCTTTGCCATCGGTGCGTGGGCGGTGTTGGCGAGGTATGCCTTCGGCAAAGGCTCGGTGTCGCTACACTGGAAAAAACTTCCCCCGACCTGGGTGTTGATTGTTTTGGCGCCATTATTGTTCTGGGCCGCAAGTTGGCCCATCGGTCTGCCTCCAAGCTCCGAATCCAAGCATGTGCCCTGGGGCGTCTGGATCACCTTCACCCACGGCTGGGTTTGGCTTTGGGGTGCGATCATTGCCGCCGGCGTGGCCACCGCGTTTTGGCACGCCCTTCTGCCGCGCCTTCTTGCCCGCGCGAAGCCTGAGCAACCCGGCGAGGAACTCAAACCCCTGCCGGTGGAAGCGGGGCTGGCGCCGATCGAACGGCTGGTGGCGGCGCAGCCGAAACGGCCGGGCCCACCTCCACCCGATTACACCGACGGAGGGTTGCTGCGTTGGCTCACGGAGAACGACGGTCCCCTGGGCCCCCAAGAGAAGCCGCTCTTCGATTTGGGGCTTAAGCCCGAGCGGATTATTCAGTCATTACGGCCGCTGCACATTTTCAGCCCGGCTCGAACCCTGGCGCTGATCGGTGTGCGTGGCTCCGGAAAGTCCACTCTGCTCCGCCTGGCGGAGGGCTGTAGCGCCGCAAAAGAGGGCGTCACGCTTAAGTTCGCCTATATCTCGCTTTGGGAGTATGAATCCGCTTCCGCCGCCATCCGGGCGGTAGCAGATGAGATTCTCGCTGTCGCCGCCGATCACATCGACACCACGCCATTTTCCAGTGCCGCCGGGGCTTTGATGCGCACCGTTACCGGCAACGAACGCTACTGGAATATTGCCGCCGCGTTCGGCCTCCAGCCCCGTACCGACGAATTGCTCGGTGGGCTTTCGACGGCGTTGCTCCTCGCCCGATGCCGCGTGATCCTCTGCATCGAAGATGATGACCGCATCAGCGATGAGGGAAAGAAGCAATTTCGGCAGACCGTTACCGGTTGTCTCGATTACTTGCGCCGGTTCCCCGCTTTCGGCTACGTCATATGCGTGAGCAGCAAAGATTGGGGGAGCGTATTCGCCGCTGCATTGGATGTAATTGAGCCGCCGGAGGCGCGGGAAGCCCGCACTAAGGACGTCAGAGCCAAGATCGAGTCCGCTGAAAAGAACAGGGGCACGGGCGAGGGCGCTCAAGCCGCCGCGGACATATGGACAGAAGAGATGGTCGACACCAGAAAGCTGCGCCGGGCGCGGGAGCGGGCGGTGGCCGACATTCTCGACGGCCTTGATACTACCCGCCTCTGCCGCGAGGAATTGGTGATCAAGCCGCTGGAGGCCAGCCAATGGCAGCCCGTCTTGGAAAGCGTCCGAAAAATGATGTTTGAACATGCGGGCGCTTCGGCGGATAACGACTCCTTTGGGCTATCTGCCGACGACCGCAGAGTTGTTTGGGCGAAGTTTATCCAAGGCGCTTGCGGAGATACACTCCGAACGCAGTTGGGGAATCCTGCATCCGCCCCTTGGGAAAACACGCACGTGGGCTTCGCCTTTACCCCGCGCATCCTTCGATTGGGCTTGGGCGATGCGTGGCGGAAGTGGCGGGCGATTGTGCCCATGCTCGGAAAGAGTACCGTCATCGATCCGGACAGTGTCCTCGTGGCGTGCCTGGTGCGGGCATGTCGGCCGGACGTCTGGAACGCCCTGATCCGCGACCCCAACGTGCCGAGCGGCGGTGAATGGCCGCCCACCAATTACGTCGTGCAATCGGCCCGCCGTCGGCGGGATGCGGAAATCCGATGGCAAGAAGGGCTCGCACGTGCGGCGGGGCCGCGCTACCATAATTCTCCGATACCGCACCTCGACCTCCAACCAGCAATAAAAAACCTCATGCTGAAGCAGCACGACAGGCCCCACCCGGAATCGAGACAACCGGACCCGGAGGCGGGCGAACCGCAGGACGGCGGCGAAGCCGCCGATCGGAAAACAACGCTAACTTGCATGGAGCCGCCTACCATCACCCGCCCCGGCGGCCTGATCGGCAACATTGGTGGACTCGACCCCGGCTACAACTGGCGCTTATTCCTCAACGCCTGATGCGCCGCACTGCCGCGTTCCGCCGCCCCGGCAAATTGCAGCTACCGCCCCGGCTGCACAGGCACGCCGTGAACTTTTCACGCGCCATCGCCTGCGGCTTGGGATGAGCGAATAATATCGCCCATGGCCTATGCCCATACTTATGGGATCATTCTCCTCCAGTTAATATTTTCAGTAACGCCGCAACGAGAACAACCCCCACGCCGGCAGGATGGCCAGTGCAGGCCCCGCCGCCGGTTCGGGAGTGGTCAGCGAGAATACGGCACCATCATTGTCGGCCCCTCCGCGGAAGTATTCCCCTTATTGTCTTGCAGGCAGGACGCACCATAACCCGACGCCTGTTGCGACGCCAATATCATCGCCGGGACTTGGCGGAACGCTTTGTCTATCGCCTCAAGCATTTCCGCCGTGTCGCCACCCGTTCCGAGAAAACAGCGCGGAATTTCCTTGCGTTCGTCCAGTTTGCCGTATTCATGTTTTTGGCTTGGGCACGGTCAACATCGCGGCAACGGTTAATTTAACCGGCCCAAGGAGTCCGGATGGATGTAACCGCGAGTCTTTCCGGTAAAAATTCCACGTTTCAAAGGTGTAGCATTTTTTTGACGGTTGCGGTGCGTTATGAATGACCCAACCAGGAAACCGAACCAGCGGCCGGCCGATATAACCATAGGTGGCTGCACGCAGCGGCGAACCCCATTGCAAATCCGAGGGCTGCTGATCGTCCCCTATGAGTCGATTTTGCCAGGTATTGGTTACGGCAATGCGCAGGACATTATGCCCAGGTTGAATGGCCGACGTTATATCCATGCGAAACGGCGGATGCCAAAGCACACCCAAATCATGCCCATTGACCCACACTTGGGCTAAATCATTAACCCGTCCCAAATGCAGGATGACGCGTTTGCCGGCGCCAACGTATGAATTTGGGATATCAATGGTTCGGAGATAAGTCCCCGTGCCTGAAAAATATTTGATGCCGCTCTGGGGAGAATTTGTCCACGAGATTAATTTATTGAATGTCGCAGTGGAAGGCGCGCCCCAGCCCGGAGTAAATGCAATCTTCCACGGACCATGCACTTTTAAAGTTGCAGGCAATGCACGCACATCCATCGCAACTTTGGCACGGGATTTCAGTGTAAGTTCGTAAGCTCCAGGTTTGAACGCCGTAAGCATAAGTGCATGGCTGTCATCAACAGTTACTCTCGCGGACCGGGACGGCTCACCATTACGAGTTATCGCTACCGCGGGATTCAGTTTGCCGATGGCATGACGAAAAACGACAAATACCGACCCATACGGACCAAGTTGCAACGGTAGGTTCGTGCGACCGGCATCCTCAGAAAAATCACCATCGGTCATACATTTGCCTGAATCGGGATACCAGAGTTCAGGAATTTTTCCGGTAATATGGAAAGACGTTACCACGTTTACAGGTTTGTTATTTCTATTGACGACAAAATATATGTCCAGCCCGGGCGCTTGACGATGAATCGCATCCACCCGCACCCCAACATTTCCCGATGGTTGTGCTAAGAGTTCAAAGTCTGGTGCGATCCCCAATTGCCCAAGAACTCTTGATACGGGCACGTTCCACGCGACCATACCTTTGCCAAATTTATGCTCCCGTACAGTTCGGCCGTTACAATGATCCCACACTTCCCGTCCGATTCTGGCCACTTCGTCATCGCACTGCGGATAATCCGTAAGACTCGGCGAAGCTGTCGGCCGGGGACCTATGACTGTGGCCCCAGCGGCAATGAGCTTTTTCAACTTCTCGGCGACCCATGGCAGCATCTTGCGGGAATGCGGCAGTATAAGTACCGCATATGAGCGTCCGGTCGGCAGCACAATCCAACGATGCTTAACCGCGGCCTGCTTAAACAAAGACAGACTCAGGGCATCGCATGAAAGCATGGTGGGATAACAGTTCAGTGTGCACACGTTGCACACCTGCGACCCCTGTTGCAGCATCAAACAACAGCGATTGATATAAGTAAAAAAAGCGATTCCCGGCTTGAACCATGTTTGATTTTCACCAAA
The DNA here is from genome assembly GCA_021827645.1 of Planctomycetota bacterium. Taxonomy (GTDB): domain Bacteria; phylum Planctomycetota; class Phycisphaerae; order WQYP01; family WQYP01; genus JAJZGD01. The sequence goes on from JAKAVA010000055.1 coordinate 54,512, forward strand.
ATGCGTGCCAAAACAACCCATTAAGATACCGGGCTTATATTTTTTATTAAGGGCCTGGAGCGTCCAATCATGAAGATAGCAACGATTTACCCCGCTTAAAAAACCCCCGTCAAGTTCTGGTTTCAGAGAAGCGGGGGTCTCCGTCATGCGACTGTCCCACGGCGCACCGGTAAGGGTTTCTGAACCGACCACCTTTCGGCCGTCGGCTCTCGCCGCACCCGCGACATCAAGATCGATGCCGGATCGTGTTCGATTGAAATAAAATTGCTGAAGTTTTCCCACCGTCTGCCCGGCAAAATCCGTGTCTATGTTCGTGAAACGATGTGCGGGGTTGGTCACCGGCCGAAGCGCTTCACCATTAAAACGATCGGCGGCCGACGCGTAAAGACCGAACGGTTTGCGACTATGGTTCCAAAATTCTCCCATCGTTACATCGCACGAGGCGGCACACGCGATCGAATTAAAGGGGCCGTGATAGGGTTCAAGACACATCTTGAGTCCGGCTGCATCAATGAGCCTGTGATATACGTCAAAGTCGTTTCGCCGGAATTCCTGCTCGATGGTTCTGGTAAAATCATAGATGAAGCGCTGCGACTGCCCACGACTGCCGACAACGACCCCATTAAGCGCCGGCAGCCATGGCAAGGGGTCGTAATGCCGCAAAGCAATAAAATCCCTGCGGAAATTCCCGGTCCATGTCTGCGGACCCGCCTCGTAGCTGTCGAAGAGCACGTGGGTAAATGTATGACCTATCGACCTTCCCAGGTGAGACTGCAGGGCATGAATAACATGTTCAATTTGAAAGGTGGCGGCCTTCGCACTGAGCTTGTCGGCCTCCAAGGAGTGCACACCATCCGGCACAGGATGGTCGGTGGTGCCTTCAGATGTATAACCATAGCGATAGATGTGCCACATCCCTGCCGGCGCGTGCCACGTCAATACACCCTTCTTATTCATATCGGTTGAAATATTCAGGATGCGGTCAGGTTGAACCGTTTTGGCGACCGGCACTGCCAAAACGCATATGTCATGATAGACGTGCAGGACGATTGGTGGTTTTTGCAAGGTTCGGTCTATTTTGCCCGGTCCTTTTACCGAAGTCATGGTCCAGACAAATTTCTTCATGGAAAGAGCGGGGGAGATCCATGGTCCGCCACTGGCAGACCATCCCGGACAGTTTTCCATGCCCAATTTGAGATGCAGCCGCTTGGCAATCTTGACCGCATAGGCCACCATACGCCAGAATTTCGGGCTCCAATAGTGTACCGCTGGAACGCCGCTGTTGGCGATATTCGGCGCAGTTCCGGCCTGCGAAGCCAGGAGACAAATTGTCGCACCGGCGACACCCGCTTTTTTCATTGCAGTCAGATCGCGTTTGATCCCATATTGACTGATGGTCAAACCCATCCAATGCCACCAGACATAGGTTCGATATTTGGCCGGTGGATGCAGAAAGTCACTTCGCAGGTTGGTGGAGTGACGATTGGTTGACGTGCGTGCGACGGCAAAGCCAGAAAATCCGGCAATTGCCGCAACTGCCATGACGAAATAATATATGCCTACACGTGTGTGTGTCCTGCTCCTCAGAAACAATATCTTACTCAAGTAAATACTCCTGAATCAATGGCCAGTGGACGCTCCACCAGCGAAGCCTTCAACGAGAGAGAACTACCTCTTTCGATTCTATCTCGCAGCCTGAATCGAATGCCAATACAATGGGGCGAAACTTGTCGCCGGCGCGGGACAATGTGTGATCTGATGCGATGAAAATAATTTGCGAGCAAGAGTTGCTGGTGCATCTCCGCAAGCGCTTATTCAGGATGATCTCCTGGCGATGAGTTGAAGCCCAAGCGTGCCTGTGTCGGTCGATCAGGCGGCAGTTCAGCCGATACCTTTCAAGTTCACATTCCCGCAAGAGCGCCATGATGGATGCCTCCGCATCGATTGGATCAGAAAACCGATCTTTGAGAATACGGCAAAATCATCCTGCTGAAAAAGTTGCTCTCTTTACCCGGGTAATTCGGAGGTAAAGACATAATCACCCGACTCAACGCGGTATAGCGCAAGGTGGTGGCCAAACCCGAGCAACTTTACATAAGGCGATCGGTCGATTTCCTGGCCCGCCAACTGCACCGATTGCACGGATTGTGCCGGTATCTCGACCGTCGCATAACTGTCAGGTGGAATCTGCACCTGCCATTGGAACAGTCCATTGGATTTCAACTTCCAATCACTGACAATCTTCCCATACGGCGATTGGTGCCAGGCACGCACCCATTTCACCTGGTGCAGCAGTTCGGGGCGCATGATAATATGCCCGAAACCGGGATGGTGGCGACCGCTTTCAATGCCCGCGACATCTTTGAAAAGCCACGAAATCATGTCTCCAATGAGCATGACATGATCTTGTGAGTTCATCGCTGGGCTCGCGGTATTACCGTTCCAGAGCTCCCAAATACATGTCGCGCCGTGTTCCGCCATGTAGCCCCAACCCGGATAGCTCGGATCGTCAAGCATTCTCCAAGCGGTAGCGCCATGTCCGCAGGCGGAGAGCTCGCCAAACATCCACTGCAGGCCGATAACACCACAACCTACATGCCCATCCTGCCGTACGTTTATGCGCCACATCAAACGCCTGATCACCGCGCTGCGTCGGTCAGCGGGTACTATTCCTGCCGCCAGAGGCAAAATACACGAAGTGTCCGAGCCATTCCCGTAATAGCCCAACCGAGGATGATAAATATACCGGTTGAAGGCGACATAGAGTTTGTGGGCTGCCATCAGCCAGTGCGCCCTATCCAGAGGTTTGTGCAGCAGTGTGGCGTAGCGGGCCATCAACTTCAGGTCTTTGTAGAGCATCGCGCTGGCCAGCACCGCTGCGGGGGTCAACCTGTTTGGGTCGCGCGTGTGTATACGCTGCCGTGACTTGGCCGGTGCACACCAGTCGCCATACCGGTCAGCTATCGAATAGCCCTTCTTGGTCAGTTTGCCCAATTCATAGTTCACCCACAGCGCCATGGCCGCATAGTGTTGTCGCAGCGGTCGTAGGTCACCATACATGCGGTAGAGTTCGCCGGGTATGACAATAAACGTGCTGGGCCATGTGACGTTACCGGTATAAAATCCGCGGGCCGGCGCCAGGTAGGGAGGATTAATGTCGCTGATATCGCCGTCCGGTTTCTGAGCGTCCTGTATGTCCCACAGCCATTTAGCATAAAACCGATGGGTGTTATATAGAAACATTTCGCTGGCCGCCTCTTTACAGCGAGCTCCCATCCACCCCTGCCGTTCATCGCGCTGTGGACAATCTGTTGGAATCGACCGCCAGTTGTTTTGCATGCTCCAACGACAATTGTGCACGATTTCATTGACGAGTTTTGACGAGCAACTAAACCCTCCCGCAACAGGCAATGCATCGTGCACCGCCTGTGCCTCAAGTGTATTAAGCGTGGGTCGCCCCGGATAGCCACGGAGTTCAACGTACCTGAACCCATGAGTGGTAAATATCGGATGCCAGCTCTGCGGCCCCTGCCTGTTGAATATCACCGTGTCGGTCTGCTTCGCCGTTCGCAAATTGATGGTGTAGAGATGAAGACTCTTCGCGGGGCCCGCCATCAGATTCATTGTCTGCCTGCCGTCACGAACTAAGCTTTCGCCAAAACGCATGACCACTTTGCCGACGCCATGCGACTTAGGCAGCCGCAATTTGCACCAGCCCGCCATATTCTGCCCAAAATCGTATATCCATACCCCCGGGGCAACCTCGCGTAGTGCTCGGGGAGTGAATATTTTTATCACCCGTATCGGCTGTTGCTTCATGGCGGTCAAGCGGCCGCCGGGAGACGTGAGCACGACAGCCTTACGCCACCCCATTGGTTTATAGTTCGGCCGGCTCCACCCCGGTATGGAGAAATTGGCGTTGTACAATTCCCCGTTGTATTCATTGTTCATTCGAATAGGACCGGAAATTGTCATCCTCCAATCGCGGTTGCTTACAATCCGGGTCGTGGTTCCGTCGGCGTAGGTAATGTCTAAAATCAGAATCATCCGCGGCGAGATGTGAATTCTGTACGGATTAAATGCTTTGATGCCATAAAGGCGACCATTGCCGAGCGCAACGCCAAGGGCATTGCGTCCGACCTTGAGCAGCGACGTTACGTTGGTTGCGACATAATAGCATCGCTTGGGATACCAACTTAATGGCGGCGAGAGTTGATCATGGTTGGCCGCCTTGCCGTTGATATAGAGTCGGGAAAGCCCCAGTCCGCACATATACACCACCGCGGACTTGATCCGTTTGTTGATTGAAAAATGACGACGCAGGTACGTTGCCGGCATCGGATGCCGCAATCCGGTGGGGTATTGGCTTGGCCAACCTATCCATTGGGCACCATGCCAATCCGACTTTTGCAGGAGCCCCTCCCGCCAGACGGCTGTCCGACTCCAGCGACTGCGAGTGCCGTTCTGGTTCCAGACGCGAAGCTTCCAAAAACACTGCTCCCGATCTGTAAGCGCTTTGCCTGCATACTGAATTCCGAAGCACCGACTGCTTGATACTTTATGTGAGCTCCAGATATTTCCAATATTCTTCGCCAATAACTTCCGTGATGACGCCACCAATATTTGATAGGCCGTTTGACGCTGGCCGTGGCCCGGCCACGGTAGCATCCAGCTTAAAACCGGGTGGACTGAATTAATGGCCAATGGATCATCGCTCCACTGAACCTGCAAATGCTCCGGCGCGACTGCCACCGGTACATCTGATCCTCCTCCGCCCGACGCTGCCGTACTGCAACCCGCCTGCATGACCATGCCGATCAGTCCAAATACGACCAGGAACAACTTGATGCAGGGTTGGAACACCCGAGCTCGAACGGCCGGTTCGGTTACACCATGACAAATGGCTGCCGGTGCATCAGGCTCGTTACGCACGTTTGAATCGCTTAAGTAAAGGAATACGTTTTTTAATCGCAACGACCGGCTCCTTGACGTAGAAATCAATGCTTATCACACAAGCCGCCGGAAATATCCGGCGAACTGCAAGCGATGAAAGAGCTTACACGACTCGCTGCGTCAACGTCAAACCGCCCTTTCCGTCCTTTAATGTTTCATCAGGTTGGCAACTACACCAATGATAAGCGTGGAGACCAGCAGCAGCACAACGCCGCCGGCAATCATCAAATGCGCCTTTTTACTTGTGCCTTTCCACTCATGGCGAACCAGTCCCCACAGTGTTGCGAAAAGGATGACGCTGGCCATGTGCAGCGTCCAGCCGGAAAAAGCCAAAGCTGGCGGCATAAAAGTCTGCCCTGCCGTAAAAAAGAAAAACTGCAGATACCAGATGATGCCCGCGAGGGCTGAAAAGATGTAATTGTTCAAAAGGGGAACACTCACCAGTTGTGTCGATGTGGCAAACTTGGGGAAATGGCCTGCTTCCGTTGTAGGCTCAGCCTTACCATTTTCTGAATCGTCCGATGATCGAACTACAGACCGGTCGTTTTTTGCGTGGATATTCGCGGAGGTTGCGATGTATTCCCGTCCGGATTTGTTTTTAAGGTGTAAGATCACGCATCCAATCAAGTTGGTAGTAAAGCCGCCAGCCAGCACAATGATCAATGTGGGTAAGCCATCGGCCCATTTCGGACCACCGTGTCGCATCAGCAGGACTGCCGCGGCTGAGGTTATTGGATTTTGTCCATGTACCGCATTGAATCCACGCAGGCCGGCATAGCCGAAGTTGATACATGAGCTCATAACGCCTGAAAAGGTTGCTACCAGAATGCCTTTCCGAAAATTAAACTCACGCACCACAGCGGTTCGCTTTTCCTCGGAGAGTTCCTTTTCTTTAGCGCGCCCGGCGGCGCCACTCAAAAAGATACCCGCCAGGCAAACGAGTACACCCAACATCGTCACCCATCCCCACGTGTGGGTAAAAAGCTCCGGCAATTTACCCGCAAAAAGAGGGGGGATCATGGTTCCAAATGCGGCCGTATAGCTCAGTGCCACGGCCATTCCAAGACCGATCCCCAGATAACGCAATGTCAGGCCGAAGGTCAGCGACCCCAGTCCCCAGAGTACGCCGAAAAAGTAGGTCCAGAAAAGAGTGTGACCGCTGACCTGCTGAAAAATCTGCATGAAATGGGGAACCAGCAGATAAGCAAATATAAACGGTGCAGCGATCCAACTGACCCATCCACCCACGAGCCAGTACGTCTCCCATGACCAGCGGCGTACGCGTGAAAACGGCAGGTAGAAACTCGCCGAACCTAATCCGCCGATCCACTGCAACGTGACCGCCAGATAGGCATTAGGGGATGATGAAACAATCAATGATAAACTCCGGGCAGACCCTCTTTATGGCATTTTATCGTGGTGGGGATTCAGTTGCTGGTTGGACCATAGACCCCGGTGGATGCATCTCAAGCTCGCGTTTTTTCCAAAGGTCCAAGACGCCATAGTGCCTCATCATATCTTCTGTGGGTAAAAATAGATCACCCGTCCGCTCGAGCCATTGATCCAGCATGCTTCGCAGTCGCGTCTGAATTGCTGAGTGCCGACCATCAGCGACAAGATTTTGCAGCTGAAAAGGATCGATCTGATTATCAAAAAGCAGCCACGGTCGGCGGCCCACTGTTTCCGCATACGTGTAGCGGCGGGTGCGAACGCCGCGCCATTCGGCAACGTGCTGCATGACAGCTTCATCGTAACACCCATGATTGGCGATAAAGACCGATTCAATGTCACTGTCTTGAAATAGCGCGGTTGAAAGGTTGCGGCCTTCCCATTGGGGAGGTATTGTCCAGCCCAGCCAACCGGCTAACGTCGGTGCAACATCAACCGTCCCCATGGGCAAACTGCGGATTTCCCCTGCGGGTATCCGACCCGGAAAGCGGGCTATAAACGGTACCAGAATGGATTCCTCGTAAGGAGTCTGCTTTTTCATCAGGCCATGGGACCAGAGCATATCCCCATGATCGGAAGTGAAGACAACCAGCGTGTCATCCGCAATACCCAGCTTATCCAACGTATCCAATAAGCGGCCCAACTCATGATCCAGCGCTGTAATGGCTGCGTAGTAATCGGCAGTGACTCGGCGACACTCCAGACCTTTTGCCAATGGGTTATTTGAATCGGGCTGCACATTGGGGCGAAGCAGAAGTTTGGCCGGATCATATTGATCACGGTACACAGAAGGAACCTGGTCGTAGGGATCATGCGGTGGTCCCCAGGACAGTATCAGAGAAAATGGATCGGGTGCTCCGGCGCGTTGCTGGAGGAATTCAATAGCCAGATTGGTTTGAACCGTCGGCTCATATCCACCCGGTTCAATAACCTTTGGATCATCCCGGTAATAGCGAGGATGAAAATAGTCATGGGAACAGTTGTATGCAGCCCAGAAATCCCATCCGAATCGGCGCGGCCCCGGAGGCGTGAATTTATCACGGGGCATTCCATCCAGGTGCCACTTTCCAATGTATCCGGTTTGGTAACCCTCCGCACGAGCGGTCGAACCCAGTGTGACGCGGCCTTCAGGTAATGGAATGTCATTCGCCATCACGGCCGTCGTTGTGGGATAACTGGCGGTAAAAAGAATCCCACGGTTTGGTCCGCAAACCGGTGAGGTGGCAATGGCGTTGGTCAGACGTAAACCTTGTCCGGCCAATCGGTCCATGTTAGGCGTGTGCACCTGCCGATTGCCTGCACAGCACATATCCATACCGCGCATCTGATCCGCAAAAACCAATAATAAATTAGGTCTCTTTGACATAGGTCTCCAGAAACAGCGGCCACATCGTTCAGCACCTCCCGGTTTGCAAAGCTTATAACCAGTCTAATTGCGGGACAAGTTATCGTCTTCGATGAAACGCAATTATATCGAGGAAGTACCATCTGGCGCGAAAAACATTTTCACCTCATGGAGGGAACCGGCTTGACTCGGGAAGATTTTAAGTGAGATCGAATATTGACCGCTCTTTGGCATCTGAACTCATCAACAGTGCTGTAAAACTATACAGATCGACCGTCAATGATCGATTTCGGAGTTGGCCTTGTACTCTTGGGTCATCCCATCGGTCGGTGAACGATTACGAAATCTTCATCGGCACCACCACGGTGCTGAGCATTTCCGGGCCACCGATTTTTGCACCCGTGCAGACCGGCAATTCGACTCTCCCCGGCCTTGAGTTCCACACGCTCGCAGCCTACCAGCGGTCGTAACGTTTCCATACCCTATTGTTTTTGCCGATCTGTTCCGGTGGATTTGCCCAGAGAATCCAAGTTTTGAGTACGTAAAGCACAGCATGAGGCAATAGACGATTATCCGCAACTCGACGCCCCGGATCGCAGATGTTCCGGGGAAGCAAAGATTCAATATATTGCCACTGGGCACTCTTCAGTTCATGGCGAAGTGACGTCGGGGCCCTTATAAACTCACTTCAACGCAGAATATGATTGTCCGCACCCGCCAGCTTGCGGGGGCAATAAAAAAGACAAAACATCACTCCCGAATTTTTGCCCGGTAATAAAACCGGAATGGAGGGGCGCAGTCACCGTTGAGATAAAAATCAGTCCACTTTCCGTTCTGCCTGATGTTATCCGCCCATTTGAAGTTGATATCCGCAGGCATGGAACCTTTGATACCCAATACGGATCGTGGAATCGCCATTTGCATTTGATTGCCCTTGACACGGATACGAGCCTTTCCTGCGGATGTCCACAGGTATTTGCCGTCGATATTTTTCTCAATGGTTGACGCACGATCGTTGAGAACCTGCCGGTCAACCACATAGTTAAAACCCATCCATTGACTGCTGCCGGAGTGAGGAATGTGTAAAAACAGAAGCATCCAGGATTTATCCCGCCAGGATGTCAGGGGTTTGTGGGTTTTCACCCAGAGATAGATATTGGATGAATCGTATGTAAATTTGCTTGCCACGATGTCATTGCGACCAGTATTGTTGATATAGTGTGCATTCCCCCAGCCGGGTGAATTGCGGTGTACCGCCAGGCCCACATTATTGATAAACAGAGGGCCGATTCTATTCCATTGAGAAAATGGGCCGCGGATATGAATCACCGCAGGATGGACGCAAGGCAGGCGATGGACGCCCTTATAGCGACGTATATTGGCGACCATCTGATAATAATAGTTATCGCCGAACCCCCCATAAAGACCCCCTTTATCCTCCTTCATAGGTTCGATATCCCGGCTGAATTCAGGGCTATATTCATCTACAAAAACGGGTTGGCCCTTGGAGACCCAGCGGCCTGCAAAATAGTTTTTACTCGATGCACGCCTGCAACCGCAGGTCCACTCATTCCAGCCTGTAATAAAAATGAAGGCGGGATCAACACGGAGAGCGTGCTGCCACTGTTCCGCGAAACAGATACCGCGTCCGGGATGCTGCCGACTTGGAGTGGGTTCAATACCGTTGGACGAACTTCGCCCAGTGCTTCCGGTGGCCCAGCCAGCGGCGGCCACCGGCATTTCTTCTGGAGTATGCGGGTTGATATGCCAACCGAAGAGCCAGTTGAATTTGTGCGCAGTCGCAGCTTTCCGGGGCGTGTTATTCCAACTCCACCTATTCTTCCCCCCGGTATGTTCCCAGCAATATCGCAGGGTAAACAAATGCCGGATGGCGGCGGGTAATTTATGAATATTGCCGTAAATGAGCATCAGCGGCTTGCCATCCCAATAAAACCACAGTTTTTTGGCCAATCCGGTCTTATAAATATTTTGGTAGTCTGCGGTCCATGCGCCGTTGCCCCCATGAAAGATGAAATGACCTGCACTGCGTACCGCGCCCCTGCCTGCGAAACATACAAAATCCGGTACGGTATTGCCCAACGCCTTCATATGTAGCCATGTCTTAAATAGCTTTTGATCTACCCTGAAAAAAGTCACTCCATAGGTGTTATCTAATATGATCGAATTAATACCCGCATCGCCGAGCATAACGGCGTGCTCACGCAATACAAATGGATCCGAATCGATGTAGAAACCGAATAATGGCTCGCCCCACCAATGAGGGGAATAGAGCGGTCCCAGGACCGCGTTGGGGGTCTTTTCAAGGATAGCCGCATTGTTCCATATGCGTTGACCTGGCCGATTACTATGCGTGAAATAGAATATTCCCACCGTTCTATCAGGTTTGGGTGGTCCTACCTGCCGGTAATCCGGTAGCACACGTCCGAGCCCATCGACGGCTCCCCATGTATCGGGTCCGGCGACGGGAATGACGGTGTGGCGATGACCAGAATGCCATGGAGCGGCACATGACGCATCAGTTAGACATAGCCCCGTAAAAAGGATGATAATCCCAGTCACGACCGGTCTTGAAAGTCGATGAAGGGCTGAACCAAAGTTAAATCTCATTCTTCTCGGCCCCGGTTCATAAAAAAGAGTAGGAATGTTCTAGTAATCGGTTCAAACCTTTCGAGCCATAAAATTTACATAAGAATCTGACATTGATTCTCATTATATTCAAATCTCGATAAAACAGACAATTGTATTTCCCAAATAAAGTATCTTGTGATTGATTCCGGAAATAGCGGCGTGCTCCCGCCGATGAGAACTGGCTACTGTGAACCAGAGAGGCAAAAAGAACTGCGAGTCAAGCACCTTGGCCTCTTAAAAGTGGCCCCATCATGCTCAGGCTTGGTAATATCCTTTGGCGAAAGAAGTTGCGGCTAACGCCCCCGCACCATACACTCATTAAAGCTTAATAAGACAGGGCGCGGCCGGCGGCGCTATCAGCCGTCACATACACCAACGGGCAAAATGGCGAGGATAAAGAATCACCATGGCCAGAAAACCCTACAGCAAGATGCGATCGCAGTTGTGGAAATTCATCGAGATTAACCGCCAGTTGCGAGAACAAAAACGCACCGGGCGCCCATGCACAAAAGAAACCTTGCTTAAAGGACTCCGTTACGATGTCAACGAGCGAACCCTTCGCCGCACGCTTGAATTAATGCGCGACGAACTCGGTGCTCCGATCGTCTACGACCGATTGCTGCAAACGTACAAATTGCAACATGACGATTGGCGTATGCCGAATATTTCCCTGGATGAGGCTGAACTGCAGGTGTTGGCGACCGCCATCCAAGCCGTCAGACCGGTTTTGCCCAAACCAATGTCCGAGCGTCTCGATAAGTTGCTGGCGAAATTGCTGGATGCCTTACCGCTTAGCCGTTGCGACGCCGTCCGACGGGCTCAAGGGCAGATTGAATTCGTTCCGGCCCCGATTCTATCCAAAGGTATGGAGTGGTTGGAACCGCTTTACCTGGCGATTCTTGATCGATATTCGGTGGATATGGTCTACCATGTGCCGAGCCGGGATGAGAATACCCGTCGCCGCTTTGATCCCTACTACCTGCGCAACGTCCAAAGCATCTGGTATGTCGTCGGTTATGACCATTTCACCAGACATTGGCCGATCTTCAAACTGGCGCGGATTCGAGAATTAACGGTTTCTGAAGACTTATATACCGTCAAACCCTTCAGCGCCGCGAAATATTTCAAAAACAGTTTGGGCATTATGGTCGGCGGCAAGCCGCAGCACGTGCGTATCCGATTGACCGGCTATGCGGCGAGCACCGCGGAGGAGTATGTGTGGCCGGATGGCTTCACGTGCCGGCGCAACGGCCCCGGTGAGGTGATTCTTTCCGGTCAGATTGTTCATATGGCAGAGTTGCTGCAATGGACAGTGGCGTTTCAGGGGGATGCGGAAATCCTGCCGGAAGAGAAATAATCTACCATCGACCCTCCGTTGCCCCTTTGCCCATGTTTATGCAAAGGTCAAAGGTCGAAGAGCCGTGGCCGGCCAAACCCGTAGGACAACATCTGTCCGTGGCATGTGGTATGACATATGCGTTAACTATTTGGCGTAGCCGGAGGCTTTCCCTCCCGTAATTGGCCTGCATGCGGAAAGGAGCTTAATCATGAATGACCAGACCCAATCCACGGTCGCCGCACATCAATTCCCCTCTGTCGTCATCTGCAGTGAAGACGCCGCACCCTCCATGAGCTTTACCCAAGTTCGCGAAAACCCTTACCTCTGCGTCAAAACGCTCAAGTTTTTAGAGACATTTCTGCAGTCGGAAAAAGGCATCTTGGAAGATAATGACTTTTTTCATTTTATAGTTCACATCCTCGGCAAGCACAACACCCTTGATATGGGACGGCAATATTGTTCATTTGATGGGCTGCGCAGCATCACCAAAAGCATGCTGGAGGAATCAAATGAAGACGTAGCATCTCATGTGCTCGCGGATCTCTGGAGCCATCCCCGCACTCATGCGGCCATTAAGAAGGCCCTCCTTGCCGCCCTGGCCGAACAGAGTGAACATTGGAACAGGATCGCGGCAGAAACAAAGGATCAAGACGTCATACGACATCGCTTCGAAGAGTTGTCGCGTCTCCTCGGGCTTACGGATGTCGAATTGGATATGCTGCTCCTCGCCTATGTCCGCTACGCGGATATCTGGGACTGGTGCTCCCTTGGGCGCACGCGCCCCGTCCGCAGGGCGTTTCAGCGAATTTGCGTCATCGCACGAATTCTCAGCCTTCCGCAGGCGGTGGCCGCAAAATATCTCCTGGAAAACGCCAAGCTCCGTTCGCTCGGGTGTCTTGATTCCGACCTTGACTTCCGATCTGAATTGGAGCCTTTCCTGATCGGCCTCTCAGAGGATCCGCTGGCGTCGAAATATTTTGTCCGCTGCAACGAGCCAGCCCTGCCGTGGTCGATGCACGGCACCCTTGCCGATCAGCACGGCGAATGGCTCAAACGGCTCATTTGCAACCGTGATCCGAATCGCGGATTGAATATTCTGCTTTACGGCGTCCCCGGTACCGGCAAAACATCCTTTGCTCTCTCGCTGGCTGCCGAACTTGGCTATGAAATGTATCGTATTCGCGGGGCGGAGGAATTTGACAGCGATCCGATCAACTTCTGGCCCCGCTTCGCCGCGCTGCGTATCTGCGATGGTCAGGCGAATCGTGACCGCAGCCTGATCCTGATTGATGAGGCCGATGATATGCTTGATAGCGCCGGGGTCCCGTTGGGGGAGGTTAGCGCAGGTGTGACTGACGGGCGAACCGACAAAAAAGAAACACTTAATATCATCTTGGATCAACTCAGGACGCCGTGTATCTGGATCACCAACAATCAACCGCATCATCTGGCGTCCTCGTCGCGCCGCCGGTTTGATTACTCCATTGAATTTACGCCCCTCCCGCAGCAGAAACGTCAACAAGTGTGGAAAAATCTGCGTCTGCGGTATGGACTGGCGGAAGTCATCAATGACGAAATGGTTGAGAGCCTTGCGCGACGATTCTCCATCAGCGCCGGTGGAATCGATCTGGCACTTCGCAATTTCGGCCGATTGGCACACGATCCGGCAGTTGCGGCCACCGCCATGGAATCCCTTGAGCACTTACTTCGACCGCATTGCGAACTAATGGGTATTGACCTCGATGGCGATGCACCAACATCGATAGAATATTACTCGCTTTCCGGCCTCAATATCCGTGGACCGATTGGGCCGCAGCGTCTCTTGCAGGCAGCACGAGAGTTCCATCTGCGGCACGAGCATCGGGGGCCAACTGATAGGCGTATTCCCGGTTGTGCGCATCTGGCGGTGCTTCTCTCCGGGCCGCCGGGAACAGGCAAAACCGAATTCGTTAAATTTCTCTCCCGCGACTTGGATTGTGCTGTCCGCACCATCATGCCCGGCGATCTGCTGAGCCGATATGTCGGCGGTACGGAGCAGAACATCCGGCGGGTATTTCGAGCCGCTGCGGCTGATAAAGCCATTCTCTTTCTCGATGAAGCCGATGGCCTGTTTCGATCCCGTTCCCTTTCAGACCGAAGCTGGGAAGTGACGCAGGTTAACGAATTGCTGTCTGCCATGGATCAATTTGCAGGCATACTGGTTTGTGCTACCAATTCAGTCCAAATGCTCGATGCCGCGACCATTCGCCGCTTCACCTTTAAGCTGGAATTTGATTATCTGGATGCGGCCGGAAAGAGGGAATTTTATCAGCGCTTGCTGGTGGAACTGTGCCAGGAGCCATTGGATGGCAATCAGCAGCGCCGCCTGAATCAGATTGCCGATCTGGCGCCCGGCGATTTTTACACCGTGCGACAGGCGATGTCCTATCTGGGCGAGGGTCACAACTTCACTCACGACGATCTGCTCGCTGCTTTGGAAGCAGAAAGTCGTGCCAAACGCTTCGGCAAATCGGGCAATTTCGGTTTCGGACGGGGGTGAATGGTGAATTTTATAGCTATTGATTTTGAAACCGCCAACCGATCTGACGAAAGCATCTGTGCCGCAGGTATGGCGATATTTACCCATGGTAGGCTTTTGGACGTGCGGCATTGGCTGATCCGACCGCCAAGGGGTTTTGATCGGTTCCGTTCGGATTGGACGGAAAGCCTCCATGGCATCGGGCACGCCGATGTGCAGAACTCACCCTATTTCCCGGGTATCGCTGAACTATTATTTCCTCAGCTGGCCTCGGCCGATGTGGTCATTGCGCATAACGCCGCTTTCGATCTGCGAAAACTTCTGGCTACAGCCCGATGTTTCAACTTGGTCGTTCCACAGTTTGATTGCTTGTGCACGCTGGCACTGGCTCGCCGGGTTTGGCCTGATTTAGAAGGTCATTCTCTCGACGTGCTCTGCGCCCACATCGGCCATCGGGGCCATCATCATCATGCCGGTGCAGATGCCGAGGCCGCGGGGCGTTTACTACTGGCGATGATGGCCACTACCAACACCGCGACGCCGCGTGCCTTGGCCAAAAAGCTCGGAATCCAGCCGCGCCCCGTGCCGGGCCGGTAATCGGCTGGGCGTGCCCATTGCCCATTTTCTGCATAAAGCCGCGACCGGCGGCCGAACCGCTTTGTTTTCTGGCGTGGCCCCACCATTTGCCGGCCACGCTGCGTGTTGGCTGGGCCACGGATGGTGAACGCGGCCTTCTGCGCGATCACACTTCCGTCATCTCCGGGCAGGTAAAACGCATAGGACAATATCTGTCCGCATCATCGGGTAACTTTATCCGTGTTGAGCGTCCGGGCCGGCCGGGCGGATGGCATTTTAATGGAAGGGGAAATCATGAAGCCGTTGCTTGAAACCACACCGGCGCTGCTGGGCATGTCCGTATCAGGGGCGGTGGCCTGCGCGGGCAGCCCCGCCGATTATTATCCTTACCACGCACGGGAATGAGATTATTATTGACGAGTGATAGCCGCCGGTACCGGCCAGGTACCACGGATGTTTTGGTTGTTTTGTGGTTCGAATTCGCTAATAAGGGGGTATTATCATGGCCAACATGGATGATCGTTACTTTGACTACTACGGCAAGTTGGTCGAGGCGTTTGTCCGCGACGTTGAGTCGCTGCAGCATCCGGACGTCGACAAGATGCCTTATCCGCATCTGCCGCTATTCGGGGGTGGCTATGAACAGTCCGCCCTCAAACTGGTGATAGTTGGACAGGATACGAAGGGATGGGGCGACCTGAAAAAGTACCTGGCGGACGCCAAGGGCGACCCCGGCGCCGCACTCCGGTCTGATCTGGAGGAGTTCCGCCGGCATGAGTTCACCAAATGGGGATCGCACCGCCACACCTTCTGGGGTTTCGCCATTATGGCGCTTGCGGCGATCCATGGCCAGCCCAATTGGGGGGTGATGAAAAATGGTGGCCTGAAGGAAGTCTTGGATAGCTTCGCGTGGGCCGAGGCCAACGCGGTCGAGCTTTTTAAGGGGGAATGGAAGGGTGTGCCGCGTGATTACTGGGAGAAGGTGCAGGCCGCCGGGAAACGTTTCGACGGTATCCACCATCTGGTCGAGGTGCTCAAACCCAATGTGGTCATCGTTTTGTATTGGGGGCTCAAGAAAGAAGACTACTTCCATGGCTACGATCGCGAGGACGTGAGCCAGAACGGTCGATTTACGCACTTCAGGCTGCCGACAGCTAAACTCGACGTCCTGCATATGCCGCATCCAAGGAGCATGGGCCCTAGAGAAAAGGCGGATTTCTTCTGCAAGGCGGCCAAATCCCTTATGGACGACCTTGGTTTCGCGAAGAACTTTCCGGAGTTCGTGAACGGTACCCAGGAGGCTGCCCAAACCGTCGAGTTTCTGACCAAAAACGCTCCGGAAATCTCTGGTGAGTTTGACAAATACGCGCTGGTCGCTTGGATTGCCACGGAGCTTGCCAAGCGCCAGGCGTTTATGTCGGTGCCTACACTCGCAAGCATTATTAACGCGAAGGGGGGACGCACCAACGGCGGCGAACGCTTCTCCGGCGGCCGCGGCACCTACCGGCTCGTCAGTGGTTCCTACCAACGCTACGATAAACAGGGCAAGGGCAAAATTGCGGAATCCATAGCGGAGGCCTTTCGTAGGCCAAATTTCGATTACGCCTACCCCCGTGGAGCAAGCTGAGCCACGCCCGGTTTATCGGCCACCCTGTTGGGCCGGTGCTCACCGCTTCGCGTTACCGTCTGCGATTCAATCCTGCCAAGATGGCACGGCCGGTGGCCGTGCCATCCTTTTCCCCGCGGCGCTTGGCCGGGCGGCCTCAACACTTCCGGCACCGACTGCGCACCACGCCGCCCGCCCCCAACGCCAACGGTCTATATGCTTTCCGGGAAAAATGCTAAGATGCTCCGAACCGCGATGGCGGTTTGTGAAGGGGTGATATTTGCCGGGCCGACCATTGCACGATTTCCATATCGACGCACCGATAGCCGTCTACGATTCCGGTCTTGGAGGGCTCACCGTTGTGCGGGCGATCCAGCGCCTTCTTCCCGGCGAATCGATCGCTTATTTCGGCGATACGGCCCGCGTTCCCTACGGAAACAAATCCGCTCGCACCGTCGCACAATTTGCATCCCAATGTCTGCGGTTCCTGACGCGGCTGAATCCGAAGATTATCGTAGTGGCGTGTAATACCGTAAGTGCGACCGCGATGCCCGAACTGCTGGCAGAATTCAGTACCCCGATCATCGGCGTGCTGGAACCCGGCGCCGCGGCCGCCATTCGCATCACCCGGCAGAAGATTCCCCACGGGAAGTGTGCGGTGGGGTTAATAGCCACTGAGGCGACGGTAGCAAGCCGGGCCTATCAGATGGCCATCAGTCGGCTGGATGATGGCGTGCACGTTGCGGCTCGCGCCTGCCCGCTGCTGGTGCCGCTGATTGAGGAAGGGCGGGAGGCGGATTCGCCGTTGGTGAAATTGGTACTTGATGAATATCTCGATCCGCTGCGGCAGATTGCCCCGGCAGCGCTGATTCTCGGTTGTACGCATTACCCGATCTTGGCCGATGCGGTTGCGGCGGCAGTGAGTCCCGATACGATTCTGATCGATTCAGCCGGTGAAACGGCCGCGGTGGTGCGAAAGCAATTGGAATCCATGGGTTTGCTGCGAAGCGGCACCGTGGCCAGGCTTTCCTGCTACGTGACCGATCAGGGGCAGCGATTCGAAACCATTGCATCAAGATTTCTGGGCCGGCCGGTCGGCCAGCCGGTTTGGGTTGATCCGGAAAGTATTGAAACGCTCACAACGGAAAACAGATGATTCAAAGATGTCGAAATAGAATACCCCGCATCGGTGCGATGAAATGGGTGGCGGCAGCAGCCATATGCAGTCTGCTGGCAGGGTGCTCGTCGGGCCCCAGCACACCGCACGATTTCAATGTGTTTATGAACGGCCTTTTGCGGCGCTTATCCGGCGGCCATGGAAGTCAGAAGACGCCGCTCAAAGAAGCCGCCCGCATGTTCGATAACGCCACGCCCGATCTTCAGCGGGAAGCGATCGCGTGGCTTGCCAAGCAGCCTTATGGCCATGACCCGGCGTATCTGAAGGCGTATCAGATCGCGGCGCAGGCGCCCTCGCCGTTGGTGCGCGGGCAGGCGATGATGGCCATCGGCACTTCGCATGATCCCGAGCTGGCGCCCACCTTGGCCACGGGATTGGCGGACCCGTCGGTGTTTGTACGAATGAGCGCGGCGATTGCCGCCGCGGAAGTCAACAACCCGATTTTAATCGGCCCGCTGATTAAAGACCTGCAATCCAAGTCCAATTCCCAAGTGCGTATTGATGCGGCACTGGCGCTGACCCCTTACAACACCTATCGCGTGCATCGCGCGCTGATTTACGTACTGGATGATGCAAATGTCGGTGTGGCCCAGACGGCATGGAATGTGCTGCAAAAACAGACCGGTCAGAAATTGCCGATGCGAACCGGGCCATGGCTTAAATGGCTCCATCACTCGCGTTGATTCGTGACGGCGGCCGGCGCGAAAATGATCGCCTTAATCGTCCCCCAGATTCTGTAATCCACGGCCGTGCTGCGCATCTGTCACCGATTCTCAATCCGACCGAGTAAACGCAGCAGACCGTCGAGAATGGTGAGCGGATGCGGTGGGCAGCCGGGAATGTAAAGGTCCACCGGTAATAAATCTCCAATGCCATTATGTGTTTCCGGATGATCCACATACGGCCCGCCTGAGCAGGCGCAGGCACCTACGGCAACGACTATTTTCGGTGAAGGCGTGGCGTGATAGGCCGAAAGCAGTGCGTCCTTCATATTTGCGGTGACCGGGCCGGTAACGATTAAACCGTCCGCATGCCGCGGTGAGGCGACAAACGAAATCCCAAAGCGTGATAAATCCCAGCCGATGGTGGTAAGCACATTCAGATCGGATTCACATCCGTTGCACCCACCGGCAGAAACCTGTCTCAGGTGCAGGCTTCGGCCGAAAATCTTCCGCGTTTTTTCGTTCAGCGCGGCTGCAAGTCTTATTTCGTCCCCGTTGTTAATCGTCAGATCAATCTCACTGCGCACGGCAAGGCGATAATCCTGCGCATGACGGATTGCGCCATGTGGGCAGGCATCGGCACAATCGGTACAGAAAAGGCATCGGCCGAGATTGACGCGGATACGTCCGGCTTCAATCTGGATCGCGTCAGTGGGGCAGGCACGCACGCATTCTTCGCACCCCTCCGGGCACCGGGCCGTGTCGATTATGGGGCGTCCACGGAATCGGCCCGGCAATTCGGGCGGCGGCCCGTCGGGAAATGCCATCGTGCGATACCCCTGCTCCAATCGAGTTTTAAGCTGTTCGAGCATCTGCATCTCCGAAATCATATTTTCGCGAGCGGTGGCTGACGGATAACGGACGAATCATAAGTCGCACCCGCAATAGGATAAGCTGAAACTTTTATTACAAAGTGGAAAGTCTGATATCTGTCCTCCCCGCATCGCCATGGCCAGGCCAAACCAGTTGTGGATCGACGGATCGGTGATGTTGTAATGTTCAAAGCGGCCGTCTGCATCGGTTAACACTGCGTGACACAGCTCGCCACGCCATGACTCCTGCAGGCTTACGGCAAACATGTCGGCTCCCAGGGCGGCGAACGGAGTGAAAGTATCACCCGACGGCAGAGATTGGAGTTGTTCACGAACAAAAGCGATGGAGTGTTGAATTTCCAGCCCACGAACATATGCCCTGGACAGCACATCGCCACCTTGGGCCGTCACCACAGGCAGATGCGTAAAGCGATATATTCCGCTCGGGTGATCGCGGCGGCTGTCCATATCAATACCACAGGCCCGTGCGGCTACACCGACCACACCGAGCTCTAACGCTGTTTTCCGCGGCAGGATGCCGGTGTGTTCAAACCGGGCGGTGACCGAAGGGGTGTTCCATAAAAGTTCAACAGCCGGCAGAAGGTTTTGCTGCGCATCAGCAAGTCTGCGGAGCAACTCAGCTCTGAGTTGATCATCGATATCAAAACCGGTTCCTCCAACTTTCACCAGCCCCCGTCCAAATCGGTTGCCGCAGAGCATCGCCGTCATATTGAGAAAATCGCCGCGAATACGGCCGCAGTAGGATGCAGTCGGAAGAAATGCGGCATCTTTGGCCAGACCACCCAGGTCGCCGACATGGTTGGCGATCCGCTCAAGCTCCAGAGCAATGCCTCGGATCGCGGCTGCCCGCGGACTCACCCGGCACGACGCCAAGGCCTCGACATTCTGGGCATAGGCGCATCCGTGGGCGATGGTTGAATCGCCGCAGAGCGTTTCGGCATAATGCCAGGAGCGTTTATTCGGCCCACCTTTCAGCGCCCGTTGTACCCCTCGATGCTGATATCCCAACGATATCTCCAGGTGCAGGATGGTTTCGCCGTCGCACTGGAATCGGAAATGTCCCGGTTCAATGACGCCGGCATGAATGGGCCCGACCGCCACCTCATGCACCTGCCCGCCGTCAATGTGATAAAAATCCATGATCCCGACCTTATCATCCGCCCCGGCGAAAGGTGAACTGCGTTCGGCTCTCCGGTCCACGCTGCCAGGAAACGCCACCGGCTTGAGCCACGGGTGGCCATGCAGAGGAACCGCCAGATTTTCTGCGATCTGCCTCTCAAAGAGATGCATCTGAAAGCAGCGAGGGGTCAGGGACGGATAGCCGCTTCGGGGAGCTGAAGTAGCAGATATGTAGAGCCGCCCTGTGTGATCGTGCGCCAAAACCGCATATAACACTATTAACTCGTCACTTGTCGGATCGGGGAGCCCGAAGTGGGTTACCACACGGCAACCGTCTTTGGCGACAGCGTTGGCAATCGCGTCCTGAAACGCGGACATTGGAAGCACGGGGATATCTGCCCGCAGCACGGCACGGCCGCCGGTGATCGCGAGCATGGTATCGCGGTATGCGGGGGTGTTCATGGAGATACCTCGATGTATCGCTGTGCCTGATGCAGGAGTTTAACCAACGGGGCTGGCACATGGAGCCCGAGCAGAAGGATCAGCGCCAGTAACATGAGCGGTGGGGCTACCGACAAAAAACTATCCCGAAACTGGGTATGGTAGAGGCGTCCGGGGAGCGGACGCCCCATGGTAACCGCCAGAACCGTCCGCCCCATCCCGAGAAATACCAGCAGCAGAAGGCCGACGAAAGCCGCACCTAATAGAAAAAGATGGTCAACAAACGCTGCTTTCAGGATGGTAAATATGCCGACGAACGGCCCAAAAGGTGGCGATCCGGTGATGGCCAGAAATCCAATCATGAAGAGGGTTCCGGAAACAGGCTCTCGGCGGACGGCGCCGTGAACATCATCCGAGGATTTACTTCCATAGGCGCGATGAATATTCCCTGCCGATAGAAAGAGCATTCCCTTGGTAAGTCCATTATTGATCATCTGAAGCAGGGCACCATAGAGAGCGGGCCCGCCAATCCCGGCCCCCAGTGCCAGAATACCCATCTGCTCAACACTGGAATATGCCAGCATCCGCTTGAAATCTTTCTGTCCCATTAGAAAGACCGCCGCGACCGCCATCGAAAAGATACCGATTGCAATAAGCAGATGGCCGGTGTAGGCACGCATGCCGGCTGCCACACAGACTCGCATGATTCGCAGGATGGCAAGAAAGGCGCAGCTCGTAAGAACACCCGCGAGTAGAGCACCAACGATGCCCGGCACTTCGCCATAGGCATCCGGCTTCCAGGTGTGCATGGGCGCCAAACCCATCTTAGTTCCGTATCCGATAAGCAGAAGCACAAATGCCATTTTCAACCAGACCGGATCTGCATCTCGGGCGTGGGCTAACAGTTGCGAAAAAAGCAGACCGGGTGTGTGATGATGAACCAGAAACGCATAGACGAGAAAAAATGAACCAAGCAATGCTATTGCGATACCGACCGAGCAGATGAGCAGATATTTCCAGGTGGCTTCAATACTTTCCGGTGTGCGTCGGAAGTAAATCATGGGCGCGGTACACAAAGCAGTGGTCTCCATCGCAATCCAGATGAGCCCCAACTGCTGGGAACAGGTCATCAGCGTGGCACCGCCCAGAAAACCCAGCAGACAAGGAGCCAGCACGCGATTGAATCGCCCCGGCCATTGGCGCAGATAGCCGGTTCCATAGAGCGTACAGATGAAGAACAGAATACTGGTGAGTAGCAGAACCAACTCACCGGGCGGGTCAAGACCTATCCAACCGCCGCAGATGGCTGGCGGCGGGTCGATCAGAATGGCAGCAGTGAGGAACAAATGCGTAGCAGACGCTGCAAACACAATCCACGGTCTTAAACGGTCGGAATGGACGGCGGCGGCGGGCAGAGCGGCCAGGAAGGGGAGCAATATGATCGCGGCAAGCAGCATGAAGTCTATTCCTTCAATGAAGTAAGCCTGCGAGTATCAAGCGAGGCAAAAGCGGAATGAATGTGATTGAGGATGATACAAACCACAAAAATCCCGACGAACAAATCCAGCAGGATGCCCAGTTCAACGAGAAAAGGGACCACCGCAAGCAGCAACATGCCGAAGATATAAATGCCGTTTTCAAGTATCAGGTAGCCGATGATCTGCGTCAGGGCCTTGAATCGCGTTGTCAGCAGAAGCAGTCCGGTCAGGATGGTGGACATGGATGCGGGAATGACCAGCAGAGATTTCGGATGATGCAGGCCAGATGCATGAATCGTCATCATCAGCGCTGCGGCCGTACCGGCGGCGCCGATGAGCATGCTGGGGATAAATCCGATCAGCGGCTCAACCTCATGTTTGATCCGGACGTCCCGCAACGCCTTGTCGAGCATTCGTGGTATGGTCCATCCCTTGATCCCAGCCGTAACCAGCGCCGTGATGAGAATCAGCGGGTCCACCTCTTTCACAAGCAGCAGGGGCAGGATGCTCAGCATGATCCCCTGCAGTGCGACCCCGGATATGAGTGATTTCATACGACTGACGCTCAGCAGGAAAAGATTCAGTAGCAGCACCATCGTCAGAATAGCATTAACCAGCCATGCCATCGCCATTACCTCAACGCCAGAATAAAACCCAGGCCGCTGAGCACGGCGGCGGCCGCCAGCAGCGTCGGAACATGGCGCAGCGGCAGGCGGGCCATTACCGATTCAATAATGCCGACAAGCACCGCCGTCGCAGATGCCTCCAAAATAAACAGCACCCAACTGAGGATGGGTATGCCGGTGTGCGGCGGGCCGATAAACAGCAGCACCAGATTGATCAGAATCAGCAACCGGAGACTGGAGGCGTACTGAACCGCCGCCAGCAGGGGACCGCTGTGATCCAGTACCATCACTTCATGGATCATGGTCAGTTCCAGATGTGTGTCGGGATCGTCGACCGGGACGCGGGACGTTTCCGCCAGCAGAAAGACAAACAGGCCAACGGCCGCCATGAGCCGTGGTCCGACCGAGCCCTGTTTGAAAGGTGCCAGCAGTAAGGTGTTGAGGCTCAGGCCGCTGGAAAACCGGATCATGATCAGCAGACTGAAAATAAGGGCGGCCTCGGAGACAACGGCAAAAGATACCTCTCGGGCAGCGCCCATCCCTTCAAAGGATGAGCCGGTATCCAGCGCCGCAGAGGTGGTAAAGAAGCGGGCCGCCGCGAACAGGTAAACAAATAATATGACATCACCGGCGAAATGGATTGGCGCCGGTGAGGAGCCGATGGGGATCAGTAATTCCACCGCGAGCATCGCTCCCACCGCAACGAGCGGACCGGCAAAGAATATCCATGTCGTTGTATTGCTGATGACAAGGGTTTTGCGGAGGAGTTTGAAGATATCCAGATATGGCTGCCGCAGGGGAGGGCCGCGCCGACCGGCCATCGCCGCTTTTACCTTGTTGATGATGCCGGGAAATAGGGGCGCAATCGCCAGCGGAACTAGAAAATGCGTGGCGATGGAGAGGATGAGTTGCGGTGTCGTCGTGTGCAGCATGTCAGTGTCCCCATAGCCGGGCAAAGAGGTTGCCGAACGGAATCAAGGCCAGCAGCACGACCACTGCCGCCAGCATGTAGAAGAGATATTGCTGCACGCTCCCTTGCTGCAGCCACCGAATCGGTCGTGTGCCGAGTTTGATGTAGTGCCAGAGCGTATGTGTTGCCCGGTCCGTTATGAAAGGGGGTATCTCCGTTTCATATTCGATGGGCTTGGGAAATAATCCGATGGGAGTTTTGCCGTGCGCAAGGGGCCGAAGCACCCAGCTCCAGAGGCCCACCAAAATGCCGGCGAACGATGTGCCTGTATATTGCATGCGGCTTCCAGTGGCCGAATATCCACAGCCCCACGTGGGTGCGCTGGCGACGGGGATAAATCTCCGCGAGATTCGGACAAGGTAAAAAATGGCAACGGCCACGACGACCATGCTGAAATTCAGCACGGTAAGCGTCCCCCATGGAAAAGCCCGGATCAGCATGCCCTGCACGTGAGCACGGCCCATCCACACCGCAGCGGCATGGCTCAGCGGAACCAGCACCACCAGAGGAAACACCCCCACGAGCCCGCAGAGCCCCGCAAGCAGAAGCATCGGTGCAATCATGCTGCCCGGGGATTCATGCACCTTGGCGGCACGCTCTGTGCGCGGCGAACCCAGAAACACAACCCCGTATACTTTCACAAAGCAAGCCACAGCCAAACTTCCAACCACTGCAAGAATGACGGCGTCGGCCGAGATCAGTGCCCAGATTCCCGAATCCTTTCCCGCAGTTGGATGGAAGAGCCCCAGATAGACGAGCAGTTCGCTGACGAACCCGTTGAGCGGGGGCAGCCCGCAGATGGCCAAGGCTCCAACCAGAAAGAGATTACTGCTCCAGGCCATATGCCGCGCCAGTCCGCCCAGCGCATCGATCTGCCGCGTTCGCGCTGCAGAAATGACCGAACCGGCTGAAAAAAACAGAAGCGATTTAAAGAGTGCGTGATTCCAGACATGCAGGAGACATCCGGCAATTCCCAGCACTTCCCAGACCGGGTGATCGGTTGCGGCTCCGATCATCGCCACGCCCAATCCCATGAGAATAATGCCAATGTTTTCAATGCTGTGATACGCCAGCAGTCTTTTCATATCATGCTGCCCCAGAGCGTAGACGACGCCCAGCAGTGCATTGATGGAGCCGAGAATCAGAACCATCACACCCCAGAGGGCGGGGGGGTGCGGCAGTAACGTCAGAATTCTCAGCAATCCATAGATGCCGATTTTCAGCAGAACGCCGGAAAGCAGGGCGGAAATATGGCTGGGTGCCTGGGCATGTGCCCCGGGCAGCCAGAAATGCAGCGGCATAATACCAGCCTTAAGCCCGAAGCCGACAAGGGCCAGCAGGAATAGAGCAGTTTCAATCTTCCATCCTGCTGCAGCCGGTAAGGGGACCAGCAGAAAACTGCCCGAGGCGGCGTGCAGAAGCGCGAATAATGCCATGAGCAAAAGTGTGGCAAGATGGGTGGCAACAAAATAAATCCAAGCCGCCTGTCGACACGCCGGATTCTGATCCTCGGTCGCAATCAGAAAAAAGCTCGCCAGTGCCATGATTTCCCATGCCATGATGAACGCCAAACCGTCATCGGCAACCGTTACCAGCACCATGCCGGCAACGAACAGTCCGTAAAAAAAACGCAACCGGCGCCCGGTGCGAGGATGCCGACGCTCATTCCAATATCCCTGCCCGTAAACAGATCCGGCTGCGGCCATCACAAAGACCGGCAGTGCAAAAAAAGCGGAAAGCGGATCAAGGCGGAAATGGAGCGGCCAGTTGGGATACACCGCCCGTACGGTCAATACGGGTGCCGGCCCATTTAAAAAGAGCAGTACGTCGAGACAGACCGCCGCACCTAAGGCGCCGCCAAGACAGGTGAGTGCGGTTGCAGACATTTGTCCCCACGAGGCTCGAGCTTTTGCCGCCAGTCCAAGTGTTCCGGCGACCATGAGCAGCAATGCCGCACCCAAGAGTAAAATCAATGGAAACATCTTGACCTATCGCCTTACGTTCGATGCTATCGGTGCGGCTGAGGAAGGAATTTCCGCCTCCGCCAGAACCAGCGCATCCAGCAGGCCCTCGCGGGAAATCTGATCCAGTACAGCACGGCGAAAAAAGCCGTTCCGCAGGACAAAACCCAAGCGGGACAGAAGATGAAGATGCGCCCGTACCGTCGGGCTTACGAGTGTGAATAACGTGGTGACGGGTCGTTGATCCATGGCGCCGAACTCAATCGGGTTCTCCAGAAAGCACAGCGCAACCAGCGGCCGCGAAAGGTGCAAAACGACAGGATTGCGGACATGTGGAATGGCAATACCGTCACCGATTGCCGTGGAGCCCAGCATTTCACGTGCGAGCAGAACCTGGTAGAGAAATTCTCGATCAACCTCATCGGGAAGATTCATAATGTCGACCACCGCCCGGAGCACCTCTTCGCGATTGGTGCCGCCGACGCGGTAATGCACGCCGCCAGCGCGAAGGGCATCGGTCAAAGTTGGAAGGGGGGAATCTCCCCCTTCCGGCTCCTGAAATATTTCCGGCGAGACGTTAAGCCGATGGGATGTAGCCCACTCCAGGAGTTCAGCACGGTTGAAACGATATTGATCACTCACCTGGTAGGCTGGGATGGAGCCATTTTTGATCCACCGGTAAATGCTCTTTTCCGACACATTCAGCAATCTCGCAGCATCTTTGACGGTCAGTTTCACGGCGATCATCTCCTACAGAAATGTCCATATATTACTCAAAATGTCCATAAATGTCCAACGATAAGAAACAATTAGAAAGTACGCCGATGCGGTGGATATTCTTAGGTGTTTTGCCGGTATTTACGTATTCGCAAATATATATGATATATTCGCGTTTATCAATGTTTTAAGAACAGTGGTTCTGGTAGTCTGGTAAGACGATATGACGCGTGTCATTTCCCAAGTTGGTTGAAAATATCCTTCAGGGCACAGGTTGCCGCGAGTACTGCAGGAAACCCCGCATACAGCGCGCAGTGTTCGGTGATGCCGATGATTTCTTCTCTGGTGATTCCGAGTTTCAGCGCGGCGCGGACATGCGATTGAAATTCGCGTCCCAGATGCCCAAGACATATCAGGGCGGTAAGGGTGGAGATCTGACGAGATCGTGCGTCAATTTTTGGACTCTGGTAAACGGTACCGTAGCCGAACTCAATAATCCATTTTTTCAGTTCGGGATTGATCTCATCCAGCGACGAGAGAACCTCAACCCCAAAGTCACCATGAAGTTGCCGGAGCCTGTTTTGCCCTGATTGCGTTTTTTTCTTTCGGCCTGCGGTGGGATTTTTTCGATGTGGAAGCGGTGCACTTTTTGCCAAAATTCATTCCTTTATCACGAGCGGATTGCCGCAGGACTCATGGAGGCTGAGACCCCCTCGTAGAAACGGTGGGCCCAGTCATCAGTGTCTGGACTTTTGACGCAACCAGTTGGCAAGCGCCGACGGCCAATGCCGCAACTGGTAAAGAAGCGATTCATAACGAATGCGATTTGAAATCTGCCGCAGATAGTGATCATCCGGTGCAATATCCAGTGCTTCGCCAAGCCAATAGCGGGCACGGGCAAAATCTCGTCGATTCAGATAAGCCATCGCCAGATTGGACATGGCCAGAACGTGCTTCGGCTGGATTTTGAGCGTCTCTTTGCATTCCTTGATTCCCGCATCCATATCCCCACTGATCAGACACGCGACAGCGAGTCCGTGGTGCGCATCGGCATTCGTATCTGAATTTTTCAATACGCGGCGCATGGCCAATTTGGCGGCCTCCAATTGCCCCAGATCAATCAGCAAACTGCCGAGTTCAAGCAATGTGTGGTCATCGATTTCAGGTTGTGCGAGTTCGCAGTTGGCGTGATAAAGCGTTTCGGCCCGATTCTTGGCGCGATGGTAGAGTTGCGCCATCTTCAGATGGGCGCCGACGAATTGCGGATCGTGCCTGAGGACAAACTTGAATCGATCCAGCGCGAGCCGCGAATCTCCCTCCAGTTGCGCCAGAACTCCCAACTGGAAGTGAGCGGAGCAGTTTTCCGGATCCAGATCCAGTACTTGGCGGAATTTTTCCGCCGCTGACCCGTTGTTACCCATTTCCATCAGCAGTTCGCCGAGATCGAGCAGGGTATCGATATTCCCGGGGTCTGACCGCAGTTCTTCCATCAGATGGCGGCGAGCTTCCGAGTGTTGGTTCTTAGCCCAGTAAACATCGGCAATTCGAGCGTGCACCTGGGGATAGTCCGCATCGATTTCAAGCACCTGCTGCCAGCACCACAGCGCCCGGTCATAGCGACCGCGGGCGTAGAGCGACACGCCGATGTTGTATAGGCATACCGGGCATTTTTCCTTGTATTGTCGGGCGATATAGAACATTTCCTCTGCCCGGTCATGTTCGTCAAGTTCGGTATACGCCACGATCCGATTGCAGTAGCTGGATTCATAATTCGGATCGATCGCCTCAACACGCTCAAAATAACTGATCGCATCACGGTAGCGTTCCAGACGATTGCAATTGGTGCCCGCGGCACTGAGCGATTCAATGTCCTGCGGATCAATCTCCAGCGCCCGACGGTAGGCGTCGAGTGCTTCTTCATGGCGTTCCATCATGTCAAGCGTCAGGCCCAGATTGAAGTACCAAGCACCCATGTGGGGATTAATTTCGATGGCTCGTTTTAATTCAAAAAGCGCTTCTTCCCACTTGCCACGTTCATACAGGTCGTGGGCTCGTTCTATGCGCCGTTCTGCTTCCTGCCAGTCACTCATCCGGAGAGAGCTCCAAAACTATCTACCATGCTAGCAGACGGAGCATGGCAATCCAAGTGGTCAGTATATGAGGATGTCCAATAGCGTATTGAGGGGTGATCCACCGCTGTATCCGCCGCCCGAAATCCAGTTGCTGCCCGGGTTGATCATGCCGGTTTGCGGCATGGGTTTGGCGGCCTTGGCATCAATCACGGCGCTGGTTGCTTCCACCCTGGCGCACCGCTCCCGCAGAGAGACAATTCGGGGATCGGTGCTGGTTTTCATCGCGTGGAATAATTGTTTGATCAGCGGTCGCTTGCCGACATCCGTCCATACGCAGCCGCACTTGATGCATTCCTGAACGTTTATCGGGATCATCAGATGCAGGCGACCAATCCGCATCGTTTGCCGACATTCTGGACACGGAAACGGCCGTTTGGAGTCAGACTCGGCAACGAGGGCCGCCAGTTCTTTCAGGCCCGGCTCATCGGCCGATGTTTCCGACGGAGTCGGGTCGGCCATGACCCAATGCAGCAGATTTGGCTTGGGCGACCAGTTCCCAAAGCAGTTGCTGCAGGTGCAATAGTGATATTGCGGTTCCTGAACACGTGACATCAGCGTAAAACACGATGGGCATCTCGGCATGGTCTTGACCTCGATACGTAAACGACTGTACGTATGAGATGATATCCGAGAAGAGCCCGAGAATAAAATGATCAGATGAGTAAAACCGGTCTTTATCAACCGTAATCAGCTGACCATAAAGCTCGCATATCTTGCCGCCGTTTACCCTGCGTTCATGCCCACCGTCACTATCTCGCGGCCACACTTTGCTTAGAAACCGGAACCGCTGATGGGCGTCGGGTACCGGCTGACTCGTCCGCCATGCGGCGGGATTTTGCGGGGCTCGGCTGAAGCGCTTCCGCACCCGTCTCGATATCTCGCTTTACCTTTGCAAGACCTCGCAGAATATCGGAGGCGGTTTTATACGGGCTATTGGCACGATCTTCCGGCCGTAATATCTCGCTGGTCAGATACTTGATATGCCGCGCTTCAGGGCTTCGTGGATCGTAACTGATCAGACCGACAAAATCAGGGTTCTGGTGGGGCGTATTCATCTGGTAAGCGAGGTAGAACAGATCTACAGCCTTATCCACCTTGTGCACACCCTGGCAAAGGACATCGGATGTCACCAATCCTTTTTCGCTCATGGTGTACAGCATGCGCTGAATCTGGCTGGTCCGCATCATTTCCTCAAAGAGCGTTGAGAGCAGCGTGTTATCCCCGAAAGACTCGCCTACACGCACGGCAGAGCCGAAATCGATGAAGCCGACACCCTCGGATGTAATGACGAAATTATCCAGCCGGAGATCAAGATGAATCACGCCGACCTTATCGTGAAGCACCTGCAGCAATTCGGTCGCCTGGGTTGCAAATTCGAGTTGCGAAATCATTCGTCCGCCGTTGCGAAGCCAGTTCATATAGAGCGTCCGAACAAACCCCTTGGAATCATGCTCGACGCCCAGACATCGGGGAACACGGTCGCTGTATGGTTTGGGCAGATCTCGCTGAAGGATTTTGAGCATGGCCGCCTCGCGGCTCAGGAATACAGGAAATATTTTGTCCGTAAATTTCAGCGCCCGACGCCGTAACTCATCCATCGGGGTGTCTGGAAATTTCTGGCGCAGTCTCGACATCACGCGGTCCACCGTGGGTACCTGTTTCACTACGACGTATTCGACCTCATTGCCGTTTCGGCGGCTGGCGAGCTGCACACTGTAAGTGAATCGGTCGGTCGATTCCCCCGGCCTCAACAGATGGACCCTCCGGGCGATAAAATAATGGTACTTTTTGCCGAAGATTGGGAGTCCGAAAAAAGTTTTCTTCAGTTCTGTCGGCGGCAGATCGATGACAAATCCCTCGTGTTTCACATACCGGGCAGCCAACTCGCGCAACTCCGCCATATCTTCCGAGGCAACGATCACCCTGCCACCCCAGCGGATCATAGAAAATGACTCCTCAGGGCCGTAACGCTTGTCGGCAGGCAGGAACACATGGTAGGGAAGGCCCCTATCTTCACCCTTATCCGATTCATGGGTAACGCTGTCCGCCCGCAGATATTCCGCATCTCGGGCAAAACGCTTTTCTTTGACAAAGCCGGTGGCATCTGTCAGGGGAATGCTTGCCGCATTCAGAGGTTTTCGACGTACTGCCGATTTGGATTCAGGAGTTGGTTCAGGCATGCCTTCCTCGCTTCGTTCTACGGCGCCGCAGGCGCGATGCTTTCGCTGTCGATGTGCTGGCGCTATCAGATTGCCAAGCCGATTAAAACCGGCACATCAGCCTGAGTGTCATCGGGAGATTTGCGGTCTGGGCATGAGATTTTCACATGCGAATCGATCCAATAAATGCGCATGAAAAAAGGACCTCGCTATCGGAATAGCGAAATCCGGGAATACTTTCCGCCGAATGACGCAGAAATATTATCGGGCGGAATCGATCAGATGCGACACATCGCGGCGGAGCCTGATCAGCATGTCGTGCGGGTGATACACCATATGTCCGCCCCGAAAAAACACCATATGGATATGCGACTGAAGTTTTTTGCTCAGATGCAGATGATCCATTGAATAAATGGTTCCAAAAAACGGTGTGGCCAGATCAAAATAGCCGCTGCACACGAGAACCTGCATGCCGGGATCGCGGATCATTCCCTGCTGCATGTTATCGGTCACGTACAGATATCCCATGCCGCCGGTTCCAAAATGCCATGGGAAGACACGAGGAGTGAGCGTGCGATAGGGGAGGTAGTTCCGGTAATGCAGTTTAGACTGAACCAACTCATTAAACCCGGTGGTAAAAGCAGGGGTGAAACGTGACATGGCGGGATCAAAATTGGATCGTTCTGAAAGCGCGTTCGGGGTATACGCGGAAAGGCGCGTGTCCATGCGACCGATGACGCGGTGTTCGCTCCGCAGGAGTTGTTGTTCAAACATGTTCGGCCCCACCCGCAGATTCGCCGCCAGAATATAGCGCGTGGAAAGCCCGGTTAGATGCGACATTTCCTCAGCCGTTTTTAATTTCTGGGTTTTGCTCAAATCACTCCCCATCTCCAGTGCCGGCAGATAATCATAAACCGCAAAATGCTCGGCCTCGGCGATGGTTCGGTGAAAGTGCTTTTCCAATTTTGGCGAGAGTTTATGGTAGTACCAGGCCGTTGTGGCATACGTCGGCATGAAGAGCGGATAAGGCGTTTCATTACCGAAGCTCGGCATGAGTATTTGAAAATTTAACGCGCAGGAGATCAGGATCATCCCGTTAATGTCGATGCCGTCGTGCTGACTCAGATATTCACTCAGGCCAGCCGCACGAGTGGTACCATAACTTTCCCCCGCCAGAAATATCGGTGATCCCCACCGCCGGTACATGGTCATATAGAGACGGATAAAATCGGCCACGGATGAGATATCCTGCTGTACGCCGTAAAATGCCCCTCCCGGCACCCCCGGTTCCTTGCGACTGTAGCCGGTACCGACCGGGTCAATAAACACCAAATCTGTTTTCCCGAGCCATGTCTGGTGATTTTTCACCAGTTTGAACGGCGGCGGCGTAACATTCCCGCCCGGCGTTAAAAGTACGCGGTACGGCCCTGCACAACCGATGTTCAGCCAGTTTGAGGCGGCTCCCGGGCCGCCATTGAAGCAGAAGGTGAGCGGTCGATGATTTGCTTTTCCTTTTGGTTCATCTCTGGTGTACGCAATGAAAAATATCTTCGCGAGAAGTTTGCCGTTTTCCCCTTTGATCGGCATGTATCCGGCTCTTGCGGTGAATGCGACTCGCTTGCCATTGAGCGTAATAGTGTGGTGCGTAATCGCCAGCGCATCGGGGGCGGCGGGGGGCAGATGGGAATCGATAACTTTCGGCATAACCTTTTTCGCGACTGTCGGCCTGGCGCCGGTCGCTCCACGCGCCGAGATCGTCCACATACAAGGCTGCGCAATTGCAATAAGTCCGACAACGAGCCACGGGAGCAGCCGCGAAATGCGGCACAATCCGGTATTCGATCTGTGGTTAAGCATTATTCCTCCTTAAATTGACGGTCAAGCATTTTAAGCGAACCGGCGCGAACTCACAGGCCGTGAGCATATTCCAAGGTAACGGTGGAACACAACCGACCAAAGCCCATATGGCACAACGTTGCCGCGGACACCAACTGCTTGCATCGCCAAGCGTGCCCATTCACGTGTAACCGATGATCACTTTCCCGGCGAATGAACCTTCGGCCACACGTAATGTCCGGGGGGAATCGTGAGCGTCACAAATTGCCGCAGGCGCGCGTTCAGCGGCGGCGGGTGGCGCAGGCTGATGAAATTACGCAGGGTCCAGAGTCGGACGCGGGCAGTGCCGCGATGATATCCGATGGGTTGGTCGGTAAACGGGTCCTTGGGTATGGCAGATAAATAATGCGGAATGAGCGCCCTGAGCGATTTGGGATATCGACCGTGGGCGGCGCGGTAGGCGGCCAACAACAGGGCAACCCGCGACAGTTCTTCCTTCGCTACGAGCCTGGCCCTTTGCACGACGATGCGGGAAGAATCTGAGCCGAACCAGTCAAGCAACCGCTTAACATTCGCCGGTAACGCACGATTTTCTTTTCCCAGCAGCACTGAATTCCATTGCATAAATTTTCGGTAGGCATGGTAGCGCTTGATAAAATCACGGTGTCTCATCGCGCCAACCGCGTGATTGGCGATCAGATTGGCAATCCGCATAGCCGTTTTTATATCTCGTTTTGTCCAGCGATAACTTAAAAATCCTTTCGGAAGAGCGGCCTGCCATCTCTTTAGGTAGCCACGAAACGCTCTGCTTCGCAGGCGCTTCAGGATATCGAGGGAACAAAGCCTTTCCCCTTTGTTTATGGTGGCGTAAAGCGGCACCAGATGGGGCAATTTCGTTAGTTTAGTTGCGTAAGCCTCATATGCCGCGGAAGGAATCCAACCCGCATTGGCGACAGCGGCATCAGCACGGCACGCACGCCGTTCGATACTGTACGCGATTATTTGGGCGGTGACGCTGACCGATGGCTGGGTAATTAGACTTGCCAAACGATGCGCGGCCAATAAATCACGCTCACACGCCTTGAAGTTATGCCTGTTCATTTCCAGCATCGCGCGAACGCAGAGCGCCTGTCCCATGCCTTGTGCCGGCCCGAGGTATGGAAGCATTACACCCCATAATCCCGCTACGGAACTCTGGTGAACAAGCGGGCAGTAAAATCTCGGCAGATGCGTTGCCGTGACGACTTCATTAAGTGCTTTGTCATTGCGCCGAATCCATCCGGCCAACCATGGATATTCTTTGGCAGACCACGGTACGGCTTCTGCGGCGGAGCATATCTGGTAGGCGTAGTTGAGATTCTGTGGATAACCGGCGGCGATTCCGTGCCCACGCGGTGCGCCTGGCGGCAGTGTGGTGTGGTGCTTAACGTAGCTTTGCAGCCACTCGAACCTCGGCCCTGAGAACCATGAGCCGGTCAGCCCCAAGCCGCGCATCAATGCGCGCATCCGCCGTCGGTTCGGGATTGAAACATATTCGCCATGAACTTTCTTCCAAGTAGCGTACTCTTGGGAAACCTCCTTTCTCGCTGGCGCCAGAATCCCAATGGCGGCGTTGTTTTCTGGTGTAACGCCTTTGGACTCCATTTTTTCAAGAATGGCGGTGTAATTGATAAATATTCCCGACCTCGGCATGGTGGCGGGAATCGCACTCAATGCTTTCGCGTGCGATGCGGCGATGAGGCTCGTAAAACACACCGTGGCTGAGAGAATGCCGATCCAAGCATTTGAATCATCCGCTTTATGCCACATGACAGTCCCCATCAACTGAAAATCTCGCAACCTGTAGGCGGGGGGCATCACCCGCATGGTTATTGAATTATGATTTATTGCGCCCGGCAGGACTCGAACCTGCAACCTCGTGGTTCGAAGCCACGCGCTCTATCCAATTGCGCTACGGGCGCTTCGATGATGGGATTATGCGGCGCCCCGTGGGTCCGGTCAATGCGCATGCAGCAGAAAATTGGGGTCATCCGTTATCAACCTTTCGGGTTTGCGGTCAGTGCCATACCTGATCGGCCTGTCGCTTGCGGAGAGAACAGAAATGGTTATGCTCTGTAACTGTCAGGTGCTCGCCACGGTGGCGAGTGAAAAGGGAAGGCGGTTAGATTCCGCTGCGGACGCGCCGCTGTGATGGGCACTCCATCGGGCGCAACCACTGATCTCAACCGTACCGGCGCACGCCGGTGAATAGGCCCAAAAAGCACATAGGGCATTCGGTTGATCCATCGGGAAGGTTGCCTCCATTTTCTGCCCTAAGCCAGAAGACCTGCCTGATGACGACCCGACTGGTCCTCGCGAATTTGGGACGCTGGGTCGCGATTAATAGCGAATTGTTTCAGCACGTACTCTGCGTTGTGATGGCCTTTAATGGTTGCCGCCTTGAGCAGCATTTTTGGGCCCGCCGACACATGATTTCTTGCTGCATTCGCCGGTTTTTTGTGTTTCAGGAGTTTCTCTATGCACCGATTCGTCCAACATGGTCTCGTCGCTTCCGTTCTCGCTTCGCTCTCAGCAGCCGTTGCGCCTGTCTCAGGCGCCATTTCACCGACCGTATTTACCAGTTCCGTTGCGGGTTCCACGGGTGCGGTGAGCAATCCGAATGGCGCTCTGGGAAGTTTTGCAACCTCCGAAGGCGGCTACGCGATTGATCCATTCTTCCCGCCTTATCCGCAAAGTGCGTCCGCGAGTGGTGGCGCTATTCTCGCTACCATCGGCAGCAGCAGCGCCACCTACAGCAGCAGCCTCACACTAGAATTTTCGAAGTCATTGCCGGTGAGCGCCGGCACTTATCTCGGGGTGTACTCGTCGGTAGGCTTGATTAACGTCCAGACCACGCCCGGTGAACAGCCTCAGGCAGCGACCGGCACCACGCCCGCACAGCTGGAACTCTCGGCGCCATCTGAAGCGATTGTCAGCGTCAGTGCCGATGGGAGGAATTTCGTCGCCCTTAATAGCGGTAATCCAATCGCCTTTGATAATCCGACAAACGCGTACACGACCGTGGATGACACCGTTGTAACTTCAGCCGGTTACACCTTTGTATCGCCTCAACCCGCGGCGCCCGGCCAAACACCTCAACTCGCCTCGCCAACGCCATTTCTCGGCAGTCTGAGCGAATTTTCGGGTATGACGGAACCGCAAATACTCCAAGCACTTGGTGGTACTGCCGGCGGGACATGGATTAACGTTAATGCAGCGGGACTTTCATCAATTGAATATGTCCGATTTACAGTGCCAGCTGGAGACACCGCGTACATCAACGCGGCGGCCCTCAGCGACCCGCCTGTTGCCACTCCGGAGCCGGCAGCATGGGCATTGCTTCTTATTTCAATTCTGGCGCTGCCGGTGCGTAAAGGTTGGAAAAAGAGCGCATAGAACTCCTCGTTACCCGTTGAGGTGTTTATGAATCGCGGCCCGTCAGCCTCCATTTCCGATAGCGGCTTCACCTTGGTTGAAATGCTGGTGGTTCTCTCGATCATCGCGTTGCTGATAGCAATGCTGGTACCTGCTCTGCGGCGTGCCCGCAGCGACGCTAATACCGTCGTCTGCCTGAGCAACCTGCGGCAACTCAGTAATGCCGCCGAACTGTATACCGCCCAGTCGCAGGGATATTTTCCGCCGGCATACTACAACCCGATGACCGATTTCTGGTATCTCAGATATACGCGCCTGGCGGACGGGCAGCGACAGATATCACCGGGCATCCTGTGGCTCGGATGGAAGCGGTCGCAACTTTCTGACCTGCTGGTGATGCAGTGTCCATCTTTGGCGAGCCATTTCGGCTCCCAGACTCTCTATTGCGGCTACAACTATAACACCAGCTATATCGGCCACGGCTCACTGGAGGCTGATCCGCGACCTTCCAATGTTTCAGCACTCACCGCCCCCGGACAGTGCGCACTGTTCGGAGATGGCGGGTATTACGGCGGAATTGACTTTTTCATGCGGGCGCCGGATCTGCTTTCACCCCGGCCGGTGAATGAAGATTCAGTCAGTCCGACGATGCGAGCCGCCGGCACCCAGGCTTACCGTCATGACGGAGCCACCAACGTCGTCTACTGCGACGGCCATGCCGCGACGGTGAAGCGTCGCTATACCACAACATTCCCCTATCAGGCATACATCGGACCGGGCACCGGGTTTCTGTCACCGAATAATTCTGCCTACGAAACGGACCCGTGACCGGTAATTAAAAAAGATCGCATTAACCCGGATTATTCACGGTCATCGCGGCAGTGCTGAGATATGCATGGTTGTATATACATCGGTGGCATGGCTGCAGGTTTTTTACGGTTGTGGGCAGAAGGCCCCCTTACCCCCATTGGCCGATCGGGT
>JAKAVA010000007.1 GCA_021827645.1 Planctomycetota bacterium
CACCGGTCCTACGCCATGGACAGCCGTGCACCTGGCGCAGCATGGTTATCAAGGTGGCGGCCACGGTGATCCAGAGCACACGCCGGGTGGTCGTCAAACTCTCCGGCAACTGGCCCTGGTGGCACTTTTATCAGCTGGTCGCCGAACGTTCCAACATCTTTCGCTCCACCGCCTGAATCCATCACAACCCGATCGGCCAATGGGGGTAAGGGGGCCTTCTGCCCACAACCGTAAAAAACCAGCAGCCATGCCACCGATGTATCTACAACCATGCATATCTCAGCACTGCCGCGATGACCGTGAATAATCCGGGTTAGAAATCCTTGCACAGCGTATCGGCGGCTATCCAGCCGGACATGAGTACCATCGGCATGCCCGGGCCGGGGTGCGCCGACCCGCCGGCCAAATAAAGCCTCCGAATGTCCGGGCTGCGGTTGGCCGGCTTGAAGGCGCCGGTCAGGCGACCGTGGCTGGCCAGTCCATAAATAGCCCCTTTCCATACGTGATATCGCGACGCTATGCTTTCCGGTGTGAGGTATTCCTCCATGGCAATGCGGCTTTCGATATCCTCCATCCCGGCGGACGCAAGCTTTTTTAATATCTGCTTCCGATATTCCGGGTACATCGTTTTCCAATTCTGCCCCTCATGCAGATACGGGGTGTGCACGAGAATGTACAACGCTTCAGCACCCGCCGGGGCAACCGCCGGTTCGGTGACGGCCGGTGCGCAGAGGTAGCATGTCGGGTCTTCCGCAGGGCGGCCGAGCTGATAAATATCATGAAATTCCGCTTCGGCACTGCGCGAAAAGACGAAATTGTGGTGTGCGAGATGGTCATACCGCCTGCGGAGCCCGAGATACATCACCACGCCCGAACAGGCAGGTTCGTATTTTCGGCGCGAGGCAAAGCGTCGGGCTTCGACGCCAAGCAATTCCTGATGCATCAGGACAGAGTCCGAATTGCTCACAACCGCGTCCGCATTGAAGGTATCCCCCTGATCGGTAACAACGCCCCGGGCCGAACCGTGGTCAACCATTATTCTCTTAATGCCGCAGCCTGTCACATATTCCACGCCCAGTTCCCGTCCAAGCCGCTCGAGGGCCAGCGGAACGGCACGGGTTCCTCCGATCGGATACCAGATCCCCTCCCCCAACTGCATGTCGGCGATACCGAGGAGGACGGCGGGTGAGAGCGCGGGGGCGGAGCCGACATACTGGGTGAAATGATCCACCATCTGGGCGACGCGCGGATCAGAAATCATTTTGCGAACCGTGCCGCCCAGTGTCCGCCCAATTTTCATATCCCGCAGGTCCTGCAGCACTGAGGGTTGAAAAGTGGATTTGAGATCAAAAGTATCCGCGAGCGAACCGACCGATTTCCAGAAGAAATATTTCTCGGAAAGCCTGCTCATCTTGGCAGACGACGCGAGCAGTCGGCGATACTCGGAACTCAATAATTCGCCGGCCTTCATCCTGGCGAACTCTCCATCCATCTCGGCGGCGTTTTCAGTCAGATTTAATATCGAGCCATCCGAGTAAAAACATCGCCATTGAGGCGACAGGCGGCGCAGGTCAAGGTAATCCTCCAGCCTGCGACCCGCCTCGGAGAATATCTTTCGCAGAACGGACGGCATCAGCAGAATGGTCGGTCCCATGTCGAATCGAAAGCCGTTCTGTTTTAATTCCGCCGCTTTGCCTCCCAGCCAGCTGTTGCGTTCAAACACCCGAACTTTCCAACCGCGGGCTGCCAGAGTACAGGCGGCAGATAAGCCGGCTAATCCTCCACCGATCACCACTACCGTTCCAGCCTTGGACATTGTTTATTCAATCCTTTCCATCTGTTCAGAGTCATTGACAAGCATGACGAGGTGCCATCACCGGCCTTTGATTATACGGAGCATGGCGGCGAGTTTTTGTGTCACACCCGGCGCATGCTTAAGTCGCATGATATTTTTCAGCTGATCCTCGTTCTCAACGTTACGGCGAAGCAGGTGAGGCAAAAAAGCACCGGTTCTCTCAATAACACTCACTGGCGAGGTCATCTCCAGAAGTCCTGCCGCCCCGCGGGTGGCCCCGTATCCGCTATCTTTTCGGGGTGAGAGCGTCACCGCAGGGTGGCCCGTCGGCGCAAGCAGATCATTGATGCAGATGCATCCGGCATCAATCTTTTCCGCAACAGACATCGCAGCTTCACTCGGGCCGAAAATAGATGCGCCGAGTCGCATCGGACAATCCGCATAGAGATCGTACAAATCATCTATGTCGCGAAACGTCCAAAGTCCCGCTACGGGACCTGGCACATCGGCACCCGGCAGTTGCGCGGGCTTCAAAATCCCGCCGAGCACCAGCGGCCCGAGATGAGATTGCCGATCCCAGCGGCCACAAATGATCGATGCTCCATCGCGCATGGCGGCGTCAACCATTGACGAAATCGCCTCAGAGTCAGAGGGATGCAAATCGATGGTCGGAGATTGCTGAAGACTCTTACGCAGCGCGTTCACAAAACTTTCGGCCAGGGATTGATCCACCCATATACGCCGCGGAACCATGCACGTATTACCGCCATTGAAGGTTAGGCCGAATGCGACAGCATCGGCTGCGCGCTGAATATCCGCACCCCGGAGTACAATGGCGGCGTCGGCTCCGGAAAGTTCCATTACAGTGGCTGTCGGCCGGCTGGCCGCAATCAGCGCGGCAATCGCCCGGCCTGTTCGCTGCGAACCGGTGACGATGACCTTATCCACGCCCGCGCTAATCACCCGCTGCACTCCCTCAATCGCCTCCGGGATAACCTCAAAGACATGATCCGGCACGCCAGCTGCGGTCAGTGCGTTTTGCAGACATAACGCCGCCCGTGTGCCTTCGCGGCCCGGTTTCAGAATGACCCCATTTCCCGCCGCCAGCGCCTGCAGAACCTGCACGCCCGGTAGAAAAAGAGGGTAATTGCCCGGCCCCACGATAACGATCGTGCCCAATGGCCTGCGCTCGGTCATGATTCGCAATCCCCAAGCGCGTATCGACGTGGCGGCAAGAATGTGTTTTGCGTTCAGCTCAAGAAATTTTGCTGCGTCGGCCAGCGGGATAATCTCGGCTGCGAGTGTCTCACCGGCACATCGGTGCGGTAAGTGGGAACATGCGGCAATGAACTCATCTGCCGATTCAATGAGTTGATGTCGAAAACGCCGGACGGAATCCAGCCGATGCGTCAACGGCGTATTTGCCCAGACAACAGATGCCCGACGCACAGAATCCATCTGCAACCGGAAAGCATCAGGATTTTTGTCGGCGGAACGTTCGGGCGATGGCGGCATGGACCAACTCCGCTTAAGCCGGGATTGCCAAAGGAGTTCGACGACCGAGAGTCGGCTTCGTCTGTGCGCGTGCCATGGCAGCCTGAAGATCAGTCCAGCGCTCCGCATAGCCGAAATCCTCAAGTAACAAACGACTGCTGATGCGGGCAGATTCAAAGATGACCGGAAGACCGCTGCCGGGATGGGTACCTCCGCCGACCAGATAGACTCCGGCGAGTTCGTCAAACCGGTTACGCGGACGCATGTGAAGCATTTGCCCAAAATCATGCGTCAGATTGAATGTGGCGCCGCGATAGACGCTGTAATCGATGTTCCAATCAACGGGTGTGATCATTTTTTCAAATCGAATTCTTTCTTTGAGATCGGTCATTCCGAGGCGCTGAATTTGTTTCAGAAGAATCTCGCGGAATCGCGGGGCCTCCTTTGACCAGTCAATATTCTGGTGCAGATGAGAAACCGGGGCCAGAGCGTAAAGCGTACTGCATCCGCGTGGCGCCAGGCTCGGATCGGTGACGCAGGCGTTTTGCACGTAAAAGCTGGGGTTGGATGAGAGAACATGGCGGGAGTCAATATCTGCCAGGTTATCGCGATAATTCTCCACCAGAAAAATATTGTGGTGTGCCAGTGGAGGCGCCGCGCCTTCAAGGCCCAGATAAAGCATGAAGGTGGAGCACGAATAGCGGGCCTTGGCGATTTTCCGGTCCGTCCACCGCCGACGCAGATTGCCGGGCACCAGATGAGTCATCGCATGGGCAAAATCCGCATTGATGACGACCGCATCCGATCGGACAAGATGGCCAGCAACGCGAACGCCGGACGCTCTCCCATCGGTAAATTCAATCTGATCGACCCCCTGCCCCATCAGAAATTCGACCCCCATTTCAACCGCCAATTCGGCCATTTTCCGCATAATGGCGTGGCAGCCGCCATAGGGATGGAAAACGCCATGCTCGTATTCGAGAAAGGAGAGAATCGAAAACAGGCCGGGACATCGAAACGGCGACATTCCCAGATATTTTGACTGAAAACTGAATGCCAGCCGCACGCGGGGATCATGAAAATAGCGACTGAGCTCGCGGTCGAGCGAATTCCATGGCCGCAACAAAGGGGCCATCCGCAGCATCTCGGGCGTCAGGGTATCGCGCCAGGAATTGAACGGTTTCTGGAGGGTAGGTGTAAAGGCCGCAAGCTTGCGCCGATTGTCCGCCAAGTAGTCTTCCAGATGCTCGGCATCCCGCGGGCTTATCCGGGCAATCGCCTGTTTCATCCGTTCCACGTTGGGAGTGGCTGAAATTTCACCACCATTTTCGAAAATAATCCGATATTGCGGATCGAGCCGCTCCATCGGCACTTCCGTCATGAGATCAAATCCGGCGGCGGAAAATATCTGCTCCAACACCTGCGGATAAAGAAAAAATGTCGGTCCGACATCAAACTTGAATCCGTCAGCGCATATCTGCCCCGTTCGACCTCCGACGCCATGACGCTTCTCGATTACCGTTACTTCCAAACCGGCTTTTCGCAAGAGCATGGCGGACGCCAGACCACCTGGCCCGGCACCCACGATGACAACTCGCTTCGGTCTGTCCATCACCACAATCCTCCACGGTGCACCGCTATTATAGGCGAGCGCCGAGGACGAGTGCGAGGAGGAGCGGCAGATGAGCGGATTTTGTCTTTTTTCTCCATTTTTCAATACCGACTGAAGTGCGCGGCGGCAACCGGCATGACGGGCGAAGTGTCCCGTCTGGCGTCGTGACCCATTTCTGGAACAGATGCCTATGGATCGCGGCGATTCAGCATTAACCCGGGAGACAGGCCAGATGCTTTACTCCGATCTCTTCATCCGTCAGATAGCATCCCGGATCAAAGCCAAGCCAATCTCCAGTAGCAGCCTCGGCACGAGTTCGCAGATTTCCGTTGCAGACGTCCAGAAAGCGGCAGTGTTGGCACCGATCCGGCAGATAATTGCGCCGATTACGCAGAATAGCCAGTCGTTCATCACGCGCGGATGACCATATTGAGCTGAACGCCTCCTCACGCACATTGCCGCACGAGTAATGCCATGAGAATTGGTCATAATGGACATTCCCAACCGGATCGATGGCGGCGATGTTGCAGCCTGAGCGATTACCCCCGGTTCCGGCCAGCCGCTCGTGCACGCTTGCCGCCCGCTGCGGATCGGTACGCTCCATTTGGAGGAGCAGGTACGCGGCATCGGCATGGTTATCGACTGTTAATATTTCCAGTGGATGACCGGCCGCATGAAACTCCCGGCATTTGGCAAAAATTTTGTCAACCATCTGCCGGGTTTGCGCCGGCGTCAGATCAACCCGTTGCATTCCCTCTCCCCGCCCGGAGTAAGCCAGATGATAAACACATAGCCGGTTGACGTGGTGTTGGGCGCAGATATCAAAAATACTGTCTATATCGTCGATGTTCAGCGCATGGGCGGTGAATCGTACGCCCACTTTGATGCCTCGCTCAACGCAACGATCTATGGCCGCCACACTTCGCTCAAATGCTTTTTTGGCACCCCGAAGTTTATCATGCGTAGCAGCGGTGCCGTCAAGACTCAAGCCGACATATTTCAGGCCCACATGAGCGAGTTCATCCGCCATGGAATCGTCGATCAAGGTTCCGTTGGTTGAAAGTGTGC
Source organism: Planctomycetota bacterium (assembly GCA_021827645.1). GTDB lineage: Bacteria > Planctomycetota > Phycisphaerae > WQYP01 > WQYP01 > JAJZGD01. The sequence continues at coordinate 5,970 of JAKAVA010000007.1, forward strand.
ACGCCAAACCACGATATCGCGCGTATCGTATCAGGGGAATAATATCGGGGCGCATCAGCGGTTCACCTCCGCTCATGAGTACGGCCGGCACCTTGAACCTCGCCAGATCATCAATCACGTCCAGAGCCTCGGAGTGGCACAATTCGCCGGGGGCGGGCTCCGCCGACGCACTGGCATAGCAGTGAACACATTTCAGGTTGCACGCTTTCGTCAGTGCCCAGACGACCACAGGCCGGGGTACCGCCTGCGATTCTCCATCCGGTTTGCGGTGTCCATAGCGAAGTTTTTCGTTACCAGCCTGCACATCACATAATAAATTTGAAACACTCAGCATGATGACGTAACCTCCGTTAGCTGTTGGGTTAATCCATAGGCACAATCCGGTTCGGCAGCGAGGGGATCTCCCGTAACCCCAAAAGCCCTCGCCCGGCTGCCACCGCAAACATACCGATAGTTACACTGCCCGCACTTGCCACGCAGTGCATCGGGGTTGCGCAGCGATTGGAATAACTCGCTGTTCTGATAGACATCAATGATGGAATCACGGGGAAAGATACCGCATTCAATCGGAAGAAAACCGCTGGGAAAAATCTCCCCGATGTGGCTTACAAACATCACGCCGCGGCCGTCGTTGGTGCCGATCAGATTACCGGGTAATTTCCGGGTGCCTGCTGAAGATTGATTTTCCATCTGCTGCAGAAGAAATCGCCGGTAGTGGGGTGCTTCGGTGGTTTTTATGGCAAATGGCCCGATCCGGCTCAACCGAAGCAGAATCGCAAATATCTCTTCAGCCTCTTGAGCCGAAACCCTCGGCATGTTCGCCGCCCGCCCCGTCGGTATAAGAAAAAATACCGACCAGAGCACGGGATGATAATCCGCAAGTAATCGATGAATCGATTCCAGTTGGTGTGCATTGGCTGCGGTCACGGTGGTATTAACTTGGAACGGCAGTCCGCATTCGCCGGCCCAACGCATAATATCAACGGTACGACCGAAACTGCCCGGCACGCCCCGGAATTGATCGTGCGTTAATGCATCGGCAGCATCGAGGCTGATAGCGAGGCGATGCAGACCGGATGCTTTGAGTTGTTCCACCACCTGCGGATTCATCAACCGTGTGGCCGCCGGAGTCAGCGCGATGCGTATCCCCTGCGCAACGGCGAAATGGACCAATTCAAAAATATCCGGTCGCTTGATCGGATCACCTCCCGTAAGCACGATCATGGGAGGCTTGGGAAATTTGGCGGCCTCAATGAGCAAGTCTTTGGATTTTTCGGCCGTAAGTTCCCGTGGGTCCCGATGCGGCTGAGCAACAGCACGGCAATGGCGGCAGCGAAGATTGCACGCGCGGGTGATCTCATAAAAAAGAATCAGGGGGGAGTGTGCAAAGTCTTCGCTGCTATAAGTAAAATTCCCAGATCGCGATACCGCCGTATATGGCATATGGGCCTCCTTAATGACACGAATCAGCATAGAAATCGAATGCTTCTTGCACAATGTGCGTTGCTGCGAATTAGTGATTTTCCCTATGCCAAAGTGGTGTGTCGGCTTCGCACTGGTGCTGCTGATGCTCTGATCTTCAGAATGGCGTGGGCGGATGTCGGGTAGCAGATGTTGAATTTGTCGCAGAGGTCGGTAAACTCAGTAACTAGGGCAAAGTGAATTTGAGGTCGCGCACTTAAAGCTGCGAGTTTTTCAGGAGTGTATCGTATGGTTAAACGTTATTCGGCTGAACGAAAGGCATTGGCGGTGGCTCTGACAATGGCTGGATTGCTTACGGCCGGGTCATTGGCACTGGCCCACACCGACACGCGTCACGCCAGTATCAGTGAAGCCAAATGGAAGGCACCCAAACGGGCCGACAAAATTAGGAACCCCACGAAGATGACGGCTGCCAACATTGCCGCGGGGAAAGCTATTTTCAATACCAATTGTGTCATGTGTCACGGCGTGCACGGCAATGGCAATGGCACCGCCGGGGCGTTTTTGAGCGTCAAACCGGCAGACTTCCGAAAAGCATCATTCTGGAAGCAGGGTGAGGGCGCGATATTCTGGAAGCTCAGCAATGGCAAATCTCCGATGCCGGCATTTCGCGATAAGCTCAGTCGCCATAAACGGTGGCAGGTGATCGACTACATGGCGTCGGCGTTTAAGCCTAAGTCGTGACTTAACCCGACGGTCGAAGACTTTATTGGTGCGTTCAGATTATGCATCGGAAAGACTTTAAATTTGAGGCGGGCCCGATTGTTCGGGCTCGCCTTTTTTCTTCTCTCCGATTCGCCGCAGTAACAATGGGCCGGCATCAGACGAAAATTTCTCGCACCTGTGGAATAAGTAAATTCCCTACGACAAATTACGGAACATATCCGAGGCGAATTTCCATGCGGTGTGGGATGCTTCCCCTGAGCTTTAGTCCATCACCCGCAGCCGACGTGACTGCGGGCGCTTGATGTGAGCTGCCTGGCCGATGGACGGCGGGTAGCAACTTCTTGAGGAGGTTCAAGCCGTGAAGTTTCAATCAACAGGTCGAACCATTACCGAGCGGGCCCGCCGGAGGCGGCTGGCGGTCATGGCATTTGCAATGGGGTTGGCCGCCGCACCCGCCACGTGGGTATACGCCCAAGGCTCGAACGGTGTTCAAAATTCTCAAAGCTATCAGCAACTGAATAAGAAATATCAGAAGCTGGAATCGCAGATGCAGCAAATGGCCAAGGCCATGCGTGCCATGCAGCAGGAACAGTTAAAGCTGAAAAAAGAGCTTAAGGCGAAGGCATCGAAATCATCGCCTGCAGATTTTGCAGCCGAGCAGAAGCGGATTCATGAGCGAATCCGACGTCTGATTCGTCGCATGAACCGGGAATCCGGTCGCATCGACGCTTTGGAATCCAAGAATGTTCACGTACTGATCGCCGGCGATATCAATACGCAGTTCATCAATAAAGGCGGATCAAACTCCACGTTCTACGCGGATGCCAGTCCGATGATCCAAGTGCGGGTAGATAAGCGCATGTTTGCCAATGTCGCATTTGATTTTTATACCCAAAGCGGCCAGGCAGGCGGATCTGAGGCGGATATCGGGGCCGCTAATATTAATTATCTGCTCAATGATTACATGACGCTCGGCGCCGGACTCATCACCAGCCCCATCGGGGGCATTGTGGGTAATTACAACACGGCGCCGTGGAATCGCTGGCTGGTGGATGGCTCACTGCAGGACAACCTGTTACCGCCCAATGAACTCGGCGCCTGGACACGCGGTGGCATTCCCGCTCCCGATAACCTCGGATACTTTACCTACTTTCTGTTTGTGTCTCAGGGGCCGGAGCTTGTTTCAACGGGAAACAACACAGCCGCCCTTAACTTCGGCAACTGGAATCCATCCGCCCAGAACGGCAAATCGATCGGTGGCCGGGTCAGTTACCTGCCGGTTCCAAACCTTGAGTTGGGTTACTCTTTCGATTACTCGGAACCGAGCCCGAGTGGGGCGTACAGCATTGCCTCATCCGATATTCAGGCATTGGATATGAATTTTTACTATTTGAACCGGCATATCGACGGTCTGTTCCGGTTCCGGGCCGGGTGGACGTGGGATCAGATCACCCAATCGTATTTGAATTCCCCGACGCAGCCCCTGCTGGGCAATATGTCGAACGGCGGCCAGATTGAAGCCGCGTATCAGCCGATCCTTTCCGGAATCAAGTATGTCAAGCATATCATGGGAGTTGTCCGGTATGACCAGATATACGGACCGGCGGGTTCGTCTTTCCCAGCCGCTGATTTTGAACAGCGTTGGAGCTTGGGTTTGGATTACTGGTTACATTCCAATGAAGTGCTGAAGTTTGAATATGAATTCGATAACTTATCCAACGGCCAGTCCGGCAATGATGCATTGCTGCTGCAATGGGCAGTTGGTATTTAATGACGAGGTGCTCCATGAATATACAAATCACCATGAAATCATTCATTCGTATGGCGACCGTCGTGGCGATTGCCACCGCAACATTCGGGATTGCCGGTTGCGCCAGTCATCCGGCCGGGAAGACTGTATCGGCGAAAAAGCCCGCTTCGCTACCGTGGCCGCTTGTGATTCACGATCCCGCGAAACATCAGACCGGTGCAGAATTATGGGCGGAAAATTGCATGCGCTGCCATGAGCTGCGCTCGCCCGCACAGTACAAGCCGGGCGAATGGGCCGTCATCATCGACTACATGCGGCTCAAAGCCGGTTTAACCGGCGAGCAGGCGCGAAAGATTGAAAACTTTCTGAAAGAATCATCGCAGGGCAGCTGACCACGCGAGAAGAGCCGCCGGTCTGAGACACTACGACTCGACCATGCCGCGATTACCCACGCGGTGTGGTCTTTTTTGTTTTGAGCGTAGCCGCTCTGTTCGATTTGGCACGACGGAGAATTCTGACTGCATCTCCAAGGCTGGAAAGCGTGGGAGCCACACCGCATCGTTCGCCATTTCAGCTCGGCGAAGTTATGTTTGACGCTTTTCAGTACATTGACAAAATCGTTTTCTCAGGGGACGATTACACTTCAACAGCGACGGTCTGTTGAAGCAGATGGCTCTCGGTTATGGTCGCCTGCGCAATTTGCGAACGAATCATCAATGTTTGACTGTATCGCCACACTTAAAGAAGGGATCAACTGATATGAAAACTCTCCGTAAGCCCAATCTCAATCGGCGAGATATCCTTCAACTGGCTGCCGTTACGGCCGTGGCTGCCGGCGTTGCTGAGAAATCAAAAGCCATCGCAAAAAATGTGTCGAACGGCTCCGGCCGTTCTATTCGGGTCGAGGATTTGAACCTCCGACTGATGGAGCAGGCTTGGGGGCAGCCTCATAAAAATCTGAATGTCGTCGGCGGCCCTCTGCAAGTCCGTCGAGTACGCTATCAGCATGGTATCGGGACATTCGCCCCAAGCTATTTTAAGATTGACCTCTTCGGTGGTGCGAGGCGCTTTACCACACTCTGCGGCGTTAACTTCAGAGCTCGTGGCGGCCAAGTTCGTTTTGGGATTGTTGTCGACGGTAAGCGGGTTGCACAATCTCCGGTCATGGGGCCTTGGACAAAGGTGCACCGCCTCGAGGCGGATCTCAGTGGTGCCAAAACGATGCTGCTGATCGTGGAGCCCGCCGGCGGCAACAGCTCGAACGACCATGCCAACTGGATTGATCCCGTCATTGAATTGACCTCCGATGCACGTCGAATGCCCGTCGCCGCTCCCATTAAACTCGGTCGATCGTATCCGGAAATAGCCAGCGGAGACCCCAAGGAACCTGAGTTCCATGGCCCTCGTGTTGTCGGTTGCAGTCCCGGTAAAGACTTTCTCTTCGCCGTTCCTCATACCGGAGTTAAACCAGTCACCATCAGCGCCACCGGCTTACCGGATGGATTGAGTATCGACCATCGAGGTTTTATTACCGGCCAGGTAAATACCCCGGGCAAATATGAAGTACGGTTGAAGGCCGTCAATCAATATGGTTCCGCCCGGAGAAAACTGAAGATTCTTTGCGGCGAGCACATGCTTGCCCGTACCCCGGCAATGGGTTGGAACTCATGGAATGCCTATGCGATGAAAAATTCATCGAAGCTCACCATGGCGGCTGCCGATGCCATGGTCTCCAGCGGTTTAGCTGCCAAAGGTTTCATGTATATCAACATCGATGATGGCTGGCAGAATGGACGTAAACCGGATGGAACCATCCGTACCACCAGCAAATTTCCGGATATGGAAAAACTTATTGATCATGTTCACTCACTGGGCCTTCGATTCGGTCTTTATTCCTCACCTGGGCCCAAGACATGTGGCGGCCACACAGGCAGTTACGGACACGTAAAACAGGATGCGGATACCTATGCCAAATGGGGTGTTGATTATCTGAAGTATGACTGGTGCAGCTACAGTGGGAAAGTACCGCCGCACCCGGATCTGGAACAATTTATTAAACCCTATCGCGAAATGGGCGAGGCGCTGCGGGCGTCGAGTCGTGATATTTATTTCAGCTTGTGTCAATATGGCATGGGGCATGTGTGGACGTGGGGAGGGTATGCCCCCGTCTACGGCAACAGTTATCGTATCAGCGGCGACATCAACGATTCCTGGCGGGCGATGACCAATAACGGCTTTCGCTCGGATGGGTCACTGTTTCCATTTGCGGCCCCAGGTCACTGGAATGATCCGGATATGCTGGTCGTCGGTATCGGCTCATTTGAAGACGGACCGCTCCATCCCACCAAGCTCACACCTAATGAACAGCTCACCCACATCACGCTTTGGTGCATGCTCGCGGCGCCTCTGCTGCTCGGATGTGATCTGACGCGATTGGATAAATTCACCACCGATCTCATGACTAATACCGAAGTGCTCGCCGTCAATCAGGATGAGCTTGGCAAACAGGCCCAACAGGTATACTCCGACGGTGCCATTCAGGTCTGGGCTCGTCCGCTGTTTGACGATACCGTTGCAGTTGCGATCTTTAATCTCGGAGTTATTGAGCGAGAAGCACGCATTCCCTCGTGGAATATGTTGCGCCCCGTCGTTCCGCCGGGCATTAAACCTCCACTGGGGAGTCAACGGGTTCGCGATTTGTGGCGGCGCAAAGATCTGGGCCAGCACAGCCATTTTTCCGCCTCTATCCAACCGCACTCCGCCATGATGCTGAAAATCGGTACTCCCAAGCCCGGTCTCGATGACTGATATCTCCTGCATCAATCATCATCCGGCAGGTTTATTGCGGCTAACCTCGAACAACGCGGTGGGGCGGGGGATCGCTCGGTTTCTGCCGAGGGCGGGTCATGATGGGCGCCGGAGTCACAAACCATGACACTTGACGCGAGGACCGCCTGCGCCCGATTACTGAAGGAATGGATCGTGCTCGGCGATCCACCTCGGATTCCATCCGCAGAGAATGACTTCTGGAGCCAATTTCCATCCATGGAACGGGGCGCCGCCATGGATATACTTTCCGGCATTCTGCGTCGCCGACTCACACTGGATGCAGTAATCAATGCGGTCAGCCATCGCCGCTCGGATCAACTCGATCCGGTGGTGCGATCCATCCTGTGGGTGGGTATTTATCAACTTCTTTTTTCTGATCATATTGCGGATTATGCCGCGATTGACTCGTCGGTGCGACTGGCCGCCAAACTTAATCGCAACCGCGCCGGGGGATTTATTAATGCGGTTCTTCGCTCGGTCCAACGCCTCGAACCGACCTTAATTCAGGACGGAAAGCCCTCAGCTCGCTCCTGTCCGCTGGATCGACATCGCTGGCTGAGCTTCAATCGTGATATCTTCCCGTCACCACTCACGAAAAAAATATCCTATTGGATGTGCGCGGCAAGTGTCCCCGAGGGATTGGTAAAAGCATTATTTGCGGCTCTCGGCGATGATGCTTTGACAGTCCTTATTGATGCCAATGTTCGGCCTCCCGTCATCTGTCGAGTGGATCGCCCATTTGCTCCTGAAGATTCCACGCGTCTGCAACCGCACGCCGACAGAGGTTGGGCATTGGTTGGCGGCGGTGTAAATGGGGAAATCGTCGCCGCCATTGAGAGAGGTGATCTATCACCGCAGGATACTACCGCCGGTGTGGCGGGCGCCTGGATGATCGACGCACTAAAACCGGCGGATAGCAGAGGCGAATCGAGCGGCGAAGTCCTCGATCTTTGTGCGGGATTGGGGACAAAAACGGTTCAAATGGCGATGGCGGGATTGCGTGTTGCCGCGACCGATATCGATGAGGAAAAACTTGAACTGCTTAAAAAACGAGAAGCGCGTATAAAAACGGGACGAATCCGCGTCCTGCCTGCTTTACCCGCTGCCGAAATTGCGCCTGGTTTTGCCGGGGTGCTTGTGGACGTCCCATGCTCAAATACAGGTGTTCTGGCGCGGCGCCCGGAAGTTCGTTGGCGAATCATGAGTTTGAATATGCAGTCTTTGCGCGATACGCAGGTGAAACTACTTCGCAAAGGGGCCAACCTGGCCCAAGAAGTTCTTATTTACAGCACCTGCAGCGTCTTACCGGATGAGAACCAAAATTCAGTACGATCATTTCTTGCCGGTGATCAGGGAAAACCGTGGGAGCTGGTCCGAGAGGTATGCACACTACCGATGACCGAACCGCAAAGCTGGCACGACGGTGGTTATGCCGCCTTACTCAAACGGCGAGCATAAACCCGGAACGTCATCGAGATCATTTTGTAAAAAGCTCGCACCTCAGACCGAGGTTTTTACACCATTTTGCGAAGTTTTGCTCCGGGGCTTGCCGGTCACGGACGCTGGTTGCACTTTATTGACGGCACCTTTTTTCACCATCCCCGCCCCCCGATTCAAAGCATCGAGCTTGGGACCGAATTCTTTTGCCGCGCGGGCTTTGGCACTCTTTTTATGGTAGGCGTAACCGACGATGAGCGGCATCGCGAGCGTTGCCTCCGCATAGACCATCTGTTCGTCTACGATATCCACCTTGCCCCAACTGCTCGCCTCCCGCAGTGTGGAACTTGAAAGCGCACCATCCCGGACATCAGCCACCGTGATCTGAATCGCATACTTATGCATGGGGGCTTCTTCGCCCAGAATTTCCGCAGCGACGACAATGTCCTGCGTGAAGTTTTTCGGCACGCCGCCGCCGATCATAAAGATACCGGTCTCGCGGTTCATGACCTTGATCTGCGTCAGTTCACGGAAATCCTTGACAGAATCGATACTCACATGTGCATGGGGAGAATTAAGCTGATGCACCACAAGCCCAAAACCGGCGGAACAATCTGAAAACGCCGGACAGAAAATCGGTACGCCCTTTTCATGGGCAGAGAGAATGATGCTATCGCGATTTTTGGCATTCTTAACCAAATACTGCCCCATGGCGGAAATAAATTCCCGACTGCTGCACGGTCCCGGCGTCATGGAATCCGCGATGATTCGCGTGGTATCGTCGCAGATACGCAGTTCATCTTCATCGATGAACGTATCGTAAATCCGATCAATATGCAGATCGCGAAGTATCGTGTCGTCCACATAGGGCGAGCCGATGTAATGCCGGAAGCCGAGCGCCTCGAAAAAGTCCTGATCCACCATATTGGCGCCGGTGGAGACGATTGCATCGACCATATTATTTCGCACCATGTCGACGATCACTTTTTTGAGTCCTGCGGATATCAGTGAACCCGCAAGCGTCAGGATGACCGCACACGATTTATCACGAAGCATGCGATCGTAAATATCGGCGGCGCGATGCAGATCGCGCGAAGAAAATGCCATGTGCTCCATGGATTCTACCAGCGGCACAATCCCTTCCAGCTTTGTTATATCGATGTGTTTAATGGTTTTGTTCAGCAAATCTTTACGGGTCAGTTTCGGCATTACATTTCTCCACCAAAGCGAGGCCACACTTACTTCACCGGCACTCACATTCGCCGCGTGGCAACTACCTCATCTGTGCCTAGAGTTTACATACAAATTGTGAAGTTTGCATGAGTTTCAATCTGCGGGGAATGATGACCGATCCTGTTGCCGGTGTTTTTGGGATTTTGATTCAAATGCGGGCCGGGCTTCAGCCCAGGCATGCTCTCCAGTTCCATATGACCGACTTACAGATTTGTCCGCAATCAGAATGCCCGCGGGCGACTCAATGTTGTTCAGGTTTTGCGCTCACCGACAGACGTGAGATGGTCTCCGCAGCGGTTCGAATCTGATTCGGGGTTCCCACCATCATGTAAACTTCAGTGCGGAAGGTTTCGTATACACCCGGCGGAGTTTGTGTTCGATTCAACATACCGCGAAAAAACATGAAGAAGCCCATCTTCCACATACTCTTAATTCGGTGGGGAAGCGAAGTCGCCAGAACCCGGGTGAGGCGCGGATCCGCATATACCTGTTTCCCCTCATTTGTCCGCCCGACAATCACGTCAGTGTTAATAATGGAATTGGGTCTGAACAAACCCAAAGCCGGCCCCTTATTGGGTCGGTTTGAATCACTTATGATGATCAGAGGCCAAAAAGCTGCATGGGGCCCATAGACCGAATGCCGTACGCTTTTGCTGCGATGAATATCCCACTTTCCATTCTTCCTCACAAAATAAATCCAGCGTGGACTCCAGATCGCCGTATCACCTCGCAGCGACCAGACAACGAGCCCTTTGGAAATGTCATACGGCTCGGCAGGATAGGTTCCGGCCGGATATTTAACTGGAATATTTTTTAATGCATTCTGCGGTCTGAAGACAGGTGTGCCCGGGCCGAACTGTCGAAAGCAAAACCCCGGCTTGCGAATGAAGCGATATTCAAAGTAGTGTTTGATGCAGGGGATGGTGATTCCGTCCCTTCCGTCCATGTTCTGGTAATAGCCGTAATAATCAAACTCACTGGTGATTTTTCTCGCTTGCCGAATCGGCGTGAGCCGAGGACTGGTGAAGTTATATTTGCCATCTGCCCACCATAAGCTGCACTTGTGGGGGGGGATAACGAGAAGGCCGGGTTTGGTAATGATCTGACATTGCGTGCCGTCCCAGTCTCTAAAACCGGCCTGTGTTGGGTTGTACGCACCTGCGTGCAAAAAATCGCGCAGCGCGGACTGTCCTCCCCGTCCGTAACGTCTACTGGCGGATCCCATCAGATTTCCGATGCCGGGAATCACGAGTTTATTGATATAGCCGCCGCCGAGATCCGAAATACCCATGACGACATCGCCTGATCTCAGTGTTTGCGTCGTGATGGCTGGATTACTCGGAGCAGCGATGCAAAATGAATGCGCCTGTAACGGCCTTAAGCCGACGGGTAACAGAGACGCTGCTAGGGCGAAGATGATAATCCGCGATCGCATCCATGGCTCCTTGATTGAACTTCGATATGTTATCATTAATGCCATGTTTGGGCAAAAAATGCAAAGGATGGGGCTGCGTCAAATGTTGTAGTTGGAGACAATCAAGCCCACTGCTGGGGCAAGGGCGCTAAATTCAGGTGTGGGGCAGATGAGCCGGGCCGCTCGCGGCAGGATCGGTGCGAACGTCGGGCTTTTCTTGGTGAGGCGCGGGATGGAGAACCGGGAGACCTAGAAAGAGATCACATTGGCGGAGGTCCGTCCGCGCCTGTCATCACGCCGCCCCGGCACTGCTGTCTTTTATACGCGGTGCCGGCTTCTGAGCATCCAACTCCGCATGATCGCGCTGGCTCTCACCATCGTCCCCGCTGCCAAGCGATGCTGATGGTTTTTTCACCGGTAGAGTCAACACAAGCGCAGTCCACGTTGGAAATATCGCCACGCCCGGAATTAACTCTGCCACGAAGGCAAGAGCAATCTGCCACCTGAAGCCCACGATCAGTACCAACGCGACAACGGCAATGATGTCGGCAAGGTCATCGAGAGGGTCGATTCCTCCAATGACGCCACCCGAAAATAATCGCAGGCCGTCGATGATAGCTGCAAAGAGGAGAGCCGCGAGTTTTCGGCGCCTGCTGATGCCGTTCTCGTACAACGAATGCAAAAATGGATTAGGCAACCCGCGCCTCCCAAATGTGGCGTACTCCTGCAAGCCCTCGGGGGCTTTACCTCTGCCCGTTCCATGATAGCAGCATGCGACTCTAAACAAACCCCATCCGCATGAGCCGTGGATCAACAATTCCGAACGTTCTACGGCTTGGTGGCGGTTTCTTTATCGTGGCTGCATGATTTCTGCCATAGGAAAAGGCCACTGGCAGGACGCCACGTGACGTTTCCATGGGGAGCCTGAACAAAAAAATGGTCTTGGGTTTTCGCTGAAGACTGATTTCAAGGCTGGTGATCAGCTGCATTTTTCGCGATAACTGAAAGGCCGGAGTGGGATTCGAACCCACGACAAACGGATTTGCAATCCGCCTGATAAGTCTTCAAACACCAATAGAATCAATGGTTTTAACGAATCATTCGCCCAGCTTGGCGTTCTGCTTGGCGCTCCTGACTCCGCCTCTCTCCCCAACCTCGCCGAATTGATCCGAGCGTGGTCGGCCCTTCCTGAATCTCTGCGGACCGGACTGGCTGCATTGATCAACGCATTGTCCAAAATCAAATGACACCCTCTGAATCACCGAGATATGCCGGTTGGAATCGCGGTGGGGGGCGGAACCTCAGTTAATGAGCAGGTAATTGATCTCGTTAAGGCCGGAAAAAGCGAAAACGCCTGTAAAATAAAAACTGTGCCCATGAATGGCATGTAGAAGGCCGTCGTGGAGGCCCCGTTAATTGAAGGTCGTGGTCATGCGTGGTAACAACAAACAAGCAGAAAGTGAACCATCCCCGCTTGATCTCTGGAATCAGGCGAAGGCCGACTCCAATCTGTTTACCATGATGGATCACCTTGGCGGTAACCGGCATTTCAATGACTGTCCCGCTGCTTATCTGGCGGATCTGTCTCGTACACTCCTTGACCGGGCCAAATCGGATGTTGATGGCCTGATCGGTGAAACCTATGGAGTCATCCTCGCCGCTGCCGCCGCCAATGTGATGCGCTGTCAGGCCCATCTGGAATTGATTCTGCGAAAGCAGTTTTTTGGCTACAGCGACGCCGCCCAGATTGAAGGTGCATTGAAGGCATGGGAACAATGCGTGCTCTTTTACCAAACTGTCTGCGCCAAATATGCCTCGCAGCGTCATACACTGGCTCTCAGCGGCCCGCAGAAGCCACCCGGCTCCGAAGCGGGTCATTCCGTAAGAAAGAGCCAAAAGGCCGCTGTGTCCCGAACCAAGCCCGATCTGGCATCAGGTGGCGTGTCGGCAGACTCATCACGCCAGCCATCCATCAATCAACCCCCGATTGAACCCCTGAATGAATCGCCGCCTGAGAAACCGCTGGAAGAATCGGAATTGGGGGTCGTGTTGTGAATCCACCTGAATCGACCCTTGATCCCAAACTCCTGGAGCGCCTCACCGCCTTGAAGCCGGAACTGGTGCACAACGGCAGCCTCTGCTGTCGGCATGATCGGGATCGTCAATCCTCATGGCGGTTGCGGGTTCGGATGACAGATAGGCAAACCAGGAAGCGACGGCAGCTATCCATCCCCGTCCGGCAGGAGGATGTGATGGCCATCGACGAATTGCTCCATCAGTGGCGAAACGCTTACCGTAAGCAGAAACGCCAACAGGCCCTGATGGATAAGGCGGAACTCGCCTGTATCAGAGTAACGATAAATGGCGGCCGACGGAAAAAGCGTTATGCCAACCGGGCCTACAAGGCCGTTCAGAAGCAGAGCCCGATGGCGAGATGGATCATGACGACTGGTGAGACGTATCGACCGCCGGTAAAGCCCAGCGGACGGCCGCGTAAACATTGGCTGGCCGGTGTGGCGGATTGTCTGATGCCCATCGCCGCTCCACACGAATTTTCAAATCTTGAACGAGGTGGCATATGATAAAAGCCCACTCAACCGAATGTGAACAGGCAAGCACGCGGGGCACAAATTCCGGCAAATTTGACCAGGGTTTTTCCATAAATATTCCGCTTCCGGATCGCAGACCACGCCGCCGTGCCCCAAAAACGCCACTTTTTCAACCCGGCGATCTGAAATGGCGCTTTGAGCTGGCCCTTTCAGCCATTATGGGTGTCGGGCCGGTGATGGAAAAAGACTTGTGGGTGAGACGCCTGGGTCGCTATCTCGCTGCCATGAACGATCCATCCGTAACTGAGGAAACATCCATACGGATATCCCCCACAGTGTCTCGGGCGATTTCGGTTGCCTACATGCTGTATATGACCTCACGCCCGCTGACCCATCGGCTTGAAGCCCTGATCCTCACCGGGGAATCGGATATCACCATCGCCGAGGTGCTGGAGATGAGCCGCCACACCATCCGGGCTTATCGCAAATTGTTCTTTGATACGGATGCGGTCTCGCGGGATTATTTGAACCAGTGCTATGGCAACTGTCTTCGTCCGCTGGATCAACATGAGCGCTGGAAGTGTATGGCCCTTGAAGGCGGCCTCAAACCGCTTTTGGTGCTCTGGAATCACGAGACGGAACATGTCGGTGGGGATAGGGGGAACCGCCGAAACTGAAGCCAAGGGCGTGGGGGAACAATCCGCACTGGCAGTTGGAGGTGACCTTCAACGAAGACCAGAGCCGGAGACGGGTGGATCATTCGGCTGATAACCATTCGACGCTGAACCGACTGGCGTTGAATCTACTGAAGCGCGAAAAAACGATTAAGGCGAGCATCCGTGGCAAACGCTTCATCGCCGGCTGGGACAAAAACTATCTCCTACACCCTATCTCCACCTGATCCGAGTATGCGTTCGCCCTGACCCGGCCGGGCCGTCGCCCCTCATTTGACAGAACCAAGAAAATTGGTACGCTACTGTCAGACTCTATAGATATAAAAATACGGGAAAGGGTATTGGAATGCCGATCACCGTGGTGTGCCGCAAGTGCGGAAGGTTGGCCAACGTGCCGGATTCAGCGGGCGGAATCCAGTGCAAGTGCAGCGATTGTGGGAATACCATTGACACTCCAAGGGGGGGCACCAAGCTTTGCTGTGTATGCCAAGGTGATGTCACGCATGCTGAGCGCACTAAAGACGCTGCCGGGAACTATTACTGCGTCCAGTGTGCGAAAGCGAAGCAAGCCACGGCGGAGGCTGTAGCCGCAAAAGCATCGGCGACTTCAGGACCGGGGACAGTCGGTGAATCAGCCACGTGTGCCATTTGTGCGGCCGATTTTCCGCGGAAGATGCTCCACAATTTTGATGGCGATCTGGTTTGCAATTCCTGTGCCAGGAAAGAGGGCTTGGGAACAACACCCTACCGGATAAAGAAAACCCCGTTGGGCGGAAGTCGAGTAAGCTATCGCTGTCCGCAGTGCAAGGGTGAACTGGTGTCCGCACTGGATGAAGTGGGAAAAGAGGATTGCTGCCCGCAATGCGGCGCAGTGTTCGATGTTCCAGGGCGCTACGCCGCCTTGAAGAAGGCCACGTCATCCCAAGTTCGGGGTTCAGCGGCCGCTGGGGACGGTCGTGGGAGCAAAAAACAGTGGAGGGCACTCAGCGCGCTGCTGGCGTGTGTCGTAAACGTCCGACGAAGTGCATCTGGCGGGGATTTTTGTGGCGTGTAGATTCTGATCTGTTGTTTGGATTTTCAGGAGCAGATCGATGGATCATCGCGGCAGGAAGTTTACCATACCGGAGCGGCAG
>JAKAVA010000073.1 GCA_021827645.1 Planctomycetota bacterium
CTGCCGCTCCGGTATGGTAAACTTCCTGCCGCGATGATCCATCGATCTGCTCCTGAAAATCCAAACAACAGATCAGAATCTACACGCCACAAAAATCCCCGCCAGATGCACTTCGTCGGACGTTTACGCTTGCTTGACACCCGGGCCTATCGTGCTGAGAAATATCCGACCGCAGCGAAAAAAAAGCCCGCGGTTTCCCACGGGCTTAAACGCTTTTGATATCAGGCTTCGGCCCGAATCATTATTTGGTCGAATAGCTGCCGCCGGTTGCTTCCTTCACGGCCGCCTGAGCGGCTGCAAGGCGGGCAATCGGGACGCGGTAGGGGGAGCAACTCACATAATTGAGGCCCACGCGGTGGCAGAATTCCACGCTCGACGGGTCGCCGCCATGCTCGCCGCAGATGCCGACTTTGAGATCCGGTCGTGTGCCTCGCCCCTTTTCAATGGCGATTTTGATCAACTGCCCCACGCCGTCCTGATCCA
The DNA here is from genome assembly GCA_021827645.1 of Planctomycetota bacterium. GTDB lineage: Bacteria > Planctomycetota > Phycisphaerae > WQYP01 > WQYP01 > JAJZGD01. The sequence continues at coordinate 484 of JAKAVA010000073.1, forward strand.
GCGCGTTAAATGGATCACGCGGCAGGATTTCCATTTCAACATATTTGGGCACGAATGAACCGACATCGTCACGTGAGAAGCCGAAGGTCATCTGCGTCAGATCATTGGTGCCGAAGCTGAAGAATTCCGCCTGCGTCGCGATCTGATCAGCGGTCACCGCAGCCCGCGGCAACTCGATCATGGTGCCGACCTTGTAGTCCACCTTTTTGCCGGCCTTGGCAAAGGTTTCGGTCGCAATTTCGTGCACTTTGGGCAGCAGGAATTCAAGCTCCTTCACCGTGCTGACAATCGGGATCATGATTTCAGGCAGAACTTTTACGCCCTTCTTGGCTACCTCAACAGCAGCCTGGAAAATCGCCCGGACCTGCATCTCCTGTATCTCGGGATAGATCACCGCCAACCGGCAGCCGCGGAAGCCGAGCATCGGGTTGGCTTCATGCAGTTCCGTAACGCGCCGCTTCACCATGTCCAGCGGAACTTTTAACTGGCGTGCCATCTCGCGCTGATTCTTTTCTTCTTGCGGCAGGAATTCATGCAGCGGTGGATCCAGCAGTCGAATGGTAACCGGCAGGCCGTCCATCGCCTTGAATATTCCGACGAAATCTTTCTTCTGATAAGGCAGAAGTTTTTTGAGGGCCTTGCGGCGGTCGGCTTCATTATCCGAGAGGATCATTTCCCGGACTGCAATGATGCGGTCCCCTTCAAAGAACATGTGCTCAGTTCGGCACAGACCGATTCCCTGCGCGCCGAATTCGCGGGCAACTTTTGCGTCCAGCGGGGTATCGGCATTGGTGCGGACGAGCAGCTTGCGTGCGCCGTCGGCCCACTTCATCAGCGTGCCGAAATCGCCCGAGACGCTCGGTTTGACGGTCGGCACCTCGCCTGCGTAAACATTGCCGGTGGAGCCATCAATCGAGATGGTGTCCTTGCGGGTGAACTTACGCACTTTTCCACTTTCTGTTTTTACTGAAAGCAGTCCCGCCTTGGCGTCGATGTACAATTCGCCGCAGCCGGCGACACACGGTTTACCCATGCCACGGGCAACGACCGCCGCGTGCGAGGTCATACCGCCCGTGCTGGTGAGGATGCCCGTTGCCGTCTGCATGCCACCGATATCTTCCGGCGATGTTTCCTTGCGTACGAGAATAACTTTTTCACCCTTGGCGTGGCGCTGTTCGGCCTCTTCGGCGGTGAACGCGGGTTTTCCGACGGCGGCACCGGGCGATGCCGGCAGGCCCTTGGCAAACTGATCTTTTTTCGCCTTGGGATCGAACGACGGATGGAGGAGTTGGTCCAAGCTCATCGGGTCAACCCGCAGAATCGCGGTGTTCTGATCGATCAGGCCCTCTTTGACCATTTCCACCGCGATCCGCACGGCCGCCGGGCCGGTGCGCTTCCCGTTTCGGGTCTGAAGCATGTAGAACTTGTTATGCTCCACCGTGAATTCCATGTCCTGCACATCCTTGAAATGCTTTTCAAGGATATCTTTGACGCGGAGCAATTCAGCGTAGGCGTCGGGCAGATAGTCGCCCATGCGGACAATTTCCTGCGGCGTGCGTATGCCGGCGACAACATCTTCGCCCTGAGCATTGATGAGAAATTCGCCGTAGAACACGTTTTCGCCGGTGGACGGATCGCGGGTAAAGCACACGCCGGTGGCGCAATCATCGCCCATGTTGCCGAAAACCATCGCCTGCACATTGACCGCCGTGCCGGCAAGGCCTGAAATTTCATTGATGGCACGATATTTAATTGCGCGGGGGCTGTTCCATGATTGAAACACCGCCTGCACGGATTTAAGAATCTGCTCGCGCGGATCGGTTGGGAATTTCTGCTTCGTGTGCTTCTGGTAAACCTTCAGATAGCGGCTGCAGACCTCCTTGAGATCCTCAACCGTCAGATCGGTATCAAGTTTGACCTTGCGGCTCTTTTTGACTGCGTCCATTTCATGTTCAAAATGTTCGTGGGCCACGCCCATGACCGTATCGCCGAACATGTTGATCAACCGGCGCCAGGCATCCCACACGAAGCGCGGGTTGCCGCTGGATTGGGCGAGTGGCTCAATCATATCAGCAGTCAGGCCGATGTTCAGCACCGTGTCCATCATGCCGGGCATGGAAACGGCGGCCCCGCTGCGGCACGATACCAGCAGAGGGTTCCGGTGGTCGCCGAGCTTTTTGCCCAATGCCTTTTCCAGCTTGGCGATGTTTTCATCAATCTGCCGTTCGAGGTCATCGGGAAATTTCTGGCCGCTCTTGTAATAAGCGGCGCAGCACTCGGTGGTGATGGTGAAACCGGGCGGGACCGGAAGACCGATGTTGGTCATCTCAGCCAGATTGGCCCCTTTGCCGCCGAGCAGAATCTTATCCTTGGCGGTACCTTCCGCTTTGCCATTCCCGAAAAAATAAACCAGCTTGTCAGCCACAGAAAAACCTCCGCTGCATCCCAACATATAAACAATAATGAACGCTTCGCGGCGGGACGCATCGCCGCTTTCCCCGGCAGCACATTCTGCCGGGTTAAACCGAACCATGCAGTATAAATGGCCGTCGCAGAGAGTCAATCGGCGAAGGTCGTCGGAATGATCTCGTGCCCGGGATTTTCTCAGGCGGGCTCAATCGGGCCGCGCCCGCAGAATTAGGTGAATCACGATTAAGGCAAATGTTAGTCGGTGGATTTAATCCGCCGGTGGCCACCGCGGTGGTGAATAGCTGCCAACTGCAGTGGGGAAAGCCGATTTCACCACAGGGGTCGCTGCGCGGAAGTTGCCGCCCGGTTGCATCCATCCGCAACATTTGGCAGTAGCGCACGCCCCTTCTATCCCAGTTGACTGTCGTCAGTATTCCAGTATTGCTGCCGGGGCTGTGCGCCCGTGGGCGGCGGAATCACGGCGCCCAAAGGACTCTCCAGAGCGGTGCTGCGGCGGCCGCAAACAAGATCGACGCGGCGCACCCCTGGAGGACCAGCCTGGCGATGAGGTATCCGCCCCCGGCTCCTTCAGGCGCACAACGTCGGCGAAGATATTCTACGCACGCGATCAGCGCCAAATCCGCCGGCACCAGGGGGAGCGCCGGAAAATAATGGAAAAGTGCTCTGTTTGATATACCCCAAAGCTTATCGTTGCTCCCCCACACCGAGATGACGTAAAACCACTGGACGATCGCGGCAGCAGCGGCGGCCGCGGCCACCGCTGCCCCCTGCCCCCACCGCCCGCGCTTGCTGGTACGCCGCATAGACGAGTTACTCCTTGTTCGTGGGGTGCCTAGCCCGGATTATTCAAGGACCGGCGCGGGATTGCGGGGGTGGAGGTCGTAAGTGTCGTGTTTGCAGACGGTTAGTCTCCATGGCTGGATTGAGTCTCGGCGCGCAGTCTGCAAGGGCGGCTTCCATTCGATTTTGGGTACCCATGCTCCATTTCACGCTC
>JAKAVA010000002.1 GCA_021827645.1 Planctomycetota bacterium
TCCAGATTCGGCGTAAGCCCTTCCATCGGATTGAGACCCGCGGCACAAACGCAATCCCAGCGAAACTGGTCGGAATGGAACAGGATGATATTCGGCTTTCCACCCGGTCTGCCCGGCACCGGTGCGGGTGCGGACGCCGCACGCGAAGCGGCAACCGTTATTGTCGGGACCGCCGCCGCAAGGACAGAGGATCTGAGAAAATCCCGCCGGGTACTGCCAGCCCTTGATTGCCCCCCCCTCCTGAGAGGAATCAGACGTTGAACCACTCCGGCTGCTTTTTTTCATCACCACGGTCTCCTTAGAGTAAACAACCTTTTTAATTTCTTTACGATGTCGCGTAATGCAAGTTCATCCACCTGATAAAAGCTAGCCCAGCAGCGAGGCCCTCATGAACGAATTTGGAGTGTATCACACTGGGGAAAAAAACCAAATGAAGTCGCTTCAGGCAGGGACCGGTCGCGATGTGGCCACCGCAGCATGCGAGGGGCCGACCGCCCGTCCCCGGCGAAAGCCGCCCTGGGACGCGATCCTAATACTGCCCCCTCTCTATATCATGCCGCTCGAAAACCCCACATCGCAAACGGATCGCCGAAAAAAGCAAGCTCTCAGGATTTTCCGCTGGACATTGCCGGGAATGTTTCTATAATTTCAATAAGAATTGAAAGTTCATGTGTGGTCCTGTCCGACCGCCTCGATCTTTCGGGAAGGAGCACTTACCATGGTCCCCCCAGCCGTCGCCGAAACGTCCGCGATGTTGGATATTCAACTCGCCGAAGTGAAGGAACTCTTCGAGCGGGAACTCGCCGGATCATCTGAGGCGATTATGCCGCTGGTCCGGCACATCTCCCATTTCCGGGGAAAAATGCTCCGCCCACGCCTCGTCCTGCTCTCGGGCATGGCGGCCGGCGGCCGATCGGCTCTGACGCTCGATCACACCGTTCTGGCCGCTGTGGTTGAAATGGTGCATGTCGCCACGCTCGTCCATGATGATGTGCTCGACGGAGCCGATGTCCGGCGCCGGGCCGCTACCATCAATCATCTGCGCGGCAATCAGGCGGCGGTCCTCCTTGGCGACATGCTCATCAGCCATGCGTTTCATCTCTGCAGCAGCCTGCAATGTCAGCAATACTCCCGCCTCATCGGCCGCACCACCAATCTGGTCTGCGAAGGAGAATTGCTCCAAAATCTCTCCGAACGCAACTGGCAACTTACGCCCGAAGCCTACTATGACATCATTTACCGCAAGACCGCAAGCCTCATCGAAACATCCTGTCAGCTTGGAGCGATGGCCGCCGGGGCGGATGAAGCCGCCGTTCGGGCCCTTGCGCAATTCGGCCGGAATATCGGTATCGCGTTTCAGATCGTCGACGACGTTCTCGACATTATCGGCTCCACGCGCGTGGTGGGTAAATCACTGGGCACGGATATCGAACAGGGCAAATTGACTCTGCCGATGATCCATTTTCTTACCCATGCGGATCGCCCGCACCGGGACCTGCTCATGAGTCTGCTGGAATCATCCGATCCCGATCGGATCGACCATGTGCGTAAGCTCCTTCAGCCCACCGACAGCATCAGCTTTGCCCGCAATGAAGCACGGGCCTGCGTCCAGCGGGCTCTGGCCGCCATTGACAACCTGCCCAGCTCGGACTTCAAATGGCAGCTTGTCGAAATGGCCCGCTACGTGACGGAGCGTGAAAAATAATCTGCGCCCGCGTCGCACGGAGGAATCAGCATGCCCACTCTTATTCAAACACCCACCGCACCAGGCACAGCGCTTATTCCGGCCGGCGAACTCTCGGCGCCCGATATCGACCCGGCAGCCGTTAAAGTCAATGCCATCCGCGACCCGCTGCTCCAGCCGATCGCCGAGAAAATCATGCGGCGGGAGCGTCTCTTCGCCGAGGACGGCATGGCCCTGTTTAACACCCGCGACATCCATTCACTGGGCATGCTGGCTCAGGCGGTTCGACTGGCCCGTCACGGCCGCGTCGCCTACTACAATGTCAATCGGCATATTAATTATTCCAATATCTGCACCCTGTCGTGCAAATTCTGCGAATTTCAGCGCAAACGCGGTGAAGCCGGTGCCTACGAGTATTCCGCCGAGCAGATTTTTGAAATTGCCGATCACGCCGCCGACGCGGGTGCCACCGAACTGCATATCGTCGGCGGCCTGCATCCATGGTTGCCGTTCAACTGGTACACCAGCCTGCTGGAACATCTCCGCCGCCGGCATCCGCAACTGCACCTCAAATGCTTTACCGCCATTGAAATTGATCACTTCGCCCGCATCTCCCGGCTCTCGGTCCGCGAAGTCCTCGTCGCCTTGAAGGAGGCTGGCCTCGGATCAATGCCCGGCGGCGGTGCGGAAGTGTTTGATGATCGCGTGCATGATGCGGTCTTCAAGGGAAAACTTCGCAGCGACGGGTGGCTGCAGATTCATCAGACGGCCCACGAACTGGGAATCCGCACCAATGCAACCATTCTCTACGGCCACGTGGAAACCCGCCGCGAGCGGATCGACCATCTGATCAAACTGCGGGAATTGCAGGATCGGGCTCCCGGATTCCAATGTATTATTCCGCTTTCATTTGTTCCCGACGGCAGCGATTTAGCCCATCTGCCGGGCCCCACCGGCCTGGAAGATATTAAAATGCTCGCCATCTCGCGGCTGATGCTCGATAATTTTCCGCATGTCAAAGCATTCTGGATCATGCAGACGATGAAGCTTTCTCAGGTCAGCCTGAATTTTGGTGTCGATGATCTGGACGGCACCGTGGTCTGGTACGACATCACCAAACGCGAAGGGGGCTTGGGTAATCAGCGGCAGGAGCAGACGGTAGACAACATCCGCCGACTGATCGTCGAAGCGGGATACATCCCCGTGGAGCGCGACACCCTTTATCGACGCATCGAGCGGGATGCTTCCGGCTGGCGTGTTGTCAATTCCACGCCCCATGATGCCTGAATATTACAATATACAATCAATGTATTATCTGTGCCGGCCGATCCATCCCGCCGCGCTTCCGTTTCGCCGCCGCCAAGGTTGATCAAGCATAGGGAGACACCCGTCGCCGGGCGAAAGTGAGTTGCGTCGGTAGCCGTCGTGACGATTTCAGCGATTATCGGTCGTTATACAGCAATCTCACCGAGGCTGTTTTGGCTTGGAAAACGATTAGAAATGGCTTTTTTTTGACGTTTTTCGGCATATTTCTCCTCGTTTGTAAAGTTCCCAAAAAAACTCAAGTTTTTTTCAGATTTTTATTGACAGATCATTTTTACATGCTATACTTTCACCGTAACGAGCGACCGAGATTCGGTAGTAAGTTACTGTTCCCGACCTAATAGGGGCGAAGAAACAGTAGAGTTGGGATTTGGAGAACCCACAGAGAAGGGCATGCGGTGAGAGCAATAAGTCATATCCGTATGCCAAGTGGTAAATGATGATAGTCGATTGATGGGTGCTGTTTTAATGCATCCAGCAAGGATTCTCGACTGTTCGACCACTTGAATCAATCAACAAAGTAGTCGCCGGCATCTAAAGTAGAGAGCAAGTCAAAAAGGGATGCCGACCGAACCCGCGTGGGTTGCACCGAAGCGCCCGATACGCAGGGAAGCGGAAACGGGAAAAATTATTGAGGGTGGGGAATCAGCAGACCGGCTGCGCTTTGCAGATATGTAAAGCGTTGTTTGGTGGCTGAAAACGTACCGGCAGATGTGCTGATTGTATGGCTCAGAACCTTTTGTGAAGAGACGCGGTTTTCTTCGGGATTCGGGCTTTAGTACTTTTTTAAGGATCCTCTTTTTAGAGGGAGTTTTCAATGAAAAAATTGATAACCACGGCAACATTCCTCTCTATCGCGGCTTTGGCGGCGGTACCGGCTGCAGTCCAGGCGACCCCTGAACTCACGGTCACCATCGGTTCAAACACGCCGCAGACTTTCACTTCGGGCGGTTCGTTCTCCATTCAGAATGCGAACAGCAACGGCGTGACGGTAAGCGTTGAAGGTGCTTCGGGCGTTTCAAACAGCTTGACCACCAACAACAACATCAATGCCAACGGGATCAACATCCTCAACACAACCGGATCGACTCAGACATTGACCGTCGATATCCAGGACAACGGCTTCACCGCCAACGGCCCGCTGAACAATGAGTTGTATAGCGCTCAGGAAAGCTTCGGCGGTGAAATTGGGGCCGGCAGCGCTTCATTCGTGTTCACAACCACCGCGACGCCGGACACCGCCAACGGCACCTCCGCGCAGGTTGTCTATTCTTCCGGTAGTTACACGACCACGACGGCCGAATCAAATGCGAATCCATATGCCTCCAGCACCCCTGCGGGTACCTTCGCCATACCCGCACAAACTTCTGGTAACACCCTTGTCTTGTCGCCGGGTAATCTGTTCACCATCGATTCCAAGATGGTCGTGACGCTCTCCGCTAACGCCAGCGTCGATCTTCTCAACGACAATACGATTTCAAGCGTCGTACCCAGCGGGACGTCGACGCCTGAACCGGCTTCTGCCGCCTTGGCGATGACCGGGTTGTTGCCGATGTTTTTCCTCCGTCGGCGTAAGGCCTGAAAGGGTTCGGCCTGTTTGGTACAGGTGAAATGAGCGTGGCGGTGACTTTCGCCGCCATTTATCGGAGTTAAGTTTTACAGGTTATTTTTTTTGAGAGATTTACTATGAAGAGAAAACTGCAAATGAAAATTCAAATTGCGTCCCTCGCGGCCGTCGGCATGCTCGCACCCGCTGTGATGGCGACACCAACCTATCCAACCCTGCCGAGCGGGTATAGTGTGGGCTTCTACCTCTTTCAGGGGCAAAGCTCCAGCAACGACGCCGTGACCAGCGGAGTCACCTCGGCCAGCGAATCGGGGCCGTTGACGTTCTCGAGCTCCACCTACGGCGATCTGAGCGTCTCCAGCGCCCAGGTTAACGTGGATACCGTGGTGATACCGGATGTCTCGGTACAGGATTACCAGCTCGGCGGCACCAACAACATTGTCAACACTGGTACAACGGCCGCGACCGTGAACTTCTTTGTCACGGCTCTGTTTACCACACCGCCGCCCGGCCCGTACAACACCATTCAGGTTAATCCGCTCTCCGCGAGTTTGTCATTCGGCGAGCCGGGGCAGAGCGGCAGCCTCAGTTTCACGCAGTATGCCGATCCCTCCGGCACGGCTTTCGGTATGACCGATCCGAGCAGCACCACGACGCTCTCCCTGACAGCCAACACCTTGGTCAGTTCGGTCTCCGGCAGTACCGGTACCATCGTTTTCACTCCCTCGGCAAATTACCCCAGTCAGCCCTATTCGGTAACCGAAGAATTTACCGTAACGCTGGATCCCGGATCCACCGGCACGCTGACATTCCTGAACGGCGTCGTTCCGGGAACCACCCCGACTCCGGAGCCCGCCTCCATGGGCTTGATGGGTGTCGCGGGAGCTGGTATACTCCTGTTGGGTCGTCGAAGGAAAGCCTAATCGAGAGCGGGCTGGACGATTCCTTGGGATTGGGTAAGCAAGGTTGTTGAATGTAAATCAGCATAACAGTGGTTCCGTTCAGCTTGTGCTGCCGACCGGAATCATTTTACCAAACCTTGGTGAGCCGAGAGCAAGAGTGGAGTGGATGAGAGCGGAGAGCAAGAAGGTCGGCTGCCGAAGTAGAGAGCGGCGGTTGGCTAAGAGTCGCTGGAGGTGAGCGGGCAGAGAGCAAGGTGGCTCGGGTGAGCCGAGAGCAAGGCGCAGCGTTGATCGAAGTAGAGAGCGGTCAACATCTGCAGACTCACTCCCAACCGGGTGAGTTGAGAGCAAGGGTGGAGTGGTTGAGAGCGGAGAGCAAGGATGCTGGCTGCCGAAGTAGAGAGCGGCGGTTGGCTAAGGGTCGCTGGAGGTGAGCGGGTAGAGAGCAAGGTGGCTCGGGTGAGCCGAGAGCAAGGCGCAGCGTTGATCGAAGTAGAGAGCGGTCAACATCTGCAGACTCACTCCCAACCGGGTGAGCCGAGAGCAAGAGTGGAGTGGATGAGAGCGGAGAGCAAGAAGGTCGGCTGCCGAAGTAGAGAGCGGCGGTTGGCTAAGGGTCGCTGGAGGTGAGCGGGCAGAGAGCAAGAGCGGAAAGGATCGAAGTAGAGAGCGATCAAAAACATCCGCAAAAAGGAGGTGAGTGAGCAGAGAGCAAGGCGCGAGGCGTGCATGACTCACGCGCATAACCTCGCAGAGAGCAAGAATAGCGTGAGCGAGAAGACGCCAAATTAGGCACAAACAGGAGCCTGCCATCTCATCGGTGGCAGGCTTCTTGTTTTTCAGCTTCGTTTAACGGCGGACACGGACGGAAAGCGTCTCTCTCGTTTTTTTCGGTTTCGCCCTGCACCCCGAGGTTGCATGACCGGGGATTTTGTAAGATAATACTGGGCTTTACCAGGCGCCGGGGATAGGCCCCGATGAACTGCGGAAATGAGGATTATCATGGCTTATGCAATTGTTGAAGACAGCGGCACCCAATTCAAAGTTCAACCGGGCGACACCCTGAAAATAGACCTGCGCGAAGTTTCGGGTGACGGAAAGACCATAACCTTCGACAAGGTACTGATGGTATCGAATGATTCCGGTGTCCATATCGGTCAGCCAATGGTCAAAGGGGCGACCGTCGCCGCCGAGATCATCGGCCAGGTGAAAGATGACAAGATCTGGGTGGAACGCTTTACCCGCCGGAAAGGTTTTCATCGGCGCGTAGGCCATCGGCAACAGTATATTGCGGTCAAAGTTACCGCCATCAATGCCTGAATGGCATGGCCATTTCACCGTCGGCTTCACTGAATGGATCCGGTGGCCATGAAGGTTTGCCGTCGGTTGGCAAGTACTGCATTCAACAGATGAAATTCACATCATGGTATAAAAAGCGCGCGGCGGGTGCAGTGCGCTTGGGGCCCACTGCACCCGCTCGGGCGTTGTACCCAAAAAGTCAGGGCCGCCGCAAAAGCAGCCCACGCTTGCTCGTCATGATCAAAAGCCCGATCGCCAGAAGTCCAATCGAAGCTGGCTCGGGTGTCGTGCCCGCCGGATCTTGTATCGACCAAGCGATGGCATAAGTTTCACTCGCACTGACAAAAGTTCCGCCCAGCTTCTCCACCGCCAGATCATAGGTTCCCGGCGCGAGGTTGCTGAGGGCAAGTATCTGCAGATTATCGGTTGAACTGACGCTCTGGCCCACCATCTGGCCGCTGGAGTTCAGCAGATACAAATTAAGATTATTAAAACTCGTCTGTCCGGCATGCACGTTCCAGTCCAGTGTCGCGGTCACATCGTAGCTGTTGTTGCCAATCTGCGGCAGCGAAAAATCGTAATGGTCAATCGCCTCCTGCGTGCTGCTGCTGGTGATCGTGGCCAGGTTCCAGCCGATGAGCGAATTTTCAATGGCATTTTTGTCAAGCTGAAACTGCACGTTCGACCCGGCCGCCTGAGTTGTCGTCGTTGAGGCGCCGTGCTGCCCACCGGCCAGATTTTCATACGAGTTATACGCGTTGACCACACCGGCTCCGTAAACCGGATCCAGCGGCGACCCGGAAGCCGTGGAGGAAGTGTTCGACCATCCCGCCGGCTTGGTGGCCCCGTTGAGCAGGAGAGCCTTGATGGTCATGATGTTGGATGCCGCCGCAGCCGTTCCCGCACCCCCGATGTCTTCTCGCGCCGCCTGGACAAGATCCGTTGCCACGCCCGAAACCAGCGGAGCGGTATAGCTGGTTGCGCCGCCGGGAGCGGTGATATCGGCTCCGGTAACATTCGGCAGTCCCAGTGCACCCACCGAAATCCCGTTCGGCGCCGTCGCCGGCGGATTGACATAACCCGCGGGCGTCGTATTCGTCGTGGTACCGTCGCCGGCGGCCGAGACAAAAAGGGTGTTGTACGTCGCGGCATAGTTGTCATAACCGTAGTTGTATTCCGAAATCACATTGGCATCGGCCCCCTCCCAGATAAAGCTCTGATTGACCACCGCGGGCGAGGCATCGGTCGGCACTCCGCCGGAGGTCGATCCGACCGGCGCATATTCATTGGCAACGGTATTGTAATAGTAATAATCCGCCTCATACACATAGACGCTGGAGACGCCCGGTGCCACGCCCGAACCGGTATTGCCATAGAACAGACTCGCCACGGTCTGGGCATGGCCTGAATACTGGCCGCTGCTGAACGTGGTCGGCGTGGGGCTGTAGTCCAGGTACGTGAAGTTGGATGCCGATAGATTCAGATTCGTCGGGTTGGGTTCAAACTCACTCAGATAAGCGTACGGATCACCGGGCGGATTGTAATATCCCGCTGCCGCCTCCACCTGGGCAACCGTAACGCCTGCACCATCGATCGACGCATTGGCCTGCTGCAGGGCAGCAACGCCGATCTGCACCAGCGTCGGATCGGTTGTGACCGCGGCATGGGCGCCGGCGACAGGCAGTGCGATTGCGGCCAGCGCAGCAGCCACCATCGATCCCGCCCGCAAAGTGCGCGATCTTCCCTCCGCCGCTGAAACCCCATCAGTGCGTGAACGCTTCGTCATCTTGTTTTTCAATGCAGGCATCGTGCAGGCTCCTGTAAACTTGACGGGTTGCATGAAACAACTCGTCGGAAAGTCCAACAGCAACTGAATCGGCATCCGCCGAGTTCCAGCGAAGTCAATCTCATGAATTCGGCGTTATGAGTCATCGCCGTAAGTTCCGGAAATAAAGGCATTTCCCGGCAACCGCGAAAGCCGCTCTGAATCGTTGTTTGCGGGCTTTTTATTGGCCCATATTTCACCCCAGGCCAAAGATCATCACGGGCCGATGCCAAGCCGCGCTCAACGCGCCGCAATCCGCACGAAAATTCCTCACCGCCGATCAGCGCCGTGTCACCGGCGCTGCGGATCCCATCGCTTAATTTCCCCAGATCATTTCCAGCCTGTGGTTTTTATATCGGGCGTGACGGTGATCATCCGGCGCTTCGACCACGCCTGGGGGCGATAACGCCGCAACATCACCCAGCCCCACAATTAAATATCGAAGCGCATCGAGTGCGTGATCATTTTTCTGAATCGGCCCATGCCCATCCGGCTGATAACGATATTGCAAAGCCTCTTCCATCAGATGCCGGCATTCCGGCAGCACCCTCAGCGATTGACACATCATCCGCGATTCCACCTGCGCTATCCCCGCCTCAACCCCATGGGCCGGCACCGGCCGCACCGAAAGCTGACGCCGCCGCAGCCAATCAATCGATTCCGGCCGCGATCGATCGGCGAACATGATTTCAATATTCCACCGCCGCACCAGCTCCTCCAACCGCCGGGCAAGCGTATCAATATCCATGCGCGTCTCATAAAGTTCATCCACAATCCAGATGCGATCCGCATCATCCTGCACGCCCACCACCACCGCCGTCGGTTCATACCATCCCCAGTCGATCCCCGCCGCCGCATATGCCGCCGTGCCGGTGAAGCGCTCAGCAACGCTCGCCCCGAACGCCTCATAAACCAATCCCTCATTCGCCGACCAGTCACCGTCCAGCAGCCGCCGACGCCTCGCCCCGCTCAAACGCCGAAGCGTCCCCAGATAAGCTTCCCCCGCGGGAGTCCACTGTCGCGCCGCATGGTCGAACCACTGCGGGTTATCCTCATGGCGACTCTCCAAGATCTGCATCAATCCGCTCTGCGCCCGACGCAGCAACCAATGATTGGGCTGCGCCGGATTGCAGTCCGCTATCGCCTGCTGGTACGGCATCACTCCATTGCGCAAACGTGTCAGAAGCTTTTCCCAGTCCTCCAGCGTCAATTCTGTTGCCTCGCAGGCGGCAATCAGGTCATATTCACACGACATGATCCGATCCGGATTATCCAACCCGCCCAGTACCAATTCCGAACCGTTCGAGAGCTGATAATGATTGCGATAGCCGCGGCTGGTATCGCCAATCGCCGGATGCCCCTCCGGCAAAACTTTTTCCTCAAACGTCACCAGCGCACTCTGGGTAAGGCTGGCCCGCGTTTTTCGCACCAGCAGCGCCCGCATGGCCGGATACTTCTGCATGCACAGATAAACCTTTTCCAATATGGCCCGCGTCTTGCCCGTCCCCGCCGGCCCGCAGATCAGAATCTCGGGGCTCCGATCCCGCAGCAGTTCGCGAGCCGCCCCGAACGGCCGATAAGGCCGGTGCCGCGGTTGCATCAGAGGATTTAATACTTCAGACGTCTTCAACATCCAGTTGCACGTAAGTTTTAACATTCTTCTCGGGCCGGGAGGCGATCGGATCGTCCCGCTGCTTCAGATATTGTCGCCCCAACCACATCAGCAGCCGGGCATCGCCTCCCTCATCACACGCCGACTGCAGTTGTTTGCTTCGCAATGCGATCCGCAGATTCGCCCGGCCACGCCGAATCGCCGCCCCGAAGCGGCTTCGCAGCGTTTTCCACCGCACGCCCAGCGCCCCGGCAATCTCAGCATTGGTCGCGCCCGAACGGGCGAGGGCATAGACGCGGTTGGCATCAATCGCCTCACCCTGCCAGTCCATCAGCTCTTTAGCAGGCCGCGTCAATCGTTTTTCCCCCGCCCGTGTAAACAAATGAAACCGTCCGCCGGAAATGCCCGCTGCATTTCATCCCCGCCGCACCCGTGCTCCACGCCACCGCCACGCGCCTCCACAGCCGACTCTTTTCCAGACTGCGGATCATCCCCGGATGGCTGGTAACGAGACTCAGCCGCCGACACCGCGGCATCTCAATCGCCGCCACCGCATCGCGAAAGCGTGATCCAATCCCGATCCCCTGATAATCGGGCAGCACCACCACCCGCGAAAACCGCCGATACCCCGCAAAGCCGATGCACCCCGCCACAGCCGCAAACGCAATCGGCCGCCCATCATGCAGCGCCGCCCAGCACCGGCAGCCGGAGGGAAGATTATGATTTAAATAGTGATGACGGCGAAACATGGCCCAAAGTGATGCCCCGGCCTGCCGCACTTCAAATCGCAACTCCGGTCGACAAAGACGCCCCCGTGTCTGCCGCGTGGATGGATCATGCCCTTGGCACCCTGCCGCCACACCCGGGCCCATTCGCTCCAGGCGCCCGTCGGCCATATCCAGCACCCAGTCGGGCTCCAGCCACGGCAGAATGTCGTAATGGCACGATACCGCCACCAAGCGCACCCCGCTCTCCCGACGAATCGCCTTGGCCGTCGCCGCCGCGCACACCTGTGCCACCTGCCGATCCACCACGCTGGTGAATTCGTCCACCACCGCCACCGGCTCTCCCGCCAGCAGCGTCCGCGCCATCTGCGCCCGAAATTGCTCCCCATTGGAAAGAACATGAAATGGCCGCAACCACGCCGGCGGACTCGAAAGCCCCACACTCACCAGCGCCTGCGTGATGGCACGGATGTCGCCGGTTTCAAACCCGTCAATCATCGCCCGATCCCGCGGCCAGGTGAATGTCCGCATCGCACCCCACGCCGCTTTCGCCAGCGTGCTCTTGCCGCTGCCCGACGGGCCCACAATCACGCCGATCTGCCACGGCTCATCAAGTGACGGCACCTCAGCATGAATCTCGATCCGCGCCGCCTGCGCCGGCGGCAGATCAAACATCCCCTCAACCTGCTGACACCGAAACGTGTTCTCCACCCGGCACGTGTTTACAACGTCAATACGCGGCATGTTCGCCCCTCCGCTGTAAGACGCTCATAGAGTTCCTGCTGATCCGCCTGATCGCGGCAGGTCACGGCAAGTTCATAACTTTCGGGAAGGGGAGAGGTCGGTTCGTCCGTTTCGCGGGGAGTACCATCGGAAAGTTCGGCAATGTCCTTATCCGTAAATCCGGCCGCCGCGGCCAGATCGGCGTCCAGCGCCCCAAGTTGCCGGATCAACGCCTCATGATCCCACGCCGCCAATTCCGCCGTGCGATTATCGGCAATGGCGTAGGCCACGGCATCGGCACCGTCCAATGTTGTCCGCACCGCACTGATATGCGTCCAACCAAGCTCACGGGCCGCCTGAAACGTTCCGTTCCCCGCCCGAATAATATTCGCCCCGTCAATCACGATCGGCTTCTGCTGGCCGAAACGCTGCAGGCTCTGCTTGATCGCGGCAATATTTTTCTCATCATGCCGACGGACATTCCCCGGGTCGCAGCAGAGTTCCGTCAGCGGCACCGATAATATCTCAAGTTGTTGACGTGAATTCATGCGGCGGCTGTATACCCCTCCCGTCGCGATAACCCACCGGCCCGGCCGACCGCAGCCCGCTGCGTCATGGTAACTGGCGTTATTTGCAAAATAATGCGGGTTTTCATGACGCATGTCGCTTCATGTCGCGATTTACCGTATCGCGCTATATGAAAATCAATCTATTTGTTCATAGGGAAAATCGCGTCACGTTGCGACATGCGACATGCGCCTACGCCAGGCTCAGCGCAAATTCTGGCTTCAGTTCGACCCCGTTCCAGCCCCGTCCAGCATTCCTTCTTTCCGCTTCAAATCCGCCACGGGCCATCGCCTCCGCGAAGGACCTCCTGCCCATCGGCCGTTCCGCGCTTGACTCGCACCACCGGCTGTACGCGGCATACAAATCACCCGTTGCCGTCCACGCCCCAGGCGTTTCCACACACCGCTCTTCCAAAAATTCCCGCAGCGGATCGCTCTCCTCCCGATACGCGTCCGTCGCATGCTTCACTTCCAGCGGCTCACCGAGCCCCTGCCGCTGCCAGTCCAAACACCCCCGGATCAGCCAATTCAAAATACCACTTGCCTCGGCCTTCAGCTTTCGGGGCAATTCCGTATCTTTTTTATCGTCCGGGATGATCACGTTAAACGGAATCAGTTGAACCCGCCGCCACACCGCCTTGGAGTTCTCATTGATCCGTGGCTTGTTATTCGTTTGCAGAATCGTTTTATGAGTTCGCGTAAATTCGTAATAATTCTCCCGCATCCGCCGGGCCTTGATCGTTTCGTCCCCCGTCAGCCGCTTGATCAGCTGCATCTTCAGACGCCCGGCCGATTCCGTCTCCGATGCCACCACCAGCCGCTTCCCCTGCATATCCGCCAGACTGCATGGGTGCTCCTCATGTCGCCCCACCATCAGCAGCGATTCCGCCGCCAGCCCGGCATAGTCGCCCATGATGTGCATGATGACGCCTACCAGCGTTGACTTTCCGTTCTGCCCCTCACCCCACAAAATCGGCAAAATCTGTTCGCGGGTATCGCCGGTGAGGCACATGCCAAATAACCGGGCTGCATATTGCGGAAGTTCATTCTCCGGGCCGAAAATTTCCGTAAGAAACTGTTCAAAGCGCAGGCAGACCGCGGCGGGATCATAGTTGACCGGCGCCAGCTTGGTCAGCATCAACGCCGGATCGTGCGGGCGAAGTGTCCCATCACGCAGATCAATGATGCCGTTGTTCACGTTCAGCAGCCATCCGTCCGCATCGAGCTGCTCCGTCCGGATGGCGATGCCGGGTTCCGATGCCGCCAGATTCACCATCGCCCGCAGACGCACGGCAGATTCACTCGCAAGGGCGTGCTTGGCCAATGCCCGGCGCTGCGCATCATCCCCCACCTTGGCTGAATCCGCCAACATCGCCCGCACGGTCTCTTTCGCCAGCCGGTCGATCTCCAGCGTGTCATCCAACCGCCAGCGGATGCCATCCCACACGTACCAGCCGATGCCCGACACGTGACGAATTTTGCTGCCGTGGCGGCGTGAGAGTCGCTGGCCGTTGCCAACATCCGTGAATTGAATCTCATCGTGATTCCGCTTGGTTCCGGGCGCCATGGCGGGCGTAGCTGTTGCTGCGGGTGCGGGCTTGGGTGCGGAAACAGGTGAAGGCGTGGGCGCGGCCGTGGGCTTGGGCGCGGAAACGGCCGGCGGCGTGATTTTGGGCACGGGCGCGGGGAACGCCGGCGCCGTGGGCCGCCACTGCCGCCACTTGGCAAATTCTCCCGCCACAGCCACTTTTTCGTTGGCGTCCGCCAGTTTGTGCTCCAGTTCCCGTTCGCTCCATGGCGGATCGCACATGTTCGCGTTGAACCAGTCCGCCAGTTGCCACGCTTCGGGCCCGTCGAATCCGAACCGGTAAATTTCGCAGCAGGCCCGCAGCATCGCATCATGCCCACCCTGCCCCGAGATGCTTCGCGGCAGCTTGGCCAGATATTTTTGACATTGGTGGTACCAGTTGATTTCCGGCGTGTTATCAGTCCGTGGCTCATAGGACGGTGAAGGCGTCGGCGCTTCCCGGCCGGGCTGTTTCCGCCAGCCGCAGGCTACCGCCAGATTCTCCACCGCACCCAGCAGCACCTCTAGCGCTATTTCCGCCGGTTGGCCATCGCGCACCCATGCAATGGGTTCGCCGCTCGGGTGCACACTGCCCGGCGCCACGGTTTGGCAGCCGGTGCCGCGAATTTCAGCGATCATGATCCCATTGGCCGCCCGGTACACGCGCCGCGCAATGGGTGTCCGAACGTAGTAGAGCCGATGCGAGGCAGGCTTCCCCGCCCGGCCGAAAATGCAGTCCGTCTGAGGCAGATAATTTTTCGCCAGCCGCACCGCCTCCGGCGAATCCAGATCGATGTCGATCAGGTATCGGTCATCGGCATCCTGCAGGCCGAGGATAATGCCCGCATTGCAGGGCGCGTGAAAATACCGGTCGAAATCCCCCGCCCCGATGCGCATCTCCTGCCACCCCTTTATCCGCGGCCCCTTATCCCGAAATGGGATCGGCACAATCCACCAGTCGCGGTCGGTCAGCAGTTTGCGGAAGATTTCCATATTCTGCGTGTGGTCGGGAGATGAAGGTTGTATCGTCATGATTCCTCCAAGTTGGTTAAGGGCCGATGTCGTTATCCCGCGGCATGCGCGTTCGCGGGCCTCGCCTCGCTATATGCAGCAGCGCGGCGGAAGTGAGGAATCGATGGGATTTTGTCGGGTTATCTCGGAGGCTGCGATGTCGGGGAATGTATCGGACGATACGGGTGGTCAGTCGGCACATTCAAGGTGCCGCTGATTCCCAACCGCATCGGCGTCCTTGCGGCCGAACCCTGCCGCAACCGTGGGCCCTCTTCGGTGAAAAAACCATCACCATCGTGCACGGAAACGGAGATGGCGATATCTCACACTGAGGGCGCAGGGAGGCGGTGGCGTTATTTTAATCATGGGTGGTAACACTGCCGGGTGTGGAAGTTGTGTAGTGCCGCTGTACCGGCTTCGCGTAATGCCATAAAATCCCAGCACATTCGAACGGCGTATCACCAGTAGATGTGGCCGGATCGGTTTGGCACATTTTGGATTTTTATGGCCATAGAACTCATTGACAACATCAACCAACTGCTGGGCGACAGCCTGAAGCGGTCAGTTCAGCCAAAAATGAAGCTCAAGGTTGCCGCATCATGTTTTTCCATTTATGCTTTTGAGGCACTCAAGGCCGAACTTGAGAACGTTGAGTCGTTTGAGTTCATCTTCACGTCCCCAGCATTCGTCCCCGATGAGGTCACAGACGCCGGTCAGAAGGTCCGTCGAGAGTTTTTTATCCCAAAGGCCGAGCGGGAGCGCGGCTTCTACGGCAGCGAATTTGAAATTCAACTCAAGAATCAACTCACCCAAAGAGCCATTGCCAAAGAGTGTGCCGAGTGGATGCGACGGAAGGCAACCTTCCGGTCGAATCGCGGGCAGGCACCAATGCAGCAGTTTATTTGCCTTCAGGGAGGCTCAGGGGAAGCCGTCTACCAGCCGTTGCATGGCTTCACCGCTGTAGACCTTGGTTATCAGCGCGGCAATGCCGTGTCCAACTTCGTCAACCGGATTAGCGAGCCCTCGTTCACCAGCACCTACCTATCACTGTTCGACCAGGTGTGGAACGATCCGGAAAAGATTGAGGACGTTACCCAGCGCCTTTGCGAACACATCGCCACCGTCTACCAAGAGAATTCGCCCGAACGCATCTATTTTCTGATGCTGTTTAATATCTTCAGCGAGTTTCTTGAAAATATTTCCGAAGATGTTCTTCCCAACGACCTCACGGGCTACAAAGAAAGCCTGATTTGGAAAAAGCTCTACAACTTCCAGCGTGATGCTGCCACAGGCATCGTCAACAAGCTGGAAGCCTACAACGGCTGCATCCTTGCGGATAGCGTCGGCTTGGGAAAGACATTCACGGCTCTGGCCGTCATCAAGTATTACGAGCTTCGCAATCGCTCCGTGTTGGTGCTGTGCCCCCATAAGCTGGCCGACAACTGGCTCAATTACAACCGTAACCTGACGACCAACATCTTTGCTCGCGACCGCTTCAACTACGATGTGCTCTGCCACACAGACTTGCTTCGCACCGGGGGTGAATCGTTCGGCACGCCCCTCAACCGCATCAATTGGGGCAACTACGATTTGGTCGTCATCGACGAATCCCACAACTTCCGAAACAACGACATGTTTAAGGACCGCGAAACGCGGTACCAACGGCTCTTAAACGCGGTCATCCGGCAGGGCGTCAAGACCAAAGTTCTCATGCTTTCCGCAACCCCGGTGAACAACCGCTTTTCCGACCTTCGGAACCAGCTTGCCCTCGCGTATGAGGGCGAATCCTCAACCCTTCGCGAAAAACTCGGTGTCGGCAAGGACATCGAGGAGATATTCCGTCGTGCCCAGACTGTCTTCAATGCGTGGTCCAAACTGCCCCCGGAGCAACGCACTGCGGAAGCCATTCTTGAATCGCTCGATTTTGATTTTTTTCAGGTTCTCGACAGCGTAACCATCGCCCGGTCACGCAAACATATCGAGACTTTCTACGACACCGCCGACATCGGCAGTTTCCCCGAGCGTCGCCAACCAATCTCAGTGCATTGTCAGTTGACGCATCGCACTGACGTAATCGGATTCAACGAGATTTTCACCCAATTGTCGATGCTGCAACTTGCCGTGTACGCCCCGTTGAGCTACATCCTGCCGAGCCGATTGGCCAGGTATGCAGAACTGTACGACACCGAAGTTCGTGGCGGAGGCGGCACGCTTCGCCAGGCAGACCGCGAGAAGAGTCTTCAAGGGCTGATGACCATCAACCTGCTTAAACGACTCGAAAGCTCCGTCGAATCTTTCCGAATTACGCTGCAAAAACTCCACGATAACCACACCCGAACGCTCGGACAGATCGAGCAGTTTAAGAAGGACGGCACCGACCCCGGTTTCACCGACGTAACAGGTGCCTTTGAGAACGCCGAACCCGATGATGATGATTATCCAGACCCAGACGACAACAGCGTCGGCGGCAAGGTGCAAGTGCGGTTGTCCGACATGGACATTCCGACCTGGGAGCACGACCTCCAAGCGGACCTGAAGATAATCGCGGGGTTGCTGGTGGAGATGCGTAAAATAACGCCGGAACACGACGCGAAGCTTCAACACCTCAAGACTCAGATCAAGAGCAAACTGTCATCTCCCCTAAATTTCGGCAACAAGAAGGTGCTTCTATTCACAGCGTTTGCCGACACCGCCGAGTACCTCTACAAGCACCTGTCTCCGCAGCTCCTCCAAGACCATAAAATTCACTGTGGCATTGTCACCGGCACAGGCGCACCGCGAACAACGCTGAAAAAAGGGTACGACTTCCAGTCCGTGCTTATACTTTTTTCGCCCCGGTCCAAGGAAAAAACTCTGGTGATGCCTAACGAACCTGGCGAAATCGACATTCTGATAGCGACCGATTGTATTTCCGAAGGCCAGAACCTTCAGGACTGCGATTACCTTATCAATTACGACATCCATTGGAATCCCGTCCGCATCATCCAGCGCTTCGGCCGTATTGACCGCATCGGATCGACAAATGCGGCTATCCAGCTTGTGAACTACTGGCCAGACATCACACTCGATGAGTACATCCACCTGAAAGAGCGTGTCGAGAATCGCATGGTCATCGCCGATGTGACGGCCACCGGCGACGACAACCCCCTCACCGCAGAAGCCAATGATGTTTCCTACCGCAAGGAGCAACTCAGCCGACTTCAGGAAGAGGTCATCGACATGGAAGAGCTCAAAACCGGAGTTTCCATCACCGACCTTGGCCTCAACGACTTCCGCATGGACCTTCTCAATTACGTGAAAACCAACGGCGACCTTTCCAGTTTACCAAGCGGGCTGCACGCCGTTGTCCCTGCCGATCCCGAACGCGGTTTACATCCGGGTGTCATCTTCACCCTTCGCAACCGCAATCACGCGGTCAACATTAACCAGCAGAACCGCCTTCACCCCTACTATCTGCTTTACATGGGTAAGGACGGGAACGTCATCGCCAACCACACGGAGGTTAAGCAGCTTCTCGATCTTGCCCGTGCGGCGTGTCGATATCAGCCGAACCCCATCCCCGCAGCCTACGGCCCGTTCAACCAAACCACCGACGATGGCCGGAACATGGCCACCTACTCAGCCCTGCTCGCCCAGGCGATCCGCTCAATCGTCGATATCAAAGAAGGGAAAGACATCGACAGTCTCTTCACCGGGAAGACGACCACTGCCCTCACGAACCCAATCGCGGGCCTCAACGACTTTGAACTCCTGTCCTTCCTTGTCATCCAGGAGCCAAAATGACAAAAGGATTTTTCGATTACCCGCAGCAGGCCGCGTATGGCCGCATCGTCCCAAAAAGCAAAATCTTTGCCTTCGGAAACCCCACGCGCCGACTCCGCGACCTGTTCGCCACCGAAATCGATCAAATCGTTTGGCGTTTTAAGTTGGCTCCCGAAACACTCAACCTCCCCGCTGGTCTGGGTGTCACTGAAATTCAGGTTTTCGGGGTGGAACTGAAGTCTGGCGTCGCCGACATGAGTGAAGACATCCTACGTTGCATCGATAACGCCACCGGCTTCCCGATCATATTTGAAATCGCCAGCGTTGCGCGACAAGGGAACCGTGTCAGGGTCGTCGCCGCTTACAAGAGGCCGAGCGAAGCCGATTCCACAAAATGGGTGGTCGGCGAGTATTTTTCAACGGCATGGCTCCCGGCTCAAACCAAGCGGTCTCCACTTCCGGTAGTATTGAATCTCGCGAGCCTGTATGAGCGAATTCTTCGGCAACTGATGCCTTTTTCAGGCAACCCGGGAGAGACACTCCAAAGCCTTGTCGAAAGGCACCGCATTATGGCCGTGAAGCAGCGCGAGCTTACCAGGCTCGAAGACCATCTCAAACGCGAAAAGCAGTTCAACCGGAAAGTCGAAATCAACGCCCAGATGCGGACGGTCAAGGCGGAAATTGAAACACTGACAAGCGGAAAGGCAATGTGAGGAGGCCCATGAATAAATTGAAGATGCACAGCCCCGATTTAACCAAAACCAACATCGACCGCATCGCGGAACTTTTCCCCAACTGCATTACTGAGACCAAGGACGGAAAGGGGAATACCAAGCGAGCCATCGACTTCGACCAGCTTCGCCAGGAGCTTTCAGACCACATTGTGGATGGACCGCGTGAACGCTACCAACTCGACTGGCCGGGCAAGCGCGAGGCCCTGCTGGCCGCCAACGCACCCATCGCCAAAACTCTCCGACCCTGCCGGGAAGAGAGTGTGAATTTCGACGAAACGAAGAATCTCTTCATCGAAGGCGACAATCTCGACGCTCTGAAGCTTTTACAAGAGACCTACCTGAATAAAATTAAATTGATTTACATCGACCCGCCCTATAACACGGGCCGCAATTTTATATACGACGACGATTTTGCGGAGGATTCCAACGAATACCTCGTGAGATCAAACCAATCAGACTCCAAAGGAAATCGTCTTGTCACAAACACCGAAGCAAATGGCCGGTTCCATTCCGACTGGATGACGATGTTGTATTCGCGGCTTCGTCTCTCTCGCAATCTTTTGAATGACGATGGAGTTATTTTTATCTCAATTGACGACGGCGAGGTATCAAATCTCAGAAAGATGTGTGACGAAATCTTTGGAGAGGACAACTTCGTTACTCAAATTATTTGGAAGAAGCGTAGCACCCCGCCAAATGACAGGTCAATTGGTGCCCAGCACGACTACATTCTGGTTTACGCAAGGCGGTACTCCACCACCAGCATTTCGCTCAGACCAAGGAGTGACGAGCAGGTCGCTCGATACCAAAACCCTGACAACCATCCCAAGGGCCCCTGGGCCGCAGGCGACCTAATGGCGAACGTCAAGGGCGGTCGGTATGTGGAATCACTTAATTTTCCAATCGTAAATCCTAACACCGGCGAAGAACATTTCCCCTCGTCGAACGGTAACTGGCGGTTTAGCCGTGAAACCGTTGAAAAGCTGATTGCAAACAACGAGATTTATTTCGGCTCCGACGGCCGAGGCCGACCCAAATTGAAACGGTTCCTCCGTGATATCAAGGACGGAATTACCTGGACATCATTGTGGGATTTCGTCCCGCTCAACACCGAGGGATCCAACGAGATGGCTCAGATTTTCGGCAACCTAGCCCGGATTATTCAAGGACCGGCGCGGGATTGCGGGGGTGGAGGTCGTAAGTGTCGTGTTTGCAGACGGTTAGTCTCCGTGGCTGGATTGAGTCTCGGCGC
>JAKAVA010000103.1 GCA_021827645.1 Planctomycetota bacterium
CCCTGGTGGCACTTCTATCAGCTGGTCGCCGAACGTTCCAACATCTTTCGCTCCACCGCCTGAATCCATCACAACCCGATCGGCCAATGGGGGTAAGGGGGCCTTCTGCCCACAACCGTAAAAAACCTGCAGCCATGCCACCGATGTATATACAACCATGCATATCTCAGCACTGCCGCGATGACCGTGAATAATCCGGGTTAAGCCCGGGCTGGGCCGCCCGGCGGGCGTGCATTCCCTGGCCACGGGGCCCGCCCATCAAGGGTGGCCACCCAAGCTTCCCGTGTGGCCCTGCCCTTCCATAGCTGCTGAGATCGGCCGTCGCTCGCCGGACATGAGGACCACCTGTCCAAGGTCGTACCACAGCGGCCTGCCCAACATGCGGCTCAGTTCTCCGTACCGCAGCAGCCGGCCGCGCCGCCCGAAAAGCCACCAATCGCACCGGTAGTAGGGGATCGGCCTGCGGCGCTCCATCTGTGGGTCGGTGGTGATTACCCCGTCACGCCAGGGCCAGCGGCGTGATGTGGCAGCGATGTACAGCGTAGATCCGTCAGTGCCGCGAAACCGCACCCAAAGCGGATACTTGGTGGGCACCAGCGAACTGAAATAGCGAAGCACTGCAGCCAATCGCACCAATCGGTGGCCCGAGTTCACCCCCGTACGGAACAATTGAGAAAAAAGCCAACCCAAAGGCTTCAGGCGTAATGCCGATACAAGCTTTTCGGCGGCGGCAACATCCGCCGCCGTGCCGCGCGGTTTCGCCTTGAGCCGGTTTTTGCTCCAGTAAAAAATTGCGCCACGCCCCGCGGGTGGTGAGTGCCGGGCGCAAATTTCGGATGCGATTACCGCCACCACCTGCCGCCAACTATCGCCTCTAACAAACGCGCGAGCCCTGTTTTCACGTCGGTTTTCGAAGAATGCGAGGGAAACCGCCCACCGCGGGAATACGAGCGCCGCCTCCTGGAGTCTGATTTTGGGCCCCTTCCCGGGTGCCCGCCAGACCGCCAGTTTCCCCGCAGCGGTTGGACAGCCAACGACCAGGGCGCGAGGGCTCCCGGAAAAATGGCCGGGCGGAAAGACATCTTTTGCCGCCACCCAAGCTGGCGCAGGCCCGCGCCACTTATACCTGATTTCTCCGGCGATCTGGGCGGTGTTCACTCCGGGGCCGAGTAGCGCCAAGAGCTTTTTACCCGGTCTGGCATCGAGACGCGTGCCAAGGGCATCGAAGGATACTGCTCGGTCCTTGAGAAATTGAAGGAGCTTGGCGGCGCTCCGCTGGGGGAGCGGGGAAATTTGGAAGGGCTTATTGAGCACAGGAATCGCGATCCCATTCCACACCAATCGAAGCCACGGCGAGCCGGGCCGGTGGGACTCGCGGACGGCTTGCCCGTTCGGCCCGCTTGCCGACGCAGCGCCGGCGGCCAAGGCCAAGCTCGCGATGGCAGCCCCGGTAATGAACCGCCAAGGTTGGTTCCCAAGCGGTTCTCTATTCGCCATGGACAGCATTGAATACCTCCGTCACTAAATCGGTGATTGACTTTCTGAAGGCCTTCTTGCTGACGTCGACGCTTGTCTTGTCGCCCGCTGTCAAGACGTTGGTATCGATGGCGACCATGGAAACCCCCAACATTTCAATTTCCACTGCGGAAAATACCTCGCGGGGCAGACCGGAGCAAATGGCGTGTAACGCAATGACGGAGGATGCAAAACGTTGTAGGCTCGTATAATGGCGAGATGCCGATGGGGTTAACGGGCAGTTGTTCAATGGAGTACCGGTAATGAGTGAATTCATGGGTCGTTTCAGCCAAACCGAGCGGCCGCCAACGCCGGACGCCGCCCCACCCCCGCAGGCACCTGCCCGGGTAACGGGATCCGATGTACTGGCAGTCGAGGATCTGGCCAAAAGCTACCGTGCGATCTGCGATCAGCTTGGCAAGGTGATTGTCGGCCAAGAGGAGGTGATCGAACAAGTTCTAACGGCGATGTTCTGCCGCGGACATGCGCTGCTGGTGGGCGTGCCGGGGTTGGCAAAAACGATGCTGGTCAAGACGCTGAGCGAAGTTCTGAGTCTGCAGTTCAAGCGGGTTCAGTTCACACCTGATTTGATGCCTTCGGATATTACCGGAACCGATGTGCTGGAAGAAGATAAGACGACGGGGAAACGGGCGTTCAGATTCGTCCGCGGTCCGCTATTTACCAACATGCTCCTGGCCGATGAAATCAATCGCACACCCCCCAAAACACAAGCGGCGCTGCTCGAGGCGATGCAGGAGCATCGCGTTACCGCCGGCGAAAACACGTACGATCTACCGCAACCCTTTTTCGTGCTGGCCACGCAGAACCCCATTGAACAGGAAGGAACCTATCCATTACCCGAGGCACAGCTTGACCGATTTATGTTCATGACGGTGGTGCGATATCCCACGGCAGCGGAGGAGTTGCAGATCATGAAGCAGTCAAGTTCACTGCAACCGGCGACACTCAATCGCGTGCTGGACGCAACGACCATTGAATATCTGCAGGACGTGGTGCGCCGCGTGCCGGCGGCTGATCATGTTTATGAGTTTGCCCGCAGCCTGGTGCGTGCAACGCGTCCCGGCGAAGCCGAAGCACCAAAATGGCTGACAGACCTGGTGCAATGGGGAGCGGGCCCACGGGCCAGCATTTATCTGATACTGGCCGGCAAGGCAAGGGCGATTCTGCATGGACGTATGCACGTGAGCACGGAAGACATTTCGCAGGTAGCCAAGCCGGTCCTCCGACATCGGATCACCACCACCTTCAGCGCGGAGGCAAGCGGCATTTCGACCGACAAGATCATTGAACGTTTACTCAACGAACTGGGTGGCGCGGCACAGCGTGCGGCGTAACGGGGAATCCGGATTTTCATTCGGAAGGCAGGTGGGTGGTATTTCGATCTCGATTCATGAACGTCAGGAGCCTGAATCAGGCTCGCTATTAGCACCGGAACTGCTGTCACGAATCAGCCGGCTGGAAATGGTCGCGCGTCAAGTTATGGACGGTTACGTTCAGGGAATGCACCGGTCCGCACACCTCGGATTTGCCACCGACTTTGCCCAGCATCGTGAATACACCCCGGGCGATGACCTCAAGCGCATCGATTGGCGGGTGTATGCGAAAGTGGATCGATTTTATATCCGTCAGTATGAAGTGAGCACCAATTTGCGAGCGCACCTGCTGGTTGATACGAGCGGTTCCATGGCATACCGCGGGGCCGACGACGCCATGAGCAAATATCGCTATGCTCAGTTCACGGCTGCGTGCCTCGCCTACCTGCTGCTGCACCAGCAGGATGCCTGCGGTTTGATTACGCTGGACGAAAAAATACAGGACTTTATTCCGGCCAGGTCAACAGCATCGCATCTGATTACCCTGACCCGCGCGCTGGAGGCGCGATCGTGCGGGGTAGAGGGGAATCTGAGCCGGACACTCCACGAAGTCGCGGACCGACTCAAGCAGCGCAGCATGGTCATTCTACTGAGCGATCTGCTCGAACCGGCCGACGCAGTGATCAGCGCCCTGCACCACCTACGGCACCGCCGTCACGAGGTGCTGGTGCTTCAGATATTGGCACACGATGAGATTGTATTTCCCTTCCGAAAATGGACGCTTTTCAAGAGTATGGAGGCATCCGATCATTCTTTGCGACTGGATCCGGCGGTGGTGCGCCGCCGTTATCTTGATGCGATTGCCGGGCATCGCCGAGCGATTGAAACCACCTGCAGCGACCTGCGCATCAGCTATCGGCTCATGGACACCCGTCACAGTGTGGATCGGGCGTTAACCGCCTATCTGTCCACCCGACTCAGGGAGCGCGGCATTTGAGTTTTATGATGCCCATCATGCTCCTTGGGACGGCCCTGGCGGCGATACCTCTCATTATTCATCTGCTGCATCGCCGTAAAACCACACCCATTGAGTGGTCGGCCATGCTTTTTCTGCAACCGAGCGAAACGACGCAGAAGCAAAAGCGTATTCCCGAGCACTGGCTGCTGCTGATTTTGCGAATGCTGCTGCTTGGCTTCATTGCATTTTTGTTATCTATGCCGGTGCTGTCCGATGGGGGTCTTTCCGTCATCGGCCGCAGTACACCTGCGGATGTCGTGGTCATCATGGACCATTCGATATCGACGGGATTTATCAGCGGCCGCCGTACGGTTTTTAGCCATGGCATTGTGCTTCTCCGAAGCCTCATTCATCATCTGAGCCCTGACGACAGCCTTAATATTGTAGTAGCCGGGCACCGTAATGACAGCCTGAGTCGCCATGGGATATTGATTGCGGACCGGACGCGGATTGAGCGGAGATTTATTCTTCCGCTGGAACAGTTACCTGCCGGCCTATCAGGCAGTTCGATACCCTCCGCGATACGCTACGCACAGGCGATTGCGCAAAGAGGCAATAACCTGAAGAAGGTGATATTCGTCATCTCCAATGATCGGGTGGTATCGTGGAAGATCGGCAGGACAGGTTTGTGGGCAAGTACCCGCACGGCGTCTGCCGGCCGCCTCGTCCCGGTTTACAATATTAAGATTCCGGCGCTTGTCACTGAATCCGACGTTTCCATCGGGCCGCTTCATATTGAACCACGCATTCCGGGTGCCGGACACCCTGCACATATTATTTTCACGGTGGAGAATTCGGGCCCGCTGGCCGTAAGCGGCGTCAGATTGCGCCTGCTTGTTAACGGCCAGCCGGTCGCCGTGACGCAGATACGTGAACTCGCAGCCGGTAAAACCCGCACCTGTCGCTTTAAGTATCGCTTTCATACGGCGGGGTCGCATTGGCTGGAGGTCCGTACCCATTTTCAGGATGCGCTGGCGGCGGATAATCGATCTTTGGCGGCAGTAAAAATCTGGAACCATCTTTCGGTACTGATCATCGATCACCAGGTGGGCTCAATCGGCCATTACCGCAACAGCCGGTTCATAGCAGCCGCGCTTGATCCATTTCCGCAGGAACAGGGTGGTCCGGCGCTGGCCACACCGGTGGTGGTGAGCATCAGCCGGGCGGCGCAGATGCATCTGCGAAAATTCGATGCCATCATCTTGAACGATCCAACGACCGTACCCGGCAATCTGCTCACACGGCTGAACTTATTCGCACGGACCGGCCGGGGGGTGTGGATCATTGCCGGCCACCACACCAATGACCATTTTTTGAATACCGAACTGCAGTCACATGGTCTGTCCGTCGGAACCTTTGGGCAACTTAAAAAGTCACAGCGACCGCCATTTATCGTTATCAGGGATCGGCGAAGTGAGATCGTCAAGCCGCTTCTGCAGGCCGGGCACAATCAGATTGTCGGCGTCACCTTACGCGGGTGGTGGGCCCTTAAGCCGGAAATTAATAATACCCGAGTCATCGCGGCCACCGGTGATGGAGACCCGCTCATGGTGGAGAGGGATTTGGGTTCATCCGGTGGACGGCTTCTGGTCTGGACAACCGGCGTAGGCGGTCAATTGAATGACTGGCCAACGGTAGCGGCAAGTTTCGTCCCGCTGGTGAACCAGAGTATTGTGCATCTGGCACTGGCGGGTCGGGAGCTTTCAAGCCGACGCGAACTGAATCCCGGCAGCATGCTGGTCTGGACCGGCCCGGGTCGTCCCCCGATCACTTCCGCTCAACTTACTTTGCCTGATAAGCGTATTATCCCGCTGCATCCGAGACTGGAGCCGGGCGATCAATATTTAATCACCTCCAGCCATACAGCCCAACCCGGGCTTCACCGGTTGACGCTCAAACCCGGCGGCAAAAGAAGCCCGATTTACTACTGTGTCGCGATTGATCCCCGGCAGCTTGCACCGGCTGAATTGACTCCCGCAGATATACACTGGATGAAGAATCAGAGGTTTATCGCCGGTTCAATCACGCCCAATCGTGCCGCCACGATTCTGGGAACCGCGGTCGGAGGCCTGTCGGTCTGGCCGCTCATTGCCATTCTGGTGCTCGTCGTCATGGTCGTTGAAGGGTGGCTGTGCCGTCGACTTGGACGACTGCAGTCGGATGACCCACCCACGGAAAGCGACAGCGACATTACGGCGGCGGCCTACCCCACGGGTGCACCATGGTAGACCACCATCCGCCAAGTTCGGGCATTTATCCAACCGTGCATCCGGTCATGAATATCTGGCTGATGCTGATAATGGTAGGCGCCGCCGGCGGCGCGTTGGTTTACTGGTACATGGGGCAGAAGCGACTGCTTTCTCCGCGAACCCTGTTGCTGGTGACCGCGATCCGACTCGCGATGATCCTATTAATTTTTCTATGCCTTTTGCGACCAAGCGTGTCGTGGCTCCGGGTGCGGCGTGTCCCCGGTTCTCTCTGGTTGGTGGTTGATCACAGTCAATCGATGTCGATAAAAGACGGCCCGCACTCTCCGGAGACGGAGCTTCGATGGGCCTGCGCCCTGGGATATCTGAAGCCGAACATCTACAACGACGCGGCAGATCGAGCGTCCGAATGGTCGGACGTATTGGCACAACGGCTCGGCATCATCCGAAGAGAATTGGACGCCGGGGCCGGGGACAGTCCATCGGGAAAAAGGCGTATCCGTCGGCAATTTCAGTGGTGGAATAAATATGCCACACGCCTGATCAGGCATCTCTCCACTCTGCACGGCGCAGATTCGATAGCAGCGACATTCAAATCGGCGCAAAAGATCGTCGGTCATGTGGAGGGGCAACTGCATGGCTCCACGGTCCGTGGTCAAGCTTTTGCTGATTTAAGTTCCGCCGTTTCAGCGCTGAATCGAGCAGCCAAAAACCTCGCGAGCCTGGCTGAAGCACGCGATAAGGCATTTCTCGCATCCCAAGGCCGTCAACCTGCCGTCATCCTGGCGCTGAACCGGGTCGGCGGCATGAGTCGGACAAAACTTGCCATCGCAGCACTGTTATCGCATCACGCGGAGGACGGAAGGGTCTTTGGAGGCATAACGGCCGGTGAGCGTGTGCATGTCGTGAGTTTCGCCGCCAATGCATACAACGCGGGGCAGGCATCACCATTAACGCTACGGAATGTGCTTCGCCACGCCATGAATCCGACCGGCAAGGCGACGAATATTACCGCTGGACTGATGACGGCGGCCCACCAGATGAACTCGCCGACATCGTCGAAGGTGCTGGTGGTTTCGGACGGCCGTCAGAATATGGGACCCGATCCCGGGCCGATCGCGCGATTGATGCTGGCCCGCGGAACCCCCACCTACGCACTCTGCGTTGGGGCCGGCTTCAACTCGCCACGCGTAAGGATTCAGGCCGTCAACGCTCCGACCTGGATTTTCAAACATGAGAAGATGCACGCCGTTGCCCTGGTGTCCATTCGAGATATGGCGGATCATCCGGTAAAAATCTATCTATATCGAAACGGTAAGCTCATTGACAGACGGACCCTGCTGGCGACATCACAACACAGCGTACGAACCGTACGGTTCAGCAATACCCTGAATTCGCCGGGCGTCTATTGGTATCAATTACGCATCGGGCACGTTGCCGGGGCCCTTTATCACGGGAAAGTGCAGAAATCGTTCCGGGTAACCGTCCGTCGCGACAAACTTCAGGTGCTGGTGGTGGATAATCAGCCGCGTTGGGAGTATCAATATCTGGTCAATTATTTTTCACGGAGCGGCCGTGTGCACCTGCAGGCCGTGCTGCTGCATCCGGCCACGATCGCGGGGGTGGTACCGCCGAAACCGGTTGCCGCGTCTCCATCCAATTCACTTTATACCGCGTCCATTCTGCCCAGGGGAAAAAAAGCGTGGGGTCAGTTTAACCTGATCATTCTGGGCGATATTCCCCCAAGTTCGCTTTCGGCGGCAGATCAACAGGCACTTGCCTATGCGGTTGAAACTCAAGGCAGCGCACTGGTGCTCATTGCGGGTCAGAACTATATGCCCGGTGCATGGAAGGGAACGGCTCTGGCCGGGCTTATGCCGGTGAGATTAAAACCGGTGTGGGCGCCAAGCGTCATGCGCGAACAGGAGCGATCGGGATTTGCCCCCCTGCTGACACCCGAAGGCGTCGAGTCGGATCTTTCTGATTTAGGAATGGATCGAAGTCGCAACAATCGCTTCTGGAGAGATATGCCGCGTTGGTATTGGCACAGCACCTTCACCGATGCCCGACCCGATGCGCGGGTATTGTGGATGATCGGCAATCCGGGTGGTCCCGGCTCAAATTCAGGGGAGGGCGATCACCAAAGAGCTCTTCTGGCCACCGTGAGCGCCGGTGCGGGGCGGGTGCTGTATCTGGCCAGTGATCAAACTTGGCGAATGCGGTCGGATGACGGCCATAACCTTGAGAACGCTTTTCTGGCCCAATTGGTGAAATGGGCGGTTGGTACACAACTTCCGGTGGGAGGAAAGTGGGTGCGGTTTGGCACCAATCGAACGCGATATCGTTTTGGGCAAACTGTGCATGTTCGCGCACGCGTGCTGCATACCAATCTGCTTCCGGACGCGCACCTTCGATTTCAGGTTCGAGCCCGTCTGATTCACAGTCGTCGTAATCCCAAAGAGGTTGGTGCCATGCAATCAGCTTCCATGATCGCAACACCCGGTTCGCCGGGGTTTTACAGCGGGGTACTGACCGGCCTGGAACCGGGCAGCTATTCAATCACGCTGAAAGGGGATCACGTGGGTCAAAAACTGGCGGATGACCCTACAGCCGTCAATCGTAACGAGATTATCCGTATTCGGGCCCGTAAAAATCTGGAAATGTTTGATCCATCGGCAGACCCTCGAGCACTGGAACAATTGGCCGCAGCCGGCGGCGGGGTCATGGTAACAGGACCGGCCTATTCGATATTGGCCGCCGCCATGCCACCGCAAAAACACACGCTTCGCAGCGTTAATACCATTGGGCTGCTGACGAACGCCCGGAGCCCGGGAACGGCAGCGCTTCAATGGTTGTTTATGATTCTTTTTGCTTTATTAGCGGCGGCGGAATGGATCATAAGAAAAACCAAAGGTTTGATATGATAGTGGTATGAGAAAGCATGGGCGGGGATCAACCATGGGCGGCTGCCGCCGGGCATTTTCCGGCGGTTACCCAAGAGGTACTGAGCCTTCCACGTTCGTGCATCCGGCAGAGAACTGAGTCATGAGCATCACGTCCCTACCTCCCGATGAACTCTCGGCCCCGCTTCTGGCGGTGGCGGCGAGACAGAGGCGGTTTCGCATTGCCCAGGCGCTGATTCGCTCGCTGGGGTACTGCGCTCTGATTGCACTGACCGCAGTGCTTTTACTGGGAAGCTTTCCGCATCTCGCGACGCCGGTTCGATGGGGTATAGCGGTCATGGCATGGGCCACGATGTCGTGGACGCTCTGGCGATTACTGCGAGGTTCGTTTGCCCCCGTTAATCTTCGGACCGCTGCCGGGGTGGCTGAAACCGCCGGGGCCCATCACGAAATCCTGCTCAGTGCGGTGGAATTTTCGTCGGATGTTAATACCAAGCAGATCGCGTCCGGGGAGCTTGTTGACCGAGTCATCCATCGGGCCGGTGAGATTGCCTCTGAAATTGACGCCCGACGGATCATTACGACGCAGACGCTTTTAAAGGCGGCAGTGATCTGCGCTCCGGCATTGCTGGTGTGGATATTACTTTGGCCGCTGATGCCCAACACCCTCGCACTGGGCGTGCGCCGGACGATCATGCCATGGTCAAAGGAGATGCCGCTATCGGCCATGAATCTGACGGTATCGCCGGGAAATCTCAGCATAGGTCAGGGCGGAAACGTGGTGATTACCGCACGTGATCATTCTAACATCGCGCCTGCAAAGCGATTACACCTGGAATTGGCGATGCGGTATGCCGATGGTCGCAGCTCCGTCAGCAGCATGACCCCAACCGGTCCGCGTTCCTATCGCCGCACCTTGGAGGCCGTCCAGACATCATTTCAGTACCGCATCCTATCCCGTCGCGGGGAATCGCGCTGGTATCACGTGCATGTGATTGCGCGACCCGCGATCAGCCATCTTACCATCCTCTACCATTATCCCTCGTACACCCATTTGCCGCCCCGCCGCGTGACGGGAGTGGATGGCACCATTGCCGGCATCCGTGGCACTGAAGTATCGCTGACGGTCAACACCACGCAGAAACTCGCCCCGCAAAGCGCCCTGCACTTTGCCGCATCGTCGGCGGGCCCGGCGACGGTGGCGGGATTGAACCATGTTGCCGGCACGTCCTATCGTGCCGTCTTCACATTGGAAGCCAACACACACTACCGAATTAAATTAATCAATGCGCAGCACGTCGCGAACACCGATGACCGTGTCTGGCCGGTTATCGTCCATACCGATCCTCCGCCCGTCGTGCATGTCACGAGCCCCCGCGGCGTGGTGCGGGCTCGCCCGGATGACGTCATTCCCATTCGTTACCGCGCAACGGATCCCTATGGCATCACGTCACTTCGTGTACGGGTAAAAGTCGGCGCCATGCCTTCGGCTTCCTATCCGATTTCACTGGGAATGGCGGGTGGGCGTAGATATTCAGGCAAGTGGAAATTACATATTGCAAATCAGCTTCTGGCCGCGAACGAACCCCATGCCCGAGTCATCATGTATCGTCTGGTGGTGGAGGACAACTGCCTTCCGGCGCACCAGACCGGCCTGAGCGGCGAACATGAAATTCTCATTGACCCATCTCTCGAAATGAGCTATCAGGCCAGGCGAGACGCGTTGCTTTACCATCGCTTCTCCGCAGTTTTGAAAAAGAGCATACGACAATTGCAGACCGCCCGGCAGCAGATCACGCAGTTACAGCATGTTCCGGCGGCTCAACACTTTAACGCGGTCGCCATGCGAAAGGCGAATCATTCGCAGAATCTCATCGGGCAGAGCGCCCGTGAGTTGGAATCGGCCGCAGCGCGGATGCACCACGGGGTTTACCGGCGGGTTGCGGCGGCGATTCGATCGGTGACCGAAAAATCACTCCACTCGGCTGCCAGGAATCTCGGACTGGCGACCTTCGATAACCCCAAATTGACGCAGACCCGATCGGCACAGCTTGCAAAAGCTCAGCAGGGGTTGCAGACCGCGCTGAATCAATTGCAAGCCGCCGCACGAAACATGCAAAGGCAGGCAGGCACGCAGGTGATCGCCGACAACGTTAAGGCCCTTGCAAGGAAGCAGGCGTCGGTATCCAAGGAACTGAGTATCAACCCCACCGATGCCGGGGCGCTGGCCCAGCAGCGTCAAATAGAAAACCAGATACAACATCTGGTCACAGCGCACCCGATTTTACAGCGTCCGGTGCAGGAAATGGCCGCCCCGCAAATTAAAGCCCTTGAGGCGGAACTGCGAAATATCAAGGTGGCCCAACAGGGCATTCGCCGGGTGATTAACGCTAAACTTCATCGACAGCAGGCTAATCAGAATGCCGGAAGACTCGCTGCGGAGCAGTTGCATCTGAATCAGGCCATTAACCAATTTACGGCCGCCAAGCCCCACGCATCCGCATTACGCAATGCCCCACCCATTTCGCATACGGCCATGCAGACCGCGGTGCAGGCGCTCGAGCATCATCGCGCATCGGCCGCTCATACAGCGCAGAAGCAGATCATCGCTCAGTTACAGCGGACGGCCAATCGACTGGAACAGGAGGCCGCTCACAGTCAGTTGGCGGCTGAAAAGCAGAAACAGGCGGCAGCGAACCAAAGCCGGGCGGAACAACTTGCCCGAACCGCTCAACAGGCTCAAGCCAATACACCGGCCGGTAAAGCGATCATGGAGAATCTCGCGAAACAGATTGCCGCTGAGGCTCGAAAGCAGGCGGCCGATGATAGCAATCACGCCAGTCAACAGTTGAATCAGCAGGCCAAGTCGCAGGCGCAAACCGCCATTCGCGCAGCGACCGGTAATAACTTCTCGGCCATGCGAGAGGCCCTTCAGGCCGCCGGCGAGGATTTATCCCGAAGTGCGCAGCTTGAAGCGCAGGCCGCCAATCAAACGCCCGGACCGCAGCAACTTACTGCCGACGCGAGAATGCTCAGCTCTTTCGCGGCGCGAGAGCGAACTATCGCCAAACAGACTGCGGCCGTTGCCCGGCAACTTAAGGCGGCTCGACAGGACACCGCCGAAAGCATCAGGCAATCATCCAAGATTGCTTCGGCAATCAAAGGCGCCTCCGCACAGGCGAAAAAGCTGGAGCGGGAGACGGCGCTGGGATCTCCGCAATTGGCAGCCGCAGTCGCACAGGCCCGACAGCAGATGCTTCAAGCCGAGAAAGATCAGCATTTCACGAACGAAACACTCAAGCAGCGAAATCACGCCGAAGCATCGATCCGACAGCAAGCCGCATTGGCCCACATCAATTCGGCCCTCGCGGATATTCAACAAGGGACGCGTGGCAGCGGACACATTGCCGACGAAGATCACAATGATCATATTCCAGGTGAAATGAACCCAAATCAGGTGCAGGCTCAGGCGGGTTCACACGGACCGGGGGGCAATACGTCCAGTCAGCATTCACCCTCGCCGACAGGTTTGAGCGAATATCAAAGGTTGATGGAGGCGGCGTCGCAGTTGCAGCGGGCGTTGGCTGCAGGGCATGCCGCCAGTCAGGGCAATTCCGGTCAGGCGCAGGCAGCCGCTGGCGCGCTCTCGCAGGCAGAACAGGCTCTCGCGTTTGCCGGCAGCGGCGGACAGAGCGGCCAAACTGGGCAATCCGGCCAGGCGATGAGAACCGGAAACCAGACAGGGAATAGCAGTCCGTCGATGGCATCGGGCCAGGGGACGGCCGGTGCCGAAAGCGGAAGTCAGGCGGGCGGCCTTTCTGACCAAGGTACAGGCACAGGTATCGGAGCCGATCATGCGACCGGTCAGATACCCAAGTCGGTCGCGGCGCTGGGTATCAGTCCTGCCCAGTGGGTTCGACTGGGGGCCCTGCGGCAGAGGCAATTGCTCAATACAGCCCGGCAGGCTATTCCGCCGGGATATCGACAAATGGTGCGTGATTATTATGTGAAGATATCACGTCTGAATCGTGAGCATTGACAGAACGGGAGAAACCGCCGGTGAACTTTCGCCTTTTCTTTAACCGCTTCTCACGGCAACGATTCATCTTCCCGATCGCGATTGCGGCTTTGCTTCTGCCGGCAATATGGCCACGGGCGGCGGCGGCGCGTCCCATTCCGGCATACGTGAAAGCATCCGTCGCACGGGGACTGCGCTGGTTGGCCCATCATCAGCTTTCAGACGGCAGTTTTGCCTGCGCCAGCCAGGCCAAGCCGGCGGATGCCGGATTGGCGGCGATGGCCTTCATGGCCCGCGGCTACACCGCCAACCATGGCCCTTACCACCGCGTCATTGACGCCGCGATCCGATACATACTCTCGTGCCAGAATTCCAACGGCTATATCACAGCTCCCGGCGGCACCATGTACGACCAGGGCATCTGCACCGTAGCGCTCACCGAAGTGTACGGCATGGAGGGCCCCACGATGCGCAAGCGTGTCGGCCGAGCTATTGCCAAGGCCGTGGCTCTGATTCTTGCGGCACAAAAACGAACGGTCAACCAGTTTGCAGGTGGCTGGCGTTACCAACCGTGGAGCACCGACGCGGATATTTCATGCACCGGGTGGCAACTTATGGCGCTTCGCGGAGCGGCCGATTGCGGTGCAGCAGTGCCCGCCGAGGCCATTAAAAACGGCATCCATTTTGTGGTGCGTGATGCCTGCATCAATGGCGGCTTCGCCTATCAACCCGGCGGACCTCCGGGCCGCGCCCGAACCGGAACCGGCGTCTTGGCTCTGGAACTCATGGGACGTCGTAACTCGCCACAGGCCATCTCCGGCGGCAATTATCTGCTGGCGCATCCGATCGTCTACAACGAAAATTTCTACTTCTATGCGGTGTATTATTGTTCGCAGGCGGCCTCCCAGCTCGGTGGACGATATTGGACCGCCATCTACCCCCCTATCCGCAAAGAATTAATTCATTATCAGCATGCGTCTGGATGCTGGCAGCCACCGGATGGAATCGAATTTCAAGGTGGAAAGCCGTACGCCACTTCGATGGCGATATTGGCACTTTGCGTCCCGTTTCATTATCTGCCACTCTATCAGCGCTGAGAGATCGCACAAGAGATGACGGACACGAGCGATGGCCGATATGCAGTATGATTGCTGAAAGGGTTTGCGGGGTGAATCCGCAGGGAAGTTAGCGGCAGAACCTGCGGCGAGCGTTCGCAAGAGCCGCTGCCTAAGATGACGCTGAACACCCGGATAGTACTCTTGGAGAGGCTCTGTTGATGACTGATGGCCAGGCACGGTGTAAAAGGAGATTTTCGGCTTGAATGGTGATAAACGGGTGGATCTTTCCGTCCGAAGTGAGAGGGCGATCCTGGTGGGTGTGCTGCTGCCGGATTCTTCGGCCGATCCCAGCGCTCCGTTGGATGAACTGGCCAGCTTGGCGCAGACCGCGGGGGCGGTGGTCGTGGATCGGGTGCTACAAAAGCGCGAGTCGATTGATGCGGCCACATTCATTGGACGTGGCAAAGTCATCGAAATTGCACGTCTGGTGAAGAAGCACAGCGCGGATGTTGTGATTTTTGATCATGATCTGTCACCGAATCAACTTCGAGATGTGGAACGGGTTTGTGACTGTAAAATTCTCGACCGCAGCGAATTGATATTGGATATATTTGCCAGCCGCGCCCGGACGGCTGAGGCTCAGCTTCAGGTGGCTCTGGCACAGTTGGAATACACCTATCCACGGCTGCGGCACATGTGGAGCCACCTTGAACGTATCGGCGCGGGTGCCGGAGCGGGTGTAGGAGCCCGCGGGCCGGGTGAAATGCAGTTGGAAATCGACCGCCGCTTGGTGCGCGACAAGGTATCAGACCTGAAGCGGCGCATTGCGGAGGTTCAATCACGGAAATCGCGCGAGGTTTCTGCCCGGCGCATGGGACATTTCACGGTCAGTCTTGTAGGCTACACCAACGCGGGCAAGAGCACCCTTTTTAATACTCTTACCGGAGCGGATACCTTTGTCGAGGATCGGCTCTTTGCCACACTCGATACAAAAACCCGGCGATGGCGACTTGGAGAGGCGCACTGGGCTCTGGTATCCGACACGGTCGGTTTTGTGCGTGATCTGCCCCATCATCTCGTGGCATCGTTCAAGGCAACGCTGGAAGAAGCGACGCATGCGGACCTGCTGCTGATTGTGGTGGATGCCTCCGATCCGCGCTCGCCGGATCAGCTTAAGGCGGTGCAGAAGGTACTGCTGGAGATCGGCTGCAGCGGACAGGATGCGATTCTGGTGCTCAATAAAATTGATGCCGTCAAGCAGCGCGAGGATCTGGCGTATTGGCGGCGGCAGTTTCCCAAGGCGATGGAAGTCAGCGCCCGCGACGGAACCGGCGTCATGACGCTGGCCCGCACTGTGCGGGAGCATATGCTGGGCGATCTCCGTCAGGTGAGGGTGGAATTGTCGCTGGCCGATACGCGCGGCATCACGTTTCTGGAAAAATTTTCTGAAATCGTATCGCGCGATTATGAATCGGCACCGGGCATGGTCATGATTGAATGCCGCATCAGCGGCCGTATTCTTGAGCAGGCCTACCATCAGGCGGAAAAGCTAAAAATTGTGAAAACATCCCGAGTGCGTGTGCGTCGGGAGCGGGTGCGGCCTGCCAAGGTCTCGGAACTTTTTTCAGATCATTCGACATCACTTGGCGTGCCGACGGTTGTATCGCCGGTGAAATGACCAACGAGTTACCGTCGCTACGGCGAAATTTTAATCGCCACGTAACGGTTTCCTCATTATCCGCTTTGGCGGAAATATCGCTTCGGCATAGAATCATGCGAGGTTGTGGACTCGCGATGGAATGGTGATTCAGAAACTTGAAGACATCCAGATACAAACTGTTGATGTGTGATCTTGACGGAACCCTGATCGGAAAAGGGCATACCACCAACGAGGCTGATAAAGCGGCGCTGCGGAAGGCTCGCGAATCGGGCATGATGATTTCAATCTGCACCGGACGCAGTTGGCGGGAGAGTCGACATCTGATCGCTGATCTGCAACTTGAAGTGCCGGGCGTCTTCTCCAACGGAGCGGAATTGAACTGGAATATCACGGGAAATTCCATCGAACATGTTCCGCTGAGTGATCGGGGGATGGAGGTGCTGCTGCCCCTGTGCCGCGAGCGATCGCTAACACCCATCATGCTGCTGCATCAACATCACCCGGACGATCCGCTCTATCTGGTGGAAGATATGGCGAAACTCCATCCGGCCACGACGGACTGGTTCCGACGTAACGGAGTATCACATCTGATATCAACATCGGCGGACGAAAGTCTGCTCAAGCGGTGTGTGCGCGTTGGATTGATCATGAATGAACCATCGGCTGCGGAATTCACGGCCGTGCTGGAACGCGATTATGGCGATCAATTCAGCTATCATCTGCTGCAGGCGCTGCACTTTCAGACAGCGATTCTGGAAATCTTCCATCGAGGTGTGAACAAGTGGTCGGGCATATTGCGGCTATGCGTGCATCTGGGCGTTGATCCGCGCGACGTGGTGACGATCGGGGATGATGTCAATGACATTCCAATGCTGGAAAACGCCCATCTGAGCTATGCCATGGGCAGTGCACCGGAACATGTCCGATCATCGGCCAAGAAAACAACTCTTGCCCATGCACAAAGCGGGGTTGCGGCCGCGGTGGCCGATCTGTTTCATGGCCAACCGGTACCCATTCGACCCGATCAGGGAATGGCGAGATATTCAAATTTCGGACTGGCCAACGAATAGATGGTGGACGGGGTAATTTCCATTACCGGTCTGCCAACGGCCGAATTAACGCCGATCGCGGATAGAACGTTGCGCGGCGGGGCAAGCCGGACAATGGTCGGGTTAAAGACGCCGGCGAGTTTGGCCACCTGATGACACGCGGCATCGATATAGCCGATTTTGTCCACGAGGCCGTATTGAAGGGCTTCGGACGCTGTAAATATTTTTCCATTGGCTACGGTGGTGATGGGAACTTTGAGAGCTTTGCCGCGACCGACTTCGACAATGTGTTCAAAGCGTGCATCGTCGATATTGAGCAGATTCCGCAGGTAGGCACGGACCGGGGGCGTGAAATCAGAAAATGGGGAGC
Organism: Planctomycetota bacterium; assembly: GCA_021827645.1. GTDB lineage: Bacteria > Planctomycetota > Phycisphaerae > WQYP01 > WQYP01 > JAJZGD01. The sequence continues at coordinate 17,133 of JAKAVA010000103.1, forward strand.
CGGCCTCCTTCCAGACGGCGGCGGAGCTGGTGAGAAATTCAGGTTTGACACCGATTTTTTTAAGCAGTCCGGTCAACTGAAAACCGGGAAGCATGACCCCGATGCTTCCCGTGATGGTGGTCGGCTCCGCGAAGATACGTTCACCGGCCATGGAAACGTAATAGCCACCGCTGGCTGCCATGGCGCCCATGCTGATGACCACGGGATATCCTGCGGCGCGCAGTTTCATTAAATTGTGGTAAATCTCATCGGCGTCGGTGACCGCCCCGCCGGGAGAATCCACCCGGACGACCACCCCGCGAATATGGCTGTTTTTATTGATCGCACGAATATCGTTCACCACTTCATTGACCGTGGCACCGTCGATGAGCCCCGTGACCGGAATAATGGCAATCATATCCTGAGCGCCGTGATGCACGACGACGCATCGGACATTGGACGAGCCATTGAGGGCGGCCATGAGGGTCTTGAGGCCGGTGATCCCCGCGATCAAAAGCCCGTTGATGGCGATTGACACCAGAAGCAACAGCAGCAGAAGAAACGTCCAGAAGCTCCGCGGCCGCGGAGCCGGACGCAGATTGTCATCATTTCGAGCCATGAATAACTCCCAATTCTAAAGTCGTCTCTCGGAATTTCACTACGGCGTACCGCGGCACTTTCCCCGCGGCGGGTGCGAAGTGCCGGTCGGTTTCTGCTGCGGATTTCTATTGATGTGCAGCGAGGAACTCCAAACCATTTGCAAGCTCACGCCACGGATCGCCTGTGGGAAATTCCTCCTGCTCCAAAATCCAATATTTTGTCTTGAGACCGGAAAGCCGCTGAAAGATATCCGTCCACGGCAACTCACCGGAACCAAGTTCCACCATTCGCCGGTCGCGCCCATCCTTGAAATGAATGGCCCTGATACGATCGCCACAGCGATCCATCCAATCGAGCACGTTCTGCCCCGCAAATTCCACCCAAAAGGTATCCATTTCCCAAAACACCAGCGCCGCATCTGTTGTATCAAGCAGGACTTGCATCGGCAACTCATGGGTGACGGGCGCAAATTCAAAGTCGTGATTGTGATATCCGAAGGCGATGCCGTTGAATTGCAATTCGGATCCGAATTTATTCAACTGAACGCCGAAACTTCGCCAAAAACCATCGGCGGCCCGCATTTCAGGGGCGATCCATGGAAGCACAACATCGCGCACGGAGAGGGTGGAGCAGGCATCGATCACTTTCGACAAGGATCGTGTGAGCACGTCGAAATTGACATGCATGGCCAGCGGCCGGATGCCCGAATCGGTGAACATCCGCTGCATGTCCGCCACCGGCGGCTGACCGTCAAACCAGAACAATTCGGCGTTGCGTACTCCGGCGTCGCGGAGCCGCCCCAGCGTACCGGCGTAATCCGCTCGCAGATGCTCGTGCACGCTGTAAAGTTGAATCAAGATATCCGGGTGATGATTTTTCAACTGAGAATACTCCGTATCCGCCGCCTATACTTTGCCCTGTCGACGCAATTGACTTTTTCGATGATCCTCGCGTCGCTTTTCCAGCAGATCGACGAGAGTTTGTGGTATCCGCCCCCCCGCCTGCTCAGCGGTATTCTGCGGCGGCGAGTCATGTTTCATGTCCTGTTCCTCATGACGCCGCAAAAAGGCAATCGATTCCAGTAAACATTGCCGTGGAGCAGGAATGTTTTCCGCCTCGCGCTGAAGTGCGATGGCAGTCTGAATTATTTTTTCATCCTGCGTAAGGGCGACAAATTCCGCCAGGGTGCAGGCGTTTAATTGCGCTGCTCCATCCAGATATTCCACTAATGCGGCTGCAACCGAACGGAATGGATCGGTGGTAAATAAATCGAGCGACCAATCATCAACAACATCCGTGTAGAGGGCCGGGGTGGTCAGCAGGATACCTAACACCCACTGCTGGGCTTTTTCGGAAGCGGTGGCGACGGGTCGTAATTGGGAAGATGTCGCATGAGCGAGAGGGGACGACGAAGTTGAAACCGGCTGGGTGCTATGGTGTTGGATATCATTGACGGCGGCATGAACTTCATCGAGCGACATACCCACCAGGTAGGCCACATCTTTTTCAAGCAGTGTGCGCCGGAGGGTGTCCATCTGTGGGTTAGCGGTGGCCAGAGCCAGAATCCGCATCATCTCCTCGGCGGCCTTGGATTTGTGGGCGCGACCTGCCGAGGCCTGAAACTCCCGGGTTAATTGAGACCATTTGTATTGGAGTGCATCGGTGGCCTTGGCCAGAAGGCCCTTAAATGCCTCGCCCCCCTGTTCGATGCAAAAATCGCATGGATCTTTGGCGCCCGGTACGTGCATGACGCAGACATCCAATGGATAGGCCAGCAGAAGCTGAATGGCACGATCGGCGGCTCGCCGCCCGGCTTCATCGGTATCGAATACCAAGATCAGGCGTTTGGCGATACGCTCAAGCATCATCGCGTGATGTTCGGTGAAGGCGGTTCCGAGTGCGGCGACAACATTCGCCACACCAGCCTGGTGGGCGCCGATCACATCCATGTATCCTTCAACGAGCACGGCCTCGCCAGTTTCGATAATGGCGCTGCGGGCTTTATTGAGTCCGTAGAGCATGTCGCGCTTATTGAAGATGAGCGACTCGGGTGAATTGAGATATTTCGGCCCCCCCTGCTCATCCACCTTATCGGACGGCAATATCCGCCCGCCGAAGGCAATAACGCGTTCGCCGGAATCGACTATCGGGAAGATCACCCGGTCGCGGAATACATCAAACGGTGATCCGTCCGTGCGTTTTTTGAGTAATCCGGCATCCACCAGATGTTCAAGGTTGATGCGATCACGACCGGCGGCCTGAGCCAGCGCGGTCCAACTGTCAGGGCAATAGCCTAAACCGAAGGCGTCAATCGTTGCTGCGGTTAAACCACGCTGCCGAAGGTACGCGCGAGCCGATCCGCCCAGATCGCCGCTGAGCCACTGCCGGAATTGCCTGCCGGCCCAAGCGGATGCAGCGAGCAGATTTTCCCTCGCCTCGCGGGTCTGCGGATTGGGCACAAATTTATCGGGCAGTTTGATGTGGTATTTGTCTGCAAGATATCGGAGCGCCTCACCGGCGGTCATTTTGTGAAATCGCTGAACAAATTTGAAGACATCCCCCCCGGCGGTGCAGACAAAGCAGTAAAAAATCTGCTTGGCCGGTACCACCCGCATGGAGGGGTTATGATCATCATGAAAGGGGCAGAGGCATACAAATTCACGTCCGGAGGGTTTGAGCCGCAGTTGATCGCCAATGACATCCTCAATCCGAACGGATTGGCGGACGAGTTCAAACGCATTAGTGGACGAATTGGCCATCACCCGATTCTACCGGATGGTGCAAGTTAAAAGCCACCGGTGCCATCAGGAAACCCACCGAAACCATAACTAACTGTAAAACATATTGTTACACCATGTTGGCGTGCGGTCATACGAACTCTCAGGCCCGCGTATAATGTAAGATGATGAAGCAGGCAGGCACCGAAATTCATATCGGAGATAGGGTTTATGCACCGTGGCGTGGGGAGCGACTGTTTCCGGCGAAGGTGACATTTCTGGCCAACGGGACGGCGTACATCACTTATCAGGACGGCGAAACCGACCGGATGCCGTCACGAAAACTCCAGCCGTCGAACAAGGTTTATCTGATTGAATCGGTATCGCGTAACCCGCGCGAGACGCATTGGTCTGAAGCGCGGCTCCTGGCGGAATTCCTGCGCATGATCGGAGGACGGCCCCTTTACAGCTTTATCCGCACCAAACTGGAACTGGGGCATTTTTTAAGACAGGCGCGGCAATCTTCAAGTCGCTATATTCACCTTTCCATGCACGGCCTGAGAAGAAAGCTGGTGCTACAACTGGAAGAGGTGGATATTGAGGAAGTGATTGAATTGGCGGGCAATTTGTCCGGCAAAATTGTATTTTCGTCGAGCTGTCTGACGGGTCACGATGCATTCGGTGAGGCGTTTGTAAAAGGAACCGGTGCCGAGGCATTCATAAGCCCCAAACGCGAAATACGCTGGGCGGATGCGGCTCTGGTGAGTCAGTTGTTTTATAAAAAGCTGCTGTGCGACGGCGTAACGCCGTATGTTGCCTATCGCTTTGCACGCAAGATGTACCCGAACCACGGTGATCTGCGATTTTTCAAATAAGGCATCTTTCCGACTGATGCGAATTGTCGGTTCATTCCGGGCCTTGCAGTCGGAGCGAAGCGGCCTGAGCCTGCGAATGGAAACTCAAGTGAGTTGTTCAAGAGGTTTGGCAATTTTCTTGAATGCCTCGGCGCTGACGGAGACCGTCCCCCAGGATTCGGATCTCGACCGCATCACGGCGCGATAGTCACTGAGCGGCGTTGCCAACATGCTGTACCAATTATCCTCGTAGCAGAAAATTTCGGAAAAGGGGGATTGATCGGAAGCCCCCCGCCACTGGTACATGAAAACAAACACCGCTTGAAAACCGTCACCGAAGATGTCCTTCCACTGCCGCAGATCGTCGATATCACGACGGGTGACCCAGTTGGCCAAGGCCTTGCCGGGAGCGGCGGCCCGACCTTTAACATCGACGAGAAGATTGGTGCCATTGGGGCGGTAAACGACAAAGTCAAAACTCTTCAATTTCGCCGTGCCGAACAGCGATCGCTTCGCCTCATCCACGGCGATGTAGGGCAGGCCGTGATGGCGGAGATAGTCTTCGAATGCGGCTTCGTAATGACTGGTCTTTTTTGATCGCGGCCCCACGTTCAACCTCCCTTTTCCAGACATGCGGAACGAATGAGCGTCTCAGCCTGGGCGATCGGTAATTCCGTTTCAGATCGCGCATGCAGATCACGCCATTTAACAACGCTGCGGCTTAATTCATCGGGTGCCAGAATGAGAGCAAAGCGGGCCTGAGCGGAGGCGGCCTCCTGAAGCAGTTTGCCGATATTTTTTGTCGCCCGGTAGCTGTGCTGAACCCGCAATCCACCCTGCGTAATTTTTCGGACGGTCGGATCAAATGTCGAGCGACGCAACCGCGACGCCCATTGGGCGGTGAGATCGGCGTCGTCGGACGCATTAACGATAAAAACATCGGGCCCGCCGCCGAGATGTTCCGGAAGCAGTCCTCTTTCCCGCAGCAAGATCTCCAAGACGACATCTCCCATGCCGAACCCGACTGCGGGGGTCGGCTTGCCGCCGAAGAGTTCAATAAGCTTGTCATACCGGCCGCCACCTGCGATGGCGCGATTTTCACCGCGGGCATCAGCAACTTCAAAGACAAAGCCGGTGTAATACGCCAACCCGCGCACCAGGCCAACATCCCAGCGGAAATTATCCGCCAATTCGGGAGGCACGAGCTGATCATGCAGCTGCATCATTTTTTCGTATGCGGTACGAGCTGTCGGTGTCTGAAGGCGATCCTGAAGTGCCGTGCGTCCGCCCGCGGGCACCGCCGTTTCGACGGCGAATAATTCCAGCAATTCCTGCTCACTTACTGAAAAATCACGGGCCTGGAGGAGTTTTTGCCTCTCGACAGGGTTGAGTTTCTGGAGACGGTCGAGCACATAAAATGTATCGTTCAATTTTTCAGGCCGAATACCCAGGGCGACGAGCAATTCGGCCATCAGATCGCGGTGGTTCCAGGCAATGACGAAATCGGCCGTTGTGAGCCCCATTTCAAAGAGGAATGCAGCGCAGACCGAGAGACATTCCTTATCCGCGGTTAAGGTTTCTTCACCGATAAAATCGACATTCCACTGAATAAATTCGCGCAACCGGCCTTTCTGCGGCTGCTCCGCACGATAGCAGCGCGGGATGGCAAACCATTTGATCGGTTTGGGTAGTCCGGCTCCGAATTGCGCAACGATACGGGCAAGTGTGGGTGTAAATTCGGGCCGCAGGGCCAGATCACGTCCGCCGCGATCCGTAAATGAAAACAACTGTGAAACGATTTCGTCGCCGGATTTAACCTTATAGAGATCAAGGGGCTCAAATGTCGGTCCGTCCACCTCCTGAAAACCAAATCGGATAGACACCCGCCGCCAAGCATCTTCGATGTACCGACGCACCGCCATGGCGGGAGGGAGAAAATCACGTGTGCCTTTGGGGCCTTGGAATAAATCTGTCATAGGCAGAGAATCTAAACGAACTTGCCCGGATATTAAAGCGCCCGGTGAGAACGGGATTTATCACCACCTGTGCGTGGAGTATCCCTGTGAATTTCAAGCGGCACGCGATCCTGCCTTGCCAATTGGCCGCACGCGGCGGAAACATCACGCCCACGGCTGCGACGCACATGGGTGTTGACGCCCAGGGTACGCAGACGCTGCTGAAAGGTTTTCATCGTTCCGCCGTCTGGCCTTAAAAACGGTATGCCGGGCACTTCGTTGTAGTAAATCAGATTGACGTTGGCACGTATCTTACGCGCAATGGAGGCAAGCTCATCCGCGTGCTGCGGGAGCGTATTGACTCCGGCGAGCATGATGTACTCCAAGGTGACTTCACGACCCGTTTTTTCAAAATAGTCGGTGGCGGCGGATGTGATCATATCAATGCTGATACCGGTGGCCCACGGGATGATCTGGCGCCGGAGATCGTCGTTGGGCGCATGGAGGCTTACGGCCAGCGTTACCGGCAATCCATGAGCGGCAAGTGCCCGAATCTGCGGCGGCAGACCAACCGTACTGACCGTTATTTTTCTGGCCCCAATATGCAATCCCCACGGAGCCGTCAAGGTCTTCAGGGCGCCGCAGGTGGCATCGAGATTCGCGAGCGGTTCTCCCATACCCATAAAGACGATGTTGGTAAGACGCCGCTGCTCGGGCAGCAGGTGAGTAAGCTGCAATGCCTGTTCAATCATTTCGCCACTCGTCAGGTTGCGTTTAAGGCCTTCCAGTCCGCTGGCACAAAATGCACAGCCCACCGGACAACCGACCTGAGTGGAGAGGCAGGCGGTGCGTCGATGGGAAACGACGGTGCGGCCGTAATCATCCGCCTGATCATCATCGCACGGGATCATGACGGATTCGGTCAGGCCGCCGTCAGGCCAGCGCAGGAGAATTTTCTCCGTCTGATCCTGTGAGGTCACGTGACGTGCTTTTTCGGCGGTGAAGATGACAAATCGATCGGCGAGAAATTCCCGGTCTCGAAGTGAGAGATTCGTCATCTGATCAAATGACCGAGCGCGATGCTGAAAGACCCATTCCATGATCTGGCGGGCGCGGAATGGCGGCATCCCCGCGGTTTTGAGTATCGCGGCAAGAGCCGGGAGATCGAGATTTAATAAATGTTCACGAGTCATCTGGTGCGAGTCCGCATAGATTGATTTTCTGTGCCGCTGATCATGTATGGTAATCCGCATTGATGGTGATGTACTCGCGCGACAGATCGCATGTGTAGATACGCACCGATTCCAGGCCGATTGCCAGATCGACGCGGATATTCACATGCCAGGCTTTCATGGCGGTTTCGACGGTGGAGAGTTCAACGCCGGTCGGCCGACCGCGACCGAATACCTCAATGCCCCCCACCCAGCAGCGAACGCGGTCAACATTCATGCTCGCGCCGCTGTAACCGGCGGCGCTGACAAACCGCCCCCAGTTCGGATCGCCACCATGAATAGCGGTTTTTACCAGCGGCGAATTGGCGATGGCCATGGCGGCGATCTTCGCCTCGGCGGCAGTTCTGGCCCCGGTTACTTCAATGGTGACCAATTTGGTGGCGCCTTCGCCGTCGGCGGCGATCTGCCGTGAGAGTGAATCGGCCACATCGAGCAGCGCATCACAGAATGCCCGGTAATGCCGCGATTGAAGCGTCATACGCGGATTTTCAGCTCTGCCGTTGGCGAGGCAGACGAACGCATCGCTGGTGCTGGTGTGCTGATCGACGGTTACACAGTTGAAGGTCTGCTCCGCGGTAAGGCGTACCGCTCGGCGGAGCAACGAAACGGGCACATCGGCGTCGGTGGCGATATAGGCCAGCATGGTGGCCATTTTGGGGGCAATCATTCCGGACCCCTTGCATGCGCCGGCGATCGTTACGACCGTGTCGCCCAATTTCAATTTCGTCGCGGCCTGTTTGGTACAGGTGTCCGTCGTGAGGATTCCCTGGGCAAATTGTTCGCCGTGATCAAATGTGGAACCGAGTTGTGGAACCAGTCGGGCGATACCTTCCGCGACCTTCTGCATGGGAAGATAGTGCCCGATGATGCCGGTACTGAAAGGGAGAAATTGGTTCAACTCACCGTGAATGCCACGGCTGGATAAGTGTTCCGCGGCGAGGCTACACATTTTTTCCGCATCGGAGAGTCCGCGTTTGCCCGTGCAGACATTGGCGCACCCGCTGTTGACAACACAGCCGATAATTTTGCCCTGCTCAACGTGCTTTCGTCCCACGATCACCGGCGCACCCACTATTTTATTGGTAGTGAACACGGCGGCGGCCGTCGCCGGTCGGTCTGACACCAGCATAGCCATATCCGGTTTTCCGGAGGCTTTTATGCCGCAATGCAATGCACCGGCCATAAAGCCCGGGACGCTGGTTATGTTCAAATCGGGCATGCAATACTCCAAAGACTCTCTACCGATCCACCGTGGTGCAGCCTGACAATCGGTCTGCTGCATCAAGTTATACCGAAAATCAGATTTATTCACCTCCTGAGGCGATTATGGGCTCAGCCTGCCGTCTTGTTCCGGCCTGTCAAGCGTGTTTCGTAGTCGCCGGTGGATGATTTTTAGAAGAGATCGTAAAGCGACAGCAATGGCGATCCCGAACAAAACAGGGAGCCGAAGCAGATCGCAAAAGCCGCAGGCAAAATCGCCAATGGATATGCTGTCGTTGGCCCAGGCTACACCGTGGTACAAGCGCGACTGGACATTCTACAAAAATTGGTACCGGGTATATCGAAAGCAAAGAAACAGCGCAAACAGTGGCCACCATAATGGAAACTGGCCATCGCACAGACCCATTGCGCCCACCTGAGATCATTGTCACGCCATATTTGAATGACCCGATATACGTGAAAGCGGTGCATGGTGTGCAGCGATAAAGCACACGCGTCTTGGGCTACAGGTTATACTCCTTACTGATGATCGAGACGCAGCAGGACAATCGGCCCGCCCCGCCACCATCTTTCTTCGCGCTCGGCACCGCCGGATTACCTGAAGATTTTGCGCTCGAGGATCAGGTATACCGGCTTAAAAAAGTTTTCAAACATGACTTTTTTGCAGCAACCGGCCTTTACACCGACGCGGACGGTCAATTGGTCGTGCTGAAATTACAGCGTACCTATCCCCTTTTCGGATTTCCAATGCAATGGTTAGGCGCGCGTATAGCCAAACATGAGATCGCCATTTTTCGGCAGCTTCAGGGAATCAGAGGGGTTCCGCGATTTATGGGAGTGTACGGACCGACGGGGTATGTCCATGAATTTATTCCCGGTGAAGATTTATGTCCGGAGATGCATCCGGATGCCGCATTTTTTGCTGATCTTGAACGACTCTTTCACGACCTCCACACCCGAAACGTTGCCTATGTCGATACCAACAAACGGGAAAACATCCTTTTTGGAGCAGATGGGCGCCCCTACCTGATCGATTTTCAAATTTCGTTCTGGCTTAAACAAGGGCGGGATGACAGCTATCTGGCGCAATGGATATTCAAACGGCTGGTGCACGAAGATTGGTACCACTATTACAAGCACAAAACGCGTCTGGCGCCGCAATGCTGCTCCAAAGAAGATTTCGCCCGGGCGGAAAATCGCAGTTGGTACATCCGTCTTCACCGACTGATTTTCCGACCGCTGATTCAACTCCGTCGTAAATTTCTGGCCCGATATAAGAAGTCCCACCATCAGATACGGTAATATAATCAAAGGTGCACCACCCGAAGACGGAGTATTCCATGACCGATCCGGTCGTCGTAACAGGTATTGGCGTTGTCTCCCCGAACGGTATCGGCGCTGATGCCTATACTCGCGCTTTGAGCCGGGGCGAGAGCGGCATCAAAATGATTTCCAGTTTTGATACATCGAAATTGAAAATTCGTTTTGCGGGGGAAGTTGCAGATTTTCGACCGCAGGATCACATGGATGACCGGGATTTGCGCCGAGTATCGCGGACGGTTCCACTCGCGGTCGCGGCGGCGCGGGAAGCATTGACCATGGGCGGGATTACATGTCCGGTTGCGGAGGCTCGCGCGTCAGAACAGATTGGTATTATCCTGGGAACTGGCGGCGGTGGTCAGGAATTTGTTGAGAACCAATATCGAATTCATTACACGGGACGAGGCAAATCATCGCCTTTTACCGTACCGGCGGGCACGCATGGCAATTTGTCGAGCGAAATATCGATTGCTCTGGGGCTTCGAGGACAATCTCACGTCGTCACCAGCGGCTGCGCGAGCAGCACCGATGCCATTGGCTATGCGATGATGACACTTCAGGCCGGGCGGCTGCCGATGGTGCTGGTCGGCGGGTCCGACGCTCCTATCGCGGAGGGGATCATGCTCGGCTTTGAAGCGATGCGGATTCTGGCGAGCCCGTGCGATCCGGTATCGAAATCGTCGCGCCCCTTTCATGCGGAGCGCAACGGTTTTGTACTGGGAGAGGGATCGTGGATGATGCTGATTGAAACTGCCTCGCATGCGTCGGCACGCGGCGCAAAAGCTCTGGCTGAAATTCGCGGTTGGGGCTCTACCTGTGATGCGTATCACCGGGTACAACCATCCCCAGATTGCACGCAGTCCGCCCGCGCCATACAAATCGCCATGACACAGGCCGGTATCACACCGGACGATATCGACTACGTGAATCTCCACGGAACGGGCACGAAGCTTAACGATGCACTCGAAACACAGACGATGAAGCTGGCACTGGGAAAGCGGGCCGCCGAAATACCGATGAGCAGCACGAAATCCATGATCGGCCATCCCCAGGGGGCCTGCGGCGCAGCGGGGGTTACGGCCACGATTCTGAGCCTGCGAGCGGGCTTTATTCCCCCCACCATCAATCTCGACTTGGCGGATCCGGCGTGCGATTTGGATTATGTAGCTCAAGCGGCGCGTCCCAGCGATGGACAATGGGCGCTTTGCAATTGCATTGCTTTTGGTTCAAAAAATTCGGCGCTGGTGCTACGCATTTTACGCGACTGAGATCGCCAATGCCGCGGATTCAAAGACCTGCAGGCAACTTTTGGAATTCCAGCAGTTCCTGCGGAACCTGGCGCAGGCCGCGTTTTTTCGCCAGACAAACATAATGATGCATGCTGCGGCGGTAATGTCTTTCCACGCGATCATCAATCGGAATCTGACGAAGCCGCATTTGTTCAAATGCCCACTGCCAGACGTGATATTCTTCTAAACATCGTGGGCGGAACTTTCGGAAGCCAATGGCATGATGTCCGACTTCATGCAGAAAAATACAGGCGCTCACCGGAGACCGTGGATGCGGCGAGGAAATCAGGCGTTTCACATCGCCGTTGCTGTAGTGCAGTTCATAGGCCACACCACTCATGCTCTGGCGCCATTTGCGAATGCTAATACCGAAGGCTTCCTTCATCTCATGCACAAGGCGTTCAAAAAACTCGCGACGGGCTCGCCGTCCCTTAGCCGGATAGATATCCAAAGCGTTTACTGTATTCAATTGATCAACACCATTTCCACCAAGCGGTGAGCATTGCGTATTCGAAGACTGGCTCGCTAAATGGTCAAAGAGACCCAATTGCCGGACTTTATCGCCGCTCATCATCACACCAGAAAGTATATCGCCAAGAACCGGTATGAGTGATTATTTTTTTTGCTACTCAGCCCGCCGTTTCGCTTTTTCAAATGCGGCCGAAATCATGATATTCCGCATTCTTTAGACTTGCAGGGTTTCATGCATTTCCGGTAGGCAGAGTTGATCGTTACACAAGGTGTAATGTACCAGCAGTTTTCGGGGGCTATCTGTCGAAGTGGGCGCCGGCAAATCAATCGTGAAATGGCGCACTTGATCGCTCCGCTCACCCGATTCGCCGGCGGTCTCAAGAGCTTTTACGGGGAGCGATGCCGAAACATTCGGCGTTTCAGCCGTCTGCATCCGAACCTCAGGCACCTGCATCAATTTGAACGGATGCGACAAACGGGCCTCGATGACCACTCGCAAACCGCCATGATCAAGCGGATGCGCCGAGGTGATCTGCCATGTGGCCCGCCGCGGGGCGGAATTTGCGATCGGATGGCGAATCAGAGCGCCCAGCAAGGTGGCGGAGCCAACCGGATAATTGCCGGTGATCGGCAGAATGCACTCGAGGGCGCGGCGTGCCCGATCCGCATAACGCGATGTGCGTTGGATGTGATCAATATCAAGCATGGCACTGATAAGGACGGCGGAAGCGCTTGGAGCGACATGATCAAAATCCGCCCGCATCTGCTTGAGCGGACTTCCATGCAAATCAGCGGACGTGAAGAGTTCACCGGCGGTGCCGCCAAAGAGTTCCAACGCGCTGTCGATTATCCGTCCTGCCAGCGCCAGAGTCTGCTCTGAGTCCTGCGGGTTGTGGGCGGCCCAATCAATCAATCCACGTGCCAGGTAGGCGTAATCATCCAAAAAACCGGGGCCGAGTGTGTTATTTCCGCATGTTCCACGCAAGACCGAACCGGTCGATGAGATCAGGCGGGTGTTGAGAGCGGAAAGCAGGCGTGCGCCCGCATCGTAAAAGCGGCGGCCGTTTTCAAGTCGCATGGCATGGGAGAGTGCCGAGAGCATCAAACCGTTCCACGCAGTAATAATTTTTTCATCGATAGCCGGTGCGGGACGTCGGCGACGGACGGATTCGAGGCGGTTCATCAATTCCGGCCAGCGCGGATCAAGCCAAAGGTCGGGCAGATCACGCCCGTGGCCCCCCACTTGCAGCACATGGGTTCCCTCCCAGTTCCCATACGGGGCAATATCCAGAACTTGTCGGGCAAAATCAAAAAGTTGAGGCTCATCGGCAAGCACTTCTGTGAGTTGCTGCCAAGTCCACGTGTAATATCGCCCTTCATGGCCTTCGCTGTCGGCGTCCATCGAACTCCAGAGCAGTCCGTCGGTGGACGACATATCCCGCAGCCAGAAATCGATGATCCGCTCGGCGGTCCAGGCATAATCACGCCGTTGCAAGAGCAGGGCGGCACGGGCGTATATTTGCGCCAGTTGTGCGTTGTCGTAGAGCATTTTCTCAAAGTGCGGCACATGCCAGCATTCATCGGTGCTGTAGCGTGCAAAGCCCCCGCCCACCAGATCGTGAATTCCACCCCATTGCATGGAGTCCAGCGTGAGGGTGAGCATCGGCCCGGCGCGCCTGATTCGGTCCGTGATGGCCGGTGGAAAATCCGATGTGCCGGTATCTGACATCTCCAGCAGCTGAGTCCAGAGCAGAAGTATCTGGTGGGGTGGAAATTTTGGACGTCCACGGAAGCCTCCATTATCCGCATCAAAGCGTTTTTCCGCATCATCCAACACCGCCGTCGGTAATTCGGACGGCTCGATATGATGGTGAATGGAGGTGTGGCGGATCGCCTGTTCCAAGGCGTGCCATATTTCATCCGCCTGCTCCAGTAACGCGCGGCGATGTTTCCGCCATGCTGCCGATATGGATTCAATCAACCGGCGAAATCCGGGCCGGCCGCGGGTATCGTCCGGGGGGAAATAGGTTCCGGCATAAAACGGCTTGAGTTCCGGGGTCAGCCAGACACTCATCGGCCATCCGCCGGAACCGGATAATAACTGGGTTGCGAGCATATACGCTTCATCAATATCGGGGCGTTCCTCGCGGTCAACTTTAATATTGACAAAGTTCGCATTCATCTGTTGTGCGATCGAGGCATTCTGAAACACCTCATGCTGCATGACATGGCACCAGTGGCATGCGGCATAGCCGACGGAAAGAAAAATGGGAACATCCCGCTGTTTTGCCTCGGCGATCGCTTCGGAATTCCATGGTCGCCAGTCAACCGGGTCGGCGGCGTGCTGACGCAGATAGGGACTGGCGGCATTTCTCAGGAAGTTCAATTCGGTCTTCATCTGATCTGGCATATGCATGATCGTCTCACCATGTTTCGCCGGGCTGGAGGATCGCCGGCACTTCAATCGGAACGATTATAGCATAAATGTGTGCGGCGTGGGAACTGACGGAACATTACGCTGCGGGGCACCGGAGGTGCAGTTACTGGGTCCGCTAATGTCGAGGGCGAAAAACGCCGACTTAGTTTATACAATGCTGGTTGGAAAGGCGGACAGTGCATGGCAACACTCTACGAACATGAATTTAACCATGGTGATCCGACTGCGCGCGACATGTGGCGGGTTTTCCGGATCATGGCGGAATTTGTCGAGGGCTTTGAGCAGCTTTCAGATCTCGGTGCGGCTGTAACCATATTCGGCTCGGCCCGCACACCGCGCCACGATCCGCTTTACAAAAAGGCCCGCGTCTTGGCTGCCCTGCTGGCCCGTAAGCAATTCGCCATTATTACGGGAGGTGGGCCGGGCATCATGGAGGCGGCTAATTCGGGTGCGAAGGATGCGGGTGGCGTTTCCGTCGGGCTCAACATCAGCCTGCCGCATGAGCAGAGTGCCAATCCATACCAGACCATCGCCGTCAATCACCACTATTTCTTCGTCCGCAAGACCATGTTTGTGAAATACAGCCATGCGATTGTATGTTTCCCCGGTGGCTATGGCACCATGGATGAATTTTTTGAACTTCTCACGCTGATTCAAACCATGAAGATTGATCCGCGCCCGGTGGTATTGATCGGCAAATCCTATTGGACCGGGCTGATCCGCTGGCTCCGCGGAACCATGCTGAGCAAATATAAAAATATTTCGGCTGAGGATCTGCGTATTTTTCGTCTGACCGACGATCCGCATGAAGCCTGTGACATGATTACACAGGCGGAGACAGGCCGCTGTTACTATCCTCCGTCGAGCGGTTTTTCGGGAATTTCGCGGAGTCGCCAGCTTTCGCCTGAGGGCACGCGATTCGGTGTGGCACCGAAAATCAGCAACGAGACCATCGAACAACCCGCCCTGCCGGACGGAAATAATACCGACACCAGACGGGTCAAAGCCGGACGCCAGCGGCGGCACCGCGGATAAGTCACCACCATCTTCCAACTTCAGTCATTGCATTTGGCCGCATGCCGGGCATTCATGTTCTTTTCATGCTCTCACCGTAGGCTGACTATTGGCATGCAGGATTCGTCCAGAGTGCCGGATGCACAAGGAGATTCATGATGATCCGCCCGCTGCCCCTGCTGATCGGGCTTTTGGCGACCGTTGCGATGGGTAACCCGTTGCCCCGAAACGGTGAATACGTAGATTTCGGCGTTAAGTCGCATGCGACTTTGAATCGCGACGCTACCGCGCCCGTGCCGCTTTCAGCGTCCCCAACATTTCGTAATAAACGGCCGGTCGTGATCGATCCGGGGCATGGAGGCAGAGATCCGGGCACCCATGGCCGCAATGAAGTAGATGAAAAAACGGTGACCTTGGCGGTTGGCCGCGATCTGGTTCCGTTGCTGCGAAAGGATCGAATCCGGTTTATTCTCACCCGTGACCGGGATAGGTATGTAAGCCTCCAGCACCGGGCGGCAGTCGCCAACCAGACACACGCCGCATTGTTTGTGAGCCTCCACTGTGACGAATACAGCCATCACAGCATGCACGGCTTCACGGTGATCTATGCGCAGGGCGCTTCCGCCGATTCCCGATTAGCGGCCGGACTCATCGCCGCCGGCCTCAAGCATGAGCACTTCTTCTGTCACGACGTGAGAGCCGAGGTCCGCCATCTGTATGTCTTGGACAATACGACGTGCCCTGCGGTGCTGGTGGAAATGGGGTTCATGAGTGACCCACGCGATCTGAAGTATCTCTGCTCGCACGGCGGTCAGGTACGGCTGGCGAAGGGAATCGCCCGGGGCATCGCCGCTTATCTGCATGCGACGAGCCGGAGCAAATAAATCGTTCATATGGCTTTCATGTTGGGCGATTATCGTGCTGATCATGGGCTTCGGGTGTTCCGAGGCCCCTTTGGACATTTTAAGGAGTATTCCCATGCAACACATCTTTCCCAAACTTCTCGTAGCGGCCGGCATTCTGACGGTCGGTCTGGTGTCAACTTCCATGGCAGGCGCGCAGCCCGCGCTGCTCGGGAATGTGAGCCGAACGATGCAGTCTCCGTCGCGGCAGTTGGTGGCAGCCACAAGCTACCGTTACCTTCAACGGCTTGACAGTTTGGCCGGAAATTCACTCGCCAATTCAAAATGGGCTTACGTGTCCCCGGGACGGCATGGCGCCATGAGATTTGATCGTGATGGCGACCACGAGCATGAGCATGGCGACCATCACGACCACGAGCATGAGCATGGCGACCATCACGGCCACGAGCATGAGCACGGTGACTATCACGGCCACGAGCACGGTGGCGACGGAGATTGAACCCGAAAACCGAAGCGGTAAACACTCCCTAACCCGCGCCGATCCTCCCTCAGGGCGGCGCGGCCCCTTTTTTCTGTGCATATTGTTAGACTGTTCCCTGCATGGTTTAGAGTTGTTTATTGATTTGGTGGATTTGGCACGTGCGCATCTTACTGGTTGAAGATTTCCGACCCCTTCGGGCATCGATAGCACAGGCACTGCGCGAAGCGGGGTACGTTGTGGACGAAGCTGGCGGCGGCCGCATCGCCATCTGGTCGCTCGGCAGCCGACAAATCGATGTGGTGGTTTTGGATATTATGCTGCCGAATGTTGATGGTTATGAGGTGCTCAAGAAAGCGCAGAGTCAACCCAATCCGCCAGCAGTGCTGATGCTGACCGCAAAGGATACTCTTGAGGACCGGGTCAGAGGGCTGGATGCAGGTGCCGATGACTATCTTATAAAGCCCTTTGCACTGGAGGAATTGATGGCGCGTATTCGGACGTTGATCCGACGCCGCCATCGGGTTGATTCCGCAGTCCTGAAGATTGGGCCGCTGACACTTGATATCAACGCCCGGCGAGTATACCGAGGCGAGATGGAGGTTGTGCTGAGCGCCAGTGAGTATGCCATATTCGAATATCTGGCGCTGCGTCGGGGGCAGGTTGTATCGCGAGCTGACATCTGGGATCACACGCATGGCGGCGATTCGCCCCCTGAAAGCAATGTGGTGGACGTATTTATCAAACTGCTTCGGAAAAAAATTGATTCAGCCGCCGGATGTCGAATGATCCATACGCGTCGGGGGCTTGGTTACGTGCTGGTAGCGCCGGAATGAAATACTCGTTGCGAATCCGGCTGACGCTCTCCTGTGCCATCGCGATTGCCGTTCTTCTCGCGGGGCTCGGGGTGACGCTTTATGTCAGTCTGCGGGGAGCATTTGTGTCGCGATTCGACTTATCGATGCGATCGCGGGCCGTACTCCTGATCAACTCGATTGATTGGGATGCCCGCCAAGGTATTCATCTGAGTGAAGATTCGCCTCATAGTGCGGGGCTTTCGGGACTGGATCTGCCGCGCTATTACCAGATATGGACACGTCACGGTCAGCCTCTGCTTGTCGCTGGCGCACTGCACGGTCACCAACTCCGATTCGACGCGCATCCCTCGCACGGTGGTTCATTCCTGCATGTGAAGTTTTTCAAACATCGTGCGGCCCGCGAGTATATTTTTCAGATAGCCCGCAAGCCGGATGATGACGACCAGCATGGACAACATCAGCACGGTCGGCAGGATCCCGGGCCCAGCCATCATTTGGCTCCTGCTCGGCCCACCTCTGATCACCGGGACGTTGAGCCGCATCATCCCGACCGGGACAAGCTTCGGCACTACATTATTGCGGTTGCCAAGTCGACCGGCGAACTGGATGCGGCTCTCGATAGCCTTGGATGGTCGTTAATCATCGCGTGTTCGGCGGCTACGCTGCTATCCGCAGCGGTCATGTGGCATCTGCTGGAACGGGGATTCAGATCGGTCGACAAGGTGGCGGACGCCATCACGCGTGTCGGTACGAAGGACCTGAGCGACCGGGTAGCCATCGCCGATGCCCCGGAGGAACTCCGGCCAATTATCGACCGATTGAATCAGCTCCTGCAGAGGGTTGAGGATACGGTCAATCGCGAAAAAGCACTGACGGCGGACATTGCACATGAATTGCGAACGCCGCTGGCGGGCATGCGGGCTGCGACGGAATTGGCGGTATCACGTCCACGTGAGGCGGAAGAATATCGGCGAATTTTTCGGGATGTGCTGGCCAGTGAAATGCAAATGCAGCAATTGGTTGAAAATCTACTGGTGCTGGCGCGTCTGGAGGCACACGAAGCCCGAACTTATCCGCTTGATGAATGCGACTGTACCGCGATGATCCAGTGCCTGCTGGACGAGCGGTCGGCCGAAATTCACCAGCGTCACATCACCACACAAATTAAGCTGACCAATCCGGCGGTCATCAGGGCACCGAAGGAGTTGCTGCGCATCGTGCTGCGAAACGTCATCGATAATGCGGTTGCATATGTGAATGACGGCGGCACCATCAGCATCAGCAGTCATTTCAATTCACAAGCGTTCGTTCTGGAGATCGGGAATACCGGCAGCAAGATTCCGACGCGGGATGCCAACATGGTCTTTGAACGATTTTGGCGCGGTGATCATGCCCGCACCGGCTCGCATCGGCACAGCGGCTTGGGGCTCTCCATTGTCCGTCAAGCGGTGGAAAATATCGGCGGCATTGTCAGTGTCCGATCGGAGCAGGGGGAATGGTTTGAGCTTCGATTTGAATATCCGGCCAGCACCTCAGATGGCCACTCGGACCGCAGTAAAGTGCAAGAGGATGGGGAATCGAAAAACGGACGTACCTCCCGCCAATCTTGAACATGCTTCGGGGCGGATTTATCGATCCAGAGTCGGGAAAAGAATCTGGCGTCATTGCCATGCATGCGGAAGCAATTGAAGATGTTATACTGAACGAGTCGCTAGGGGTGTCCCGCGGAGTGGCGGGACTGAGAATACACCCTTGGAACCTGACCCGGCTGGCACCGGCGTAGGGAATGCGATTCAATATCGTGATGTCGCATTTCCCTCATCCGGTTGTCAGACGCCAATTAAAGGAGCCGTTCAATGATTCGCAGCGATGCAACGAAAAATCTTGTTACCCAATATGAATTTGCGCGGGCCGGCATGATCACCCCCCAGATGGTCCGTGTAGCACAGCGTGAGGCCCAGACGCCCGAGTACATCCGGCAGGAGGTGGCCTGCGGTCGGCTGGTGATTCCCGCTAATATCCGCCATCTCGCCGGTGCCGGTGGTAAAACTGGGGTAAATTCTCCCATGGAGGTGGATTTCGGCCCGATTGAGGCGGTCGGTCATCCCGGAGCAACCGGTGACGCGGCACAGTTGTGGGTGAATCAAACGGTTGATCAGCGATGGGGAATTATTAACAATCCGGAGGCGTTCCGCGGGCGGTCGGCCCCGAAACGACTGGATCCGACAGGCATCGGCCGGATGATCAGCACGAAAATCAACGCGAACATCGGTGCATCGCCGGTGAGTTCCAACACTGCTGAAGAAGTCGAGAAACTCAAATGGGCGCAGAAATATGGGGCCGATACGCTTATGGATCTTTCCACCGGGGGAAATTTGGTGGAATGCCGACAGGCGATTATCGACAACAGTACGATTCCGATCGGAACCGTTCCGATTTATTCGATGATCATCGGCCGCCGGATTGAAGACCTGAACTACGACATTATTCTGGCGGAAATTGAATGCCAGGCGCAGCAGGGCGTGGATTATTTCACCATTCATGCCGGCGTCTTGAAGGAACATCTGCCATTGGTAAAAAATCGCCTTACCGGCATTGTGAGTCGTGGCGGGAGCCTGCTGGCGAAATGGATGATCGTGCACAACAAGCAGAATCCGATGTACGAATTATTTGATGAAATATCCGCCATCATGCGGCAATATGATGTGACGTATTCCCTGGGGGATGGTCTGCGGCCCGGTTGCTGCGCCGACGCCACCGATGCGGCCCAACTTGCGGAACTCAGAACGCTGGGTGAACTGGTGCACAGGGCCCGCGAGGCGGGTGTACAGGTGATGGTGGAAGGCCCGGGGCATGTACCGATGGATCAGATTGCGCTGAATATGCAGCTTGAGCAGCGGGTTTGTGACGACGCACCGTTTTACGTACTGGGGCCGCTGACGACGGATGTCTTTCCCGGGTATGACCATATCACCAGCGCCATCGGTGCGACCGAAGCGGCGCGGGCCGGAGCCGCGATGCTCTGCTATGTGACACCCAAGGAGCATGTCGGTCTGCCCAAGGCACAGGATGTCAAGGCGGGATGTATCGCCTATAAGATTGCCGCCCATGCCGGTGACATTGCCCGCGGCATCACCGGTGCACGACAATGGGATGATGACATGTCCAAGGCTCGGGCGGCGCTCAACTGGCCTAAGATGTTTGAACTGGCATTTGACGGGCACACCGCCCGAGCGCTTCATGATGAAGATCTCGAGGTTGATACCGATTTTTGTGCGATGTGCGGGCATGATTGGTGCTCCATGCGAATCAGCAAGGAGATTCAGGAGTTTGCCAGTGGAAAAGATGCGGCGTTTTTACCGGTTAAAACCGCTTCAAAATCGACAGGCGTTTCTGCCGACGGATTAGAGCTGCTGAAACAGCGAGGCGTGCTTACGCAGGAAGAGATTCACAAGCTCGCCCATAAGGGTAAACCGATGGCGTGCCATTCGGATATCGTGCCGGATGAGGATACTGCAAAACTGGTGCAAATCACGGCGCTGGGTAAAACCACGGAGGAAATCCGCTCACGATAGCCCCGCGATCTATATCGACGGATTATCGAGGTGCGATTGGTTTTAATTCGACGGTGCGGTGTTGGATTTCGACTTACCGACAGCCTTACCCGCCCCGAGTGACGGTGAATGATCGTCACCCACCGGGCTTTGCCAATGCCCCCACATGAGGAAAAACCCAATGATGGCGGCTATGGTTGCGCCGGTGAGTTGGACGGTCCAATCCATGATCCCATGGGGTTTTGCGAGGTATCGAATACTTACGTAGAGGGTGGCCGCGAAAAAGGCCGCCGCCGTCGCCATCGATAATATTCCGCACACCCAGAATCGCGTTGAACTGCGCATAAACCCCTCTATCAGTTGCCTACAGCTTGCTGCAATAACGTCAGACGCATCATGGTGAGCGCCGTATCCAACTGCGTATCAAACGCCTCCTGTTTTATCGGCAGGGGGAGCTTTCCGCCATCGGCTTTTAGCGCCTTGGCTTTATCGGACGAATTGGGGATGATGTCCGCGTCCAACCAGGACTCTTGAAGGTCCAATAATTGCGCCGGCGAAAAGGGAACGGTGATATTGGGCTGCACGCCCCAGGTAGTGGCGTGTGGATTGCGCTGAACACATTCTCCGTCAGGGAGGTAGTAATGAGCAATTGTTAATTTGAGGATGGCATTGCCTTTCAATCCGATGGGATAAATATTCTGAACCGATCCTTTGCCATACGAGCGATGGCCAATGATCAATGCGCGGTGCCGATCATGCATGGAACCGCTGAATATCTCCGAGGCGCTGGCACTATCCTGATTGACCAGAACGATCATGGGAATGTCAGTCGGAACCAGCGGATGCGATGTCGCATGCCAGGTTCGCTTGGGGCTTGTGCGCCCGTAAGTCGATAGGATAACACCGTTTTTAAGGAACATCCGGCACATCTGCAGGGCAATTTCCAGCAGGCCACCAGGATTGTAGCGCAGATCAACAATGATGCCGCGAACATGATGCCGAAGCAGATGATCAATGGCTCGCTTAAATTCTCTGGCGGTGTCACCTTCAAACTGGGTGACGCGGATGTAACCGATGCGCTGCCGGGGGTCGATCATAAATCGCCATCGTCCCGTTGCCGGGTTTCGCAAAAAGCCCGCGACGGAGTGTACTTCGATTTCCGCCCGCTTGAGATGAAACAGGAGCAGATGGGGCACACCGGCCCGGCGGATGCCGAGGGTTACCTTCGTACCGGGCCTGCCCATGATTTTATGAATAACGGAATCGAGCGACATTCCAAGGATACTCTTGCCGTTTACCGTCGTGATGAGGTCGTTGGCCTCGATACCGGCACGATATGCAGGCGTCCCGTTGAGAGGGCTGATGACGCGGAGAAAGCCGTCATGTGGTTGAATCTGGATTCCCACGCCACCGAATTTTCCCTCCATCATCTTTTTAAATTCCGCGACCTGATTAGGCCAAAAGACATCGGTGAAGGGATCCAGCGTACCGAGTGCACCATTGGTGAATTCTTTTACCATCACACCGGTCGGAATTTTAACCGTTTGCTTATCGGCGGAGAGGAGTTTACTCCAAATGGAGATCATTTGATCGGTATCGATCGATTGATGCCCTTGAGTGCGTTTAAGCAGATGGTTAATGGTATCGGTAAATCGCCGAACATCGGTAGCATTATTCAGGCGCGGGAATGTATCTGTCAGCATGGGTGTCTGGGGAAAAAGGCGTACCATTTTGAGACCGCCTGTAAGCAGTTGATGATAATTGAGGTTGAAGACCCAGCGATGTTCGGTCAAATCAAGGGCTTCAACGAGCAGGTCCTGATTGATCCCGCGGATGGATTTGTGCCAGTTGTGATAAGAGGGAGCGGTTTTTACGGTCGTGCTTTTCGGCGCCTTTTTTTGTCCGGGGATATGCGCACCAGAGGGAAGTACCGCCTCGTTTTTCTTGAGCAGGAACGATTCCTGCAACTTATAAAATTGTTTAGGGGTATATTCCGCCAGTAGAGTGGTTCGCCGCGTAACTTTTTGAAGCCGGTTGTAAAAACGCATCGATATTTTGTACATCCGATTCAGTTGCGTGTAGAGTTCCAACGCATCGAGAAAGCGATTGGTACGCTCATATTCTGCGGCCTTACGGGCGGTGCGTTTAACAAGGTTGATCACCCAGGGTTTCTTTTTGAATGCCGGTTTATCGGTGCTCACCGCGTAGGCCGCAAGCATATGTTCGAATGCGAGAACGGGGTTTGCCTTGACCATTGTTTTTTTTGCCAGCGCGCACTGTTGTTGATAGGTTTTCGTCGCGAGAGCCGCCATAGAATTCATCTGCTTGAGATAACTGGTCAGCCAGTGGTGCAACTGAGCATCGGCCGGATCACCCTTTATCTCCGCATTTAGGTTCGCCAGTCCTTTGAGATTCTGCAGCATGACGAGATTCTGCGCCTTCTGCGCGAGCGCGGTGGTTTGAGGGGTAGCCGCCCGGGCCAGCAGAGTTGAAGCCATCATAGCGCCAAAAGCTGCGACAATGCATGTGAAATGTGATAACCCTGATTTACGACATGGTGAGGTCTTATTCATCAAAACTGATTCCTGCTTCAACACGTTTCCACGGGGTGGTTCCTTTGTCAAACCCGCTGACACATTCTATACGGAATGTGCCGTGAAGTGTTTGCGGCAAAGTCGACTTATGGCGGCGATTCGGGTCTGCACCGATCCTGCGAACGGTATACCGCAGACCTGAGCGATTGATCGTGAGACTGGCGGGATTTAAGCATGTGGCGGAGTGGGGAGTTTTACGCAGGATGGAAATCGGAATTCACAGATTAAAAGCGTTATTTACGGGCGGAGGGACGTTTTAATTGTGACTTGAGGTAGGCAAGAAATTGATTCAAGGCGTCCCGTCGCTGAGGAGAAGGAAAATTCATAAACGCATGCCCGACACCCTTGACCATGATCAGCTTAACCGGTTTATGGGCATCCTTTAATGCCCCCGCCAGGGTAGAGGCCTCGATCGGAGGTACGAGCTTGTCTCGGGTGCCCTGAAAAAGAAGAGTAGGCACGGCGTGGTGCAAATAGGCAATGGGCGAAGCCGTGAGCATGCCATCGATGGGATGGAGTTTCAACCAATTTTTCAGATAATCCTGCACCAATTGATACGCCCAGGTTTTGCGGCTCAGACCGTGGATCAACATGAGATTGGTGGGCGTGTAGAATCCAATCACGGCCCGCACTTTAACGCGATCATTGGGGTAGGCCGTCGGGATGAAATATTTGGTTTGCGCGGTGTACGCCGTCATCAGCGCGAGATGGGCTCCCGCAGAACACCCGGCGACAAATATCTCATCGGGGCGGATATGAAGTCGACGGGCATGTACTTTCAGCCACGCCAGAGCATTTTTGCAGTCGATCAGATCACCGGGAAAGCGCCCTCCGGCACCGATCAATCGATAGTTAATGTTGAAAACTTCGTAGCCGTTAGCGGCGAGCCGGATTGCCATGTATCTCACGCCCGTGTCGTTTCGGTTGCCCCACTTCCATGCGCCGCCGTGAATGAGTAATACGGCGGGATGATTGCCGAGACTCCGCGGGATGTACAGATCTCCAGTCTGCGCGGGAGTACCGCCCATCACATACGGAATGTCACGCTTAATCCGGATCAGGTGCGCAAAGGGATTGGTGGTGGATGGTGCGCGCGCTGCCGATGTCCCAATCGCGGTGAATGTTCCCACCATGAGCGTGGAATACAGAGTTAACATCCTGCGATTCGGCATAAGCAACATATTCTCCATCAGTCGTCGGCGATTGATGTCAGTTCTTCCGACCAGTCTCCACGTTCGGACACCTACTGCGATTATAGGTTGGCCAGGCTCTTGAAGCTCCACCCCTGATCGCGGATAAATGCCAGAATATCCGGAAGCGCAGCCACCGTTTGCGCCTGCGATGCGTGGCGGCGGGCGTATTCCAGACCATCATGAAGCAGAATAATATCACCGGCAGAAAGCTTTTTTGTAATCCGTGTAAAAATACGCTCTGCGGGTGCCCCGGTGGTGTCCCACGCCCAGGCTCGCCACCCAACGTAGCGCATCTGCAATTCTCTGACTGCGGCTGCCTGATTCCATATCTTAAATCCCATCGGCGCACGGAACAGGTTAGGGCGCGATCCTGAGAGCTCGGCAATCAGATCGCTGGTTCGCTGCAACTGAGATCGCCAATAGCCCCGGCTGCCCATTATGCCGGCGTGATCATGGCTCCAGGTGTGGTTTGCGATGCAGTGTCCGGCGGCGAGCATATCGCGCACCAGCGATTGGTGGGAAGCCATGTTCTCGCCGATGCAGAAGAATGTCGCCCTGGCTCCAGCCGATTCCAGTGCTTGGAGAATGGGAACCGTAAATTGCGGGGTTGGGCCATCATCAAATGTAAGTGCGACGGCATCGGTATCAGGTACGCATGAAATAATCGGCGCCACCAGAGGCGAATTGTGGTAAAGCACCGCTCCCAAAGCCGTCATAGCACCGGTGTAGGCAACGGCGCCAAGTCCGACCGCTTCTGCGGAACTTATCATGATCAACCTGCCCCCGCTTGACGTCTCAAAGTGATGACCCACCTTCGCCCATCGGATGAATCCCTAAGGTGAATGCTGCGAAGGCGCCTATCGCGCGCCCAGTTGAGCAACGCGGTGACGAAAGTGTGATTCGGCCGCATGACCGTGATTCTCCAAGGGACGCCCGGGTAACCCATAAAATACAATTTTTCAACATCCCCATTCGGGAGATGGACGGTGCTTTCCTGCACCCCCGGGTGCCTGAAAGATATAACTCTAATTTCGGAAGGCCATTGCAGGATGCGGTGCAAATCGCGGATGAATTGCAGCGCCCAAGCGGGCTGATGGGTATAGATGATCTTCTGACTTCCCGCCCAGGAATACGCGACCGCTAGATGTGAATCGGGGCCGCCCGGATTCATACGATTCATTTCCACATTCAATATACGATTGTGGAATGTCATGGTGCCGAAATACCGCTGGCAGGAATGCTGCGCATACGCTTTAAGTTCGCCTGAGTTTTGAATTTCAACCGGTTTGGGGCGCCAGAGAACCTGACTCCGATGCAGGCTGGATGACGGGGCCAAGGATTCGGAGGCACACCCGCAGAGCAGGAGAACCGTCAGAGTTGCCGGTCCGCCGATGAATCTGCAAATGGAAGATCGATTTGCCATGCAATGTGAATTTCCATATTCATACACGTTGGACAATGCGGTCCATGGCGTCACGCTGCCTCACAGTGCGCCGGAGCCATAGTATTCGCGGATACCATCCAAGAGTCCGGCCTTGGGGGTATAGCCCAGCACCGCTATGGATTTGGCCAGATCCGCCTCGGTATGTTTCTGAAAAAAGTTATATGGATTATCAATATATTCGGGTTCAAAATTGGTATGCATCACCACATTCAATGCACCGATGACGGCGTTAAAAGATTCTGAAATGCCGCTGCCGACGTTGAATATTTCCCCGCCGGAAGCCTCAGCGGCTTTCAAGTTGGCCTGAATGACATCGTCGATCCAGACGAAATCGCGTTTCTGGTGGCCGTCACGAAATATTCGCGGTCGATGGCCAGCCTTCATCTGCTGGGCAAGCTGATAAATCATGGACGCGAATTTACCCTTATGCCCTTCGCCGGGGCCGTACACGTTGAAATATCGCAGACCGATGCATGGCAGACCGGTCTGCCGATGCCACAACCGTGCGAGATGCTCCATGACCATTTTGGAATAGCCGTAAACGTTAAGAGGATGCGGCGGAGCCGATTCCACCATCGGCGGCGCACTGTTACCGTAAATGGCCGCCGACGACGCCCATACCACACGGGCTTTCCATGCCGCCGCCCACGAAAGTACGTGCCGAAATCCCTCGACATTGTTGGTCATCATCCGATGTTGATCGGTAACGGTGGTGTCGGTTATCGAGGCCTGATGAAAGATAATGTCGAAAGGCCCTGGGGGCTGGATCGTGCAATCGGAACAGATCACGTCCCCTTTGAACTTGACCAGATTACTGAAATTGCCGGCCGAGAAATTGTCGAGAATGGTGACGTCATGTGATTCATCCACCAGCGCCATGGCCAGATTGGACCCGATAAACCCCGCTCCGCCTGTTACTAAAGCACGCATGTTTGCTCCATCTGAAAAACGATCTCGTCTACACGTCGATCATGGTGGTCAGGCGGGCTGCTGCTGCGTCATGCAGTGCAGGGTACCCAAACCCCAGACCATATCACGGCAGGCGATCGGCACAACCGCCCTGCCGGGAAAGCACCCCGCGATTATATTCAGTGCATCACGATCCGCCGAATCGTTAAATACCGGCACCAGCACCTTGTGATTGGCAATATAAAAATTGGCATAGCTGGCCGGCAGGCGCTGGCCGTCAAAGTACACCGGCTGAGGCATGGGCAGTTTGATGACTTTCAGTGGATGCCCCGCAAGGTCCGTCATCGCGGAGAGCAACTCATAATTTTTCTTCAAACGACGGAAGTTTTCGTCGCGGGTATTTTCTTCATAGCAAGCCAATACCGTTCCCGGCGCAACGAATCGGGCGGTATCATCAATGTGGCCGTGTGTATCATCGCCGGCGATACCGCTCTCGAGCCAGAGGACTTTTCGAGCTCCGAGATAACGGGCGAAGATATCCTCCATCTGCTTTTTGGTCATACCGGGGTTTCGGGCCTGAATCTTGGATAAGAGACATTCCCGCGTGGTGAGAAGCAATCCACATCCATCCACATCAATGCTTCCCCCTTCCAGGACCAGACGCCGCAGCACGCCGCCGGCGCTGATGACGGGCTCCAGACAGGGGGTTTCAGCAACCTGCGACATCAGATGCGGGACTTTGGCATCGCGATGATAATTGCTGTATTTGGCCCAACCATTGAATTTCCAACTCAGGGCAACCAGCCCCCGCCCGCCATGCGGTCGGGTAAATATCGCGCCTGAGTCGCGTGTCCAGATACGGTCGGTCGAGAGGCGGTGAAAGCGCACCTGCGAAAGATTTACTCCCGAGAGTTTTAAAATCTGTCGCGCCCGTCGCCGCTCAGCGTCCGACCCGATGATGATGTGCACCTGTTCCACTTCCGCCAGATGGCGGACGATATCGGCAAACACCCATGGGATCGGTTCAAATTTTCCCGGCCAATCGGCCTGATTGTGCGGCCACGCAAGCCAGGTTGCAGTATGCGGTTCCCATTCGGCCGGCATCATGCCGGAGTATGGGTCGGCCGCCATAGCGGTTTGCTTTTTTCTGACGTTTTTTTTCATGCGAAGTTAATCCACCAGCCGACGGGTTATCTGATCATACATGTCAATACGGCGATCACGAAGGAAAGGCCAGTTGCGGCGAACAATTTCCTGCAGGCCGGTATCAACGGTTGCGATGAGTATCTCCTCCACATCGTGCCCCCCTTTCGCCAACCAACGACCGAACGGATCGCAGATAAATGAATGGCCGAAAAATTCAATTCCGCCGTCCGCGGACCCTTCGTGGCCGATGCGGTTGGCGGCGGCCACATAGACTCCGTTGGCAATGGCGTGCGAGCGCTGGATGGTTTGCCATGCGTCAACCTGCGCATGGCCAAATTCCTCTTTTTCACGGGGATGCCAGCCGATGGCTGTGGGATAAAAAATCACCTCGGCTCCGCGCAGAGCGGTCAGTCGGGCTCCTTCGGGAAACCACTGATCCCAGCAGATCAATACGCCGATGCGGCCGAAGCGGGTAGCGAACGTCTTGAACCCCAGATCGCCGGGCGTAAAGTAATATTTTTCGTAGTAGAGCGGGTCATCGGGAATGTGCATCTTGCGATAGATGCCTGCGAGACTTCCATCAGCGTCAATGACCGCCGCTGTATTGTGGTAGACACCGGGTTGTCGCCGTTCAAAGAGCGATGCGATGACAACCACGCCCAGCTCGCGGGCAAGCGGCATGAGTTTATCCGTTGTCGGGCCGGGAATCGGTTCCGCAAGATCGAATATCGCAGGATCCTCCCGCTGACAGAAGTAATCGCTGCAAAAAAGTTCCTGCGTACAGATCACCTTGGCCCCCCGCCGCGCCGCCTCGGTTATCCGCATGACTATCTTGTCGCGATTCGCCGAGGCGCTTGATTCCGAGCGCATCTGAATGACAGCTATGTCATATTTCATAATTCAATCTCACCGTTGAGTTTCTCCATCGATCCGGACCTTGCGTCCGAACCGGTCGAGCGGGATTATAGCGGGCATCGGCTCCGTCGGCGCGGCGTTGTGTGAGCACTTTTGGTATCCATTCGCGCTAACCCATCATGGATGCGGGCTTGAATCGAGGTCATGGCGCCTGCCGCAGACCATAACCTGATCGACCATCACGTAATCGCTTCGAGTGCCGCGAGCATTTCGCCGGCGGCATGATCGTCACCGACGCGTCGGGCGGCGGCAATACCGGATCGGTACATCTCACAGGCTCCGGTGCGCTGGTCCATCTTCTCAAGCGTGCGACCACACATGAAGTAGGCAGCGGCGTAGTCGGGGTGTTCCCGGATCAGGAGCTTGAAGCGTTCCACCGCCTGAGTCGATTGGCCGAGGCGGGCGTATTCCATGGCCACGGCATATTGAATGAATGCATCATGGGGATCCTGCTTGAGCATTTTTTCCAGTTGATCAAGGCGTGAGGGGGACTGGGTCATTTTCGCTCCTTTGCAACCGGTAATCCCGCAGTGTCGATCTCCATTCCCGATAACTGTACGGCATCGCAAACCGGGCGTGAAGTTCCAGGATTCGACGGTGAAATTTCTCGTAAAGCTCCGGCTGCCAATCCTGGTTGGCGGGATCGCAGAAATAAATCCGACACCCCAAAGGCCGCGCTTCACGGGCGGTGCAGAGCCCGTCAATCTGCCAGGGGCAATCGCCTGAAACCGGATATTGCGGCAAGGAAATGGATATCGCGGTTCCCGCATCCGCTTTTGCCGAGACGGGAATCAGCCCCATCCGCATCGCGAAATATTGCATTTCAAGTGTGCTGACAAAAAGCTGATGCCCCCAGGAATCGAACCGACAACATCTGCCGCTTGCATCGCAGCGGGGATTATGCGCGTTGACGACGGCGTCAAGCTCGGCATAAAGCGACACCATGGCATCAAGCGCAGCGGGATGCGGACCCGATGAATCAGCCATCATCGGCGCATCCACCAGTTGAAAAGCCAGATGATGAGCGTCGCCAGAGCCGAGAGAACCAGACAACTCACGACAGGGAAGAACAACGAGAACCGTCTGCGGCGAATGATGATATCGCCGGGAAGTCCGTGAAATCCAAATCGAATCGCCAGCCAGGCGGCTCCGGCGCCGAGGATGAAGATGATGCCGATGAGAAAAAGCCATTTCGGTAAATCAGCCATACAATATAAAGTATAGTGCGGTTGCGGCATGAGCCAAACGCGGGCGGAATTTGGAGTTGATGATGAATCGCCATGATGCAACAGAGCCGACGGATGCAGCGGTTGAACCTTTAAGTGGGGGAAGAGTGCTCGAACTTTATTTTCTTAAGGCACGTGCAGCAAGCCTCGATATCGCGGCGATGCTCGATCGCCTGTCCCGTGCGGAGCAGTCGCTCGGGCCGGTGAATGACGAGCGAAAAGTGCGGCTCAAATCGGCGCTCCATGTTCTGGCTGACGAGGCCGGTGATAAGGCGCGCCGCATTCAGGAAATATTCAGCATTAAAGGGTGACGATGTTTTTTATCGATCCGCATGTCCACATGGTGTCGCGAACGACGACCGATTATGAAAATATGGCGATGGCAGGCGTTGTGGCGGTCAGCGAGCCGGCTTTTTGGGCGGGGTTTGATCGCACACCGTCGGCATTTGCCGATTATTATCGCCAGCTGACGGAATTTGAACCGCTTCGGGCCGCACAGTTCGGTATTTCCCATTACTGCTGGATATGCCTCAATCCGAAAGAGGCGGAGGATTCAGGCAAAGCCCGCGAGGTACTGAGCCTGATTCCGCAATATCTTAGTCGTCCCAATGTGCTGGGGGTTGGTGAAATCGGACTCCACAAAAACACCCCCAATGAAATGGACATTTTCCGCCGTCATGTCCAGCTTGCCATCGACACAGGCTCCGCAGGACGCCATCGCCTGATCCTCATTCATACACCGCATCTGGAGGACAAATTGCGTGGCACTCGGTTGATCATCGATATGCTGAAGGAATTTGGATCTGCGATTGATCCGTCGCGCGTGCTGATTGATCACTGCGAAGAACATACCATCCGAATGGTGAAGGATGCGGGGTTCTGGGCCGGGATGACGGTGTATCCCACGACCAAAGCCACACCGGAGCGGGCAGTGGATATGATTGAGGTGTACGGTTCAGAGCGTGTATGCATCAACGCGGCTGCCGACTGGGGCATCAGCGACCCATTGTGGGTCCATCGCACGATGCTCGAAGCGCGGCGTCGGGGGCATAAACTCCGCACGCTGATGAAAATTTTCCATAACAATCCGGCGACATTTTTCGGCGGTCACCTTGGATTTGCAATCCGGCCGATGGATGTCGTCCATCGCGACCTGAATACCGACTGACGGCGAGATCAGGTCCAGACCGAGAGCGCGATTTTTCCAAACCCTCCGCCCTGTTCCAACAGCCGATGCGCGTCGGCGATTTCCTCCATGCGGAACACCTTATTGATGACCGGCTTGATGAGATTTCGCTCAATGAGATTCGAGAGCGATTCCAGCACGCGGCGATCACGCCGGAGAAATGAATAATGGAGTGTGATATTTTTCCGGTATCCCAAGGCGAGTTCGCCCGACGGATTTACGATCGTCACGATCTGCCCCATCGGCCGCACCAAATCCATGCAGCGGGCAACCCAGTCAAAGCCCGCGCAATCCAGCACGATATCCACGCCGTGGGGATGCTCTTCTTTGACGATAGCGATGACATCTTCCTGATTGCGGTCGATAACCCGGTCGGCTCCAAAGGAACGGGCCAATGCCATATTCGGTCCGGAACAGACGGCGATGACGTACGCCCCTGCGCGATGCGCAAGCTGCGTGGCGATCGATCCGACGCCACCGGTACTGTTGATGATCAGCACTGTCTGGCCCAGACGTAAATTTGCCCGTTCAAATAGTGCCCCATAGGCGGTCATGCCCGCCAGTGGTACCGCGCCGGCCTCCAACCACGAGAGCGACGGCGGCTTGTGAGCGACAATATCAGCGTTGACGACGTTGAACTCCGCATTACCGCCCGGCAATCCGAAGTCGGGGGAATAATACACGTCGTCGGCGGGGTGAAAATCTGTCACTCCCGCTCCGACTTTCTCCACTTTTCCGGCGACATCAAATCCCAGCACGCTTCCTGGCCCGTATCCAAAATTGCCTGTTTTCCTGAGCTTGATGTCAATGGGATTGACGCTGCCGGCCAGTACCCTGACCAGCAACTGATTGGGACCGATGGAAGGCACCGGCAGTTCGCCCGGTTTAAAATTTTCAGGCCCGCCGTTGGCGGTCAAAATCATGGCTTTAATTGGAAACTCTCCTGAATAAAAAAGGCCGGGGAATTCCCGGCCTTGGCAAATTCAATCATGCAGCACGTTTTCAAGCGCTGAAGGATGACCCGCACCCGCAGGTGTGGGTAGCATTGGGATTCTTAAACACGAATCCGCGCCCCATCACCTCGTCTTTGAAATCGATTTCCGTTCCGTCGAGATAGAGGTAGCTTTTACGATCTGCTACGACCTTAATGCCATGGCATTCCATGACCTCGTCGGTCTCACCCTGATCATCCGTGAGATCAAGGACATAGCTGAAGCCGGAGCATCCTCCCCCTTTGACTCCCACACGAAGAGCGACCGATTCGCCCAAGCCCTGCTCTTTTATAATGTTGCGAATTTCGCGTGCTGCTGTTTCCGTAAGCAATATCGACATAGATAAACTCCTTTCACAAACCTTAGGAATTATAGCATTTCCCGTCTGAAAGTGAAATTCAACGAATCCCTCGGTTGGCAAGGATTTCGCAGATATCCGTCCGATAGAGTGAGATTGACGCCGATCAACTCTGGGACACTCCACCGGGGAGATTAAACCGTGCTGCGGATTCAGGGATTCCGTGCAACCGTTGGTCCCGCGTTTCGGCTCCAGATCGGTTTGATCTGAGCAAATGACGTGAGAATGATGCCGCTCTCGTCAATCACTTTGCGCACTTCTGGGGAGCAGAGGGCTTCAACTTCTGCCGGACGGACGGCGCAATACTCACTGTCCAATGCCAGGTCCAGCCCGGGATGGACGCCAAATTCCGTTATGCCGACGGGAATCTGCTTGATAGCGCCAATCAAATTGGCGGAAGAGACAAAATCAGGCCGCGGCGTCATATTTTCGTCCGCACCGAAAAAAACTCCACGATATTGCACCGCCGGATGGCAGGATCGCAATGGGATTTCCAATGCCTCGGCCACAGAGCGAAATATCGGCAGGATTTCAGCATTCATATGCATATGCTGATGGGAGTCAAGATGCGTGGGCGGACGGCCCATCAATTCTGTGAACATGTTCAGTTGTCGGTGAAGTTCTTTTCCAACTGAAGCAGCATCCCGGATATCCACCGCCGTATGGACAGATCGCCACTGGTTACCGGCGAAATTCCACTCGCCGAGTTCCACATGGAGGCCCACGCTTAAAAGGGGATTTTCCGCAGCATACTCTGCGGCTTGACGGGCAGCGGTCCGTAAAACCATGAGGCTGGCACTGGTGACCACGCCATGACGGTGGGCACGAAGGATGCCTTGATTGGTTCCACTGCTGATTCCGAAATCATCGGCGTTGACGATCAGATAACGGAGGGAAGTTTGCAGGCGGGTGTGCATCCGATGGTATCCATTATTTTTCGCAGGACTTTTTCAGCATCCAGATATTCTTCGGCTAAATCACGCGCCGCCCGGCAGTGGCCATCATAATCGGACTCAATGGCATCAAGGGCGGCAAGAATATCATCCATGGTGGAAAAAGCAAAGAGCCCACGCCCTGTCGGCAGGCTTACGCCGAACGCGGTGTCCTGATTGATCACGGGCCGTCCGGCCGCCAGATAGCAGGCACTGCGATCACTGAACCATCCGCTCCGCAGGCGGATGTTCTGATCTTTGGCGACAGTAAATTCGCCACGCGCAGAACGAATAAAATCGCGGTATCGGTTCATGTCCGCTGAAATGTGCACCGGGTCGGAAAGGTGCCAGCCGTGAGCGATAAGCCGCGCGGCAGAGGCTGGATCGGGGTTGGAGGCGAGTTCGAAACCGAGCGGCCTGGCCTGGGGCAAATCAATGAATTTTTCAAATTCCCGATCTTTTGACCAGTAATACATCTCACCGCCGAATTCAATATCCTTGCCTTTGTTTTTCCATGTGGCGATGGTGTTGTAGCGGCTTCCGCTCGT
The DNA here is from genome assembly GCA_021827645.1 of Planctomycetota bacterium. GTDB lineage: Bacteria > Planctomycetota > Phycisphaerae > WQYP01 > WQYP01 > JAJZGD01. The sequence continues at coordinate 51,378 of JAKAVA010000103.1, forward strand.
CGGTGGAAGGGGTTGCCAGAGGTTGAGCACAACGGGTTGGCGGGTTGGACGCCATTGAAAATGCTCCACCGGTAAGCCGCAATCAGGCCGCCCCAGGTTTTCGCCGAAGGAGAAATGATGGGTATGCTGCTGCAGTGTGCGGATGACACTTCGATTACCCTTATGAACCTGAATTTGCGATTCGACCGGATCAGTTTCCAGATAGGCCCTTACCGGCACACGCAGGTGCTCTTCATATAGTTCCTGGGCGCCCGTTACGTTGAGAAGTATGTCGGCGCTGGTGTAAAGCTCCTCAAGCTGCGATGGGGTCAAGCCGTAGCACTTCCCATGCTCGTAACGTCCACGAAACGCCCATCGATTTTGAAATCCGTACGCGTGCAGAATGGGGGCGACACGATCAATGTTGCTTTGGGCATCGGGTGTTGAATCGCCAAGTTGCGGGCTGTAGGGCCAGCGGGCGGAATCTTCAATGTAATAGGGGTCGTATCCCAGCTTGCGCAGACCGATGAGATAATGCAGAAACTGAAAGGTAACGCCCGCCAATGGATACCAGAAAAGAATTCCGCTGACGATAACTCGAGGTTTGGTACTTTCGGTCATGTAATCACCTCTCATTGCCGAGGGTCCGGATGATCCGGGCTGGGTTTCCCGCCGCCAAGCTATTCGGCGGGATGTCGGTGTCCACCACCGATCGGGCACCTATGACGCTGCCGGCGCCGATCCGCACACCCGGCAGGATGCAGCAGTCAAAGCTAATCCACACATTGTCTTCGATAATGACCTGGCGGGGCGCATCGGCGGAATCATGGCACCTCAGAACATCAGGATCACGTGAATAGGCAAAGCTTTTAAGTTGCTCGCGGCGCGTTGCGGCATCGCGGGAAGCGCGATACGTATCCATGATGACAACATTCCACGAAATCAACCCTTGAGAGCCAATCGATACGTGCGCATCGGCGATCACCCAAAGGCCGTTAAGAAGCGTCCATGAGCCGACATGCAATTCGGCATCGGGGCCAAGATCAAACATGCAGCCCGCGTAGGCGGAACTGTGATCGCCGAAGGTTGCGGCCGTGGGCCGTCGACTGCGGAAACGGGAAAAGCTCGATGCGGTTTCAATGTGGACCCCCTCGCCGAGAACGACATTGTTTGGAATGGCGCCGGGGAACCAATCGCCGGGGATCATTCTGGTCACTGAGGTCGCTCCAGGATGCGAGCGGGATTGCCGCCGGCGAACCCGCCCGCCGGTACGTCGCGCGTTACCATGCTGCCAGGCGCGATCCATGCTCCTCGACCGATGTGAACCCCCTTGAGTATGACGCAGGCCGGGCCGATCCACACATCATCTTCAATGACGACCGCTTCGGCCGCTACTGCGGGCCGAGAAATATTTTTGTTCCCCGGCGAACAGGCAACGGCATCCGCTATTCGCTTCGCCGGATCGAGCGGGTGAAAATCCGAATCGGCGATGACGGTGTTGAATCCGATCAACACATAACTGCCGATGGATATGCGACATTCGCTCATGATGACCGCGGCCGTGAAGCAGCAATAATTGCCGATCGACACGCGGGCGCCGGGGGCGATTGAAAACTGAACGCCGTCAAGGGTTGAATATGATCCGATCACCAGCGCATCGGGTTCCGTTGAGCGGATGCGCCGAAAAGCATGAAGACCGTTGATGCGGACACCGGTACCGGCATTTACGTTTGGGGGCAACGTTCCGCTGTCCCAAATGGCCTGAACCTGTGAATCGGTCATACGGCTCCGGAGAATGGATGGCCTTGCGTTCGCAAACGGTGAAGCTTTTGATACAAGCCATGCGATTCGACAAGTTCTTCATGGCGGCCGCACTCCACGATGCGCCCTTGATCTAAGACGGCAATACAATCCACGAATTCCACGGTGTGAAGCTGGTGGGAGATGATGATGGTGGTGCGACCGAACATGAGTCTACGCAGTGCCGCAAGCAAATCCGCTTCGGTTTGCGCGTCAAGCCCGGTGGTCGGTTCGTCGAGAATAATGATCTGAGCATCCTTGAGGAATGCACGGGCCAGCGAAAGGCGCTGGCGCTGGCCGCCCGAGAGCATGACGCCCCGCTCGCCAATGGAGGTATCCATACCGCGTGGCAAACGTTCAATAAAATCCAAAGCACCGGCGGCTTTGGCGGCGGCGCGGATTTCATCCATATCCGCGTGCGGGTTGGAATAGGCGATGTTTTCGCCGATAGTCACATCGAAAAGAACGGGATCCTGCGGCACAATGGCGATCTGCCGACGAAGCGACTCCAATTTCAGGCTGCGGATGTCGGCGCCGTCAAGGAGCACCTGTCCGGCGGTGGGGTCGTAAAACCGCGGCAGCAGGCCCACCAGCGTGGTTTTGCCGGCCCCGGAAGGGCCAACGAGCGCCAATGAAGTGCCGGTGGGGATTTTCAGATTAATATCGTGCAGCACGGGACGCCCGGTCGGATATGAAAAATCAACCTGCCGAAATTCAATATCGCCGACCGCCGGTGCGGTGAGTTGCCGTGCATTGGGACCGTCACCGGGATTTGGCCTACGATCAAGAATTTCAAAGACTCTCTGAGCGCCAGCTGCCGCTCCCTGCAGAGATGACGCAGTCTGGGCGAGGCTCTCGAGCGGCTTAAAGAGCAGGGCGATGTAACCGACCATGAGGACAACATCACCGGGCGAAAGGCGGCCGCTGATCACCTGCCTTGCGGTGAGCCAGATGACCGCAACGGTGCCCAGGGCAAAAAGCACGCCGACGACACTCTGGCCCGCTGTTTGAAGCAGCGTGAGGCGGAGGTTAAATTTAAGACTCTCGGCCGCCTGGCGGGCAAAGCGATCTGCCTCATGCTTTTCGCGACCAAAGGCTTGCACGGTGCGAATCCCTCCCAGTGTCTGCTCTGCCCGGGTGCTGACCGAACTTTCATTTTCATGAACGCGGAGCGATAACTCGGTCGTGGGTTTTTCAATTCGACGCAGGAACAGCACCAGCAGAACGCCGACCGCAAAGGTCACTGCGCCGAGCATCCACTGCTGGCCGATCATCACTGCTGCGATTCCTGCGAGCGTTACCATAGCCGTGAGTCCGGGGATCAGTCCTTCATTGAAAATCGCCTGGATCGCATAGGTGTCCCAGGTGACGCGATAGAGGGAATCTCCAACGGTGGTGGAATCATGAAACGCCGGTGAGAGGCTTTGAAGGTGCTCAAAGACCCGGCATCGAAGGCGGAACACCATCCGCAGGCCGACGGCAATGAGAAGCCAGGTGCTCAGCACGGTAATTCCAGCGGCGATGAGACTTATCAGCAGGAGTGCGGCGCAGAGCACCGTGATTTCTCCCAACGGCCCGTGGACGGCCGGGATTATGATTCCAACTTCACGGGCTGCCGCGTGAACGAACGATGGCACATGCCCGGTTGAAACAATATTAACAATATATTTCATCGGCCAGGGTTGGAGCAGACTCATACCCGTGCCAAGCAGCATCAGTCCCGCTCCCAGTGCAGCAGTTCCCCAATGGCCCTGCATACAGGCACCCAGAAGGCGGCCGGTCACCACCAAAGCCCGGGGACGGGCCTTCTTATTGCCATTGGATGTTTCTTCAGCGGCAGTCACGAATTCCCCTTGAGCTGAATTTCGCCGGGGTGTTCAGCAATAAATGCGTTTTGAATTGCCGCCATGGCCGCCCCGCTGTCGAACACCAGTCTCGCCGCAATGAGTACGGCAGGCGCCATGACAAGCAGCGACGCCAAGACGCCGCGGTACATGAGATCGATGCTGCCCATCGCAGTCAAAACTCCGGAAATGGCGAGCCAGAGTTTGGAAAAGATCGGCCGGGCTTTGATGCGCACCAACTGCTTTCCGGCGCCATGTTCCTCGACGCCCATGCATAGCCGGGCCCCGCCGAATGCGCCGCTGCGAAGGGTGATATCCCATGTATCAAAATCACCGCCCCGGCGAACACATATCTTCTGCTTCTTTATGCGGTGTTCCAATTCCGCCAGCCGCTGATCGGGGCTGCGCCAATGCTCGCTCCAGATTTTCCACTGCGCCGGCGTCGGCAGGCGAAATCCACCAGAGAAACGCATGCGCCAGGGCGTGAGACCGTACGTCATCCGGCCCTTGAGCCGGGCGACAGGTTGGATGAGATGGCACCACATGGTAAGCAGGCGGAGTTTGAAAAGTTTGCGGTGGGCCTGGGGCGGCTGGTCAAATTGACTCTGCAGAACTCCGATGACGGCCTGAGTAACGGTCGCTCCGACGGAAAGGAGCAGAAGAAGGCCGAGTATCCACGGGTGCCAGTAGAACCCGAACACCAGCAGCAGACAGATCAGCACGACGCCGAGATACCACTCAGGCATCATGGCCAGTGACATGACGATGCTGGGCGAACCGTGGTAAACGCTTTGAAACAGGGCGCTACCCCACGAACCGTGATAGATGCGCCGCCGTCCCCAATTAAGATATTGCTGGAAGCCTCCGCCATAAAGCCGCCCTGCCCAGGCGATATGACCGAACCCATTGTATTTTTCGGGCCATTTTCGCTCCAGCATGGCCTCGGCCTTGCCGTAATTAAGTTGCTGGCGCCAATAGGCACGGATGGAATTACGCCGTTTATGCCATACGACCGCCGCCGGCGCAAAGCCCAGCCGCCAGCCGCGAGCCTGAAGGCGCCAGCAGATATCCACATCATCTCCTGCGATGCGGAACTGCCGGTCAAAGCCGCCGATCAAACGCAATGCCTCGGTGATAAACGCCATGTTGCAGCCGGGGATGTGCTCCGCGACGGTATCGCTGAGCAGCACATGGATGGGACCGCCGGGTGAACGCGCAACCGCGGCGGCCGCATCACCATCGCCGACCGGTGGGATATTGGGCCCCCCCACACCGACATAACCGCCTCGCTGGAGCGTATCGACGAGGAAGGTGAGCCAGTCGGGCTCCGGTGAGGCGTCATCATCCAGATACGCTATTACTTTTCCAGTAGCAGCGTGAAGCCCGACATTGCGGGCGTTGCTCAAGCCCAGATTTTGAGACCGAATGATGCGGACGGGGTAATCGGCGGCCATCGCCGCGAGCGAATCCGTTGAACCGTCATCGACCACAATGACCTCGTAATCGGGATAGTCAAGTTTCATGACCCCGTCGAGACAGAAGCGGATGGTCCGCGACCCGTTATAGCTGCAGATAACCACTGAAACTTTGGGCCACCGGGCGCCGGAACCGGAAAGCCCGGCCGCAAAGGCGTCGGCGACGGATGCGAGCGCCGGTTTAGGCTCCCGACGACGGGTGGTGAGACCGAAGTGCCAGTCATGAATGTCAACGCCACCACGATGCCACTCGTCGGTCCATGAAAATACAAATGCCCCCGCGCACCCGGCCCGCAGGGTTGTACGAATCTGCCAACCCAGCATGTGTGCCTGAGTGTGTTCCCCCTTCGATCGGCTGTCGACACCGAGTTCAGCCAGAAGCAGCGGCTTGTCACCGGCGATGGTATGGAGTCGGCTCAAATAGCGCGACAATTTCACTTCCGATTCCAGATACACATTCATCGCGAGAAAATCGAGAAACGGAAGATACAGATATTCGGTTGTCGGATAATTGACGTAAGTGACCAATGCCTCGGGGTCAACGCGTTTGACGGCATGGAACATCTGCCGAAGAAATTTTTCAATACGTCGGTATCCGTACCATCGCACGGTGGACGCAGGAATTTCATTGCCGATGGTAAAACCGAGCAACGCCGGATGACCGGCACATGATCGTGCCTGCTTCACGGCATCGTCAATGATCTGTTTACGCGTGGCTCGGGAATCGAGAAACCCGGTATGCTGTGCCCAAGGCAGGCCTACGAGAACATGGAGGTCGTGCGATGCAGCAATGTCGAGAAGCCAAACCGGCGGAACGGTGTAAAGCCGCACGGTATTTATGCCGTGCTCTCGCATCATGGCGAAATCGGCATCTACTTTTTCGGGCGAGTGATATTCGCAACCACCCGGCTCCGGCGCAAATGGGCCGTAGGTAACCCCGCGAATGGTAAAGCGCTGGTCACCGAGATAAAAGAACTTTCCCTTGGCCGTAATTCGAGTTTTCCGATGCGGCAGCGTGGCCGGTGTCTGAAGCGCCTCCAAGGGGCGTCGGTACGTCTGCGTCATAGTTTTCCATCCCGACCAATACCATCCATAAATCGCAGCATCTATTTTAACTCAAGCGGGCGTCATTCGGTGCGAGGCAACCAAAATAGAACTTTTTTTTCGCTTTTAGCGAATATTATGCCATCGCTGCCCGCCCCATAATTTTTGCCACATGGCGAGGCCCAATGAACCAGACGACCGCACGCCTGCGCAAGACCTGTCTGACCCCAAAAGCAGCATAAAGTTAGTGGTGGCGTACGGTCGCGTATTCACAACGATTTATAAATTGTGGTCTTACATCTCATCATGAGAGCGGATGAGCGGCGCAGCGCCGCGTGGAATAAGCTCCATGTGTAGCGGTGACGCACTGCCGGATGACGTGAGCCATCCGTCGCGTTAGGATTGTAACCGGCAGCGGGACTCAGGGACGAAAAAGCCCTCGGAGTTGAAAAGCTGTTTTGGGCATCGACCAAGCGACCGAATCCGGGTGCCACAGGCGAGTATCGACAGGAGACAGATGTGAAATTGTCCCATGAACTTTTTGGCAGCATGCCGGACGGAACACCGGTTCAGCTTTATAGCATTTCCAATCAGGCGGGAGTGGAGATGAAACTCTGCGCGTTGGGTGCAACGATTACAGAACTCATCGCTCCTGACCGGGCGGGCCGCAGAGCCAATATCGTTCTCGGGTTCTCTTCGCTGGCAGATTACATTGCGCCCCATCCGCATTTTGGCTGCATGGTTGGACGTGTCGCCAATCGTATTGCGCACGCCCAATTCAAACTTTCCGGAAAAACCTATCGACTGGAAGCCAACAACGGCCCCCATTGTCTACATGGCGGCAGTGCAGGCCTCGGCTTGAAACTGTGGCAGGCCAAGCCGATTGAGGTGGATGGGCGGATGGGAGTTGAATTCTCATACCGTAGTCCTATCGGCGAAGGAGGATTTCCGGCATCGGCGGAATTCAGTGCCATTTACACGCTTGACGAACAGGGTGTTATCCTTCTGGAGATGCTCGCCGCTGTAGATGCCCCGACCCCCATCAACCTCACCAATCACACCTATTTCAACCTGAGCGGCGCCGGTTCGACGGATATTCTTGGACATGAACTTATGATTGGCGCCGATTTTTACACGCCCACGGATGCCACACTGATTCCCACCGGTGAAATACGTTCCGTTGCCGGTACGCCGCTGGATTTTCTTACGAGCCGGGCGGTCGGGCGGGACATCGCTGCTGTTTCGCCGGGATATGATCATAATTATGTATTAACCAGTGAGGCGGACCCGCGCGGTGTCCGCCTCGCCGCATTTCTGCGTGATCCGAAAAGTCATCGGACGCTGCGTGTCTGCACCACGCAGCCGGGCATGCAGCTTTACACCGGTAATTTTCTTGACGGCAGTGTCAGCGGCATCGGAGGACGATACCTGAAACATGGCGGCCTGTGCCTGGAGACACAGCACTTTCCCGATTCGGTGCACCATGCCCATTTTCCATCAACCATCGTGCGACCGTCCGAGCCGTATCGACACGTCATTGAGTATCATCTCGGCTGCGATTAGACATCGGGTCGGTGGCGACTGCGGCAACGCCCATCCGGGTGCCGGTTCGCGGCAACTGGCGAACGCGGGCCGTGATATCGGCTGCCACCTGGGCTACGCTGGCACTTCGCAGAGCCCCCCCCACCCGCCACATCAGAACGTGGCTGACCTCGATCTGGTGGGATACGCGTTGACAGGCGCTGATGACCGCAGAATGACTTTTCACGCCGACGATCCGACCGATTTCCGGGTAACTTCTGTGGGCGAGCTCCCGCAGTAAATACATGGCGATGCCGCGGGCGCGGGCACATTCGGCAGTGCGACACCCGCCCGTAAGCTTGGCGAGTTCCTGCCCCAGATATTCGGCTGTTGCCTGCAGGATCATGTCTACCGAGACCTCTGGTGGAAGTTGATAGCGATTTGAATCGACACTCGGCGGCGGGGTTAATCCAGCGGAGGCACTGCCCACGGTCTGACGCATAAGCGTCTGAGTCAATCGCCCCTCCAATTCACGCACATTGGCTACCGGCTCACGCGCAAGACGGTTAATCACCACCTCGCTGATCGTCCAGCCACGACTTTCGGCGGCCTGCCGAAGTATTGCCGCCTTGGTCTGTGCATCGGGTAGATCGATGCGAACCACCATGCCGCTCATCAACCGCGATGCCAGCGCCTCGGAGATATCCGTTACATCCTGGGGAGCACAGTCCGCCGCGAGAACGATTTTCCCGCCGGCAGCGATGATCTCATTGAACGTATGCAGAAATTCCTGCTGCGTAGAGGCTTTTCGACTGAAGAAATGGGCATCGTCGACCACCAGTAGATCGGTGCGGCGCATCCGTCGGCGGAAAAGCCCCATAGTTCCTTTTTTAATATTTTCCATAAATTCATTGGTGAACTGCTCCGCCGTCACGTACCGCCACGTCCGCTGCGGAAACGACTGCGCCCAGACGCGGCAGATACCCTGAAGCAGGTGGGTCTTACCCAAACCGCAATTGCCGTAGATGAACAGCGGCCCATGAATTTTTTCCGGCGATGCGACAAGCATTTTGGCGGCATGCAGGGCCATTCGATTGCCGACTCCGCTGATAAAGCGGCCAAGGGTGAATTGCGGATTCAAGCGCATGGGACTCGACGGACGCGCGGCCGCAGGCGACTCCCGATGCAGGGGCGCCGCGCGGGTGACGGATGCCGCGGCCCTGCCGGTCGGGGGGATATCCTGTCCAGCAGCACGAATCTCCACCTGTGTGATGCCCGCGATCGTAAGTGCCGTCCGGCGCAGATCGTCGGTAAAATGCCCTCGTATCCATTGGGCGACGAACGCACTGGGCGCGAGCACGGTGAGGGTGCTATTGGCCATTTCAAAGCGCGTCTGCGGACCGAACCACTGCACAAAGCGAATTTCACCGATTCTCTCTGATAGTGCGGTTTTGATTTCCGATATGGCATCTGCATGATGTACAAGGTGAGCGGAATGATTCTCAGACGCTGTCGGGGGGGATTCAATAATCGCCTGCACAAAGGACTCCTTTCCAGATGACACGTCACGTTGCGGTTACGCATGCGAAACGCTGAACCGTCCAGGTTCAATCTTCCAGAAGGAAGCGGCAGTCCATTGCCAATACGATGCCCGATTCTACCGGGGTCTTTGGCCCCGTATGTTGGCCACTTGCGGCGGCCGAAAAACTCCACGAAACAAAAGAGCGCCGGGCCGGCACACCCGATCCGATTGATGAGCCACCGAAAAACTTGCGCGGCTCGTCTGCGGGATCACCCTGTTTGACATTCATAAAGCGACGGCCGGATCCGTCCGACCGCCGCAAGGTTTGCTTCCCAGATGGTCTCCACCAAGCCGGTTAGCTGCTCGAGCGGGATGTAGTATTAAGGTTCGGTAAACGTCACGCCAGTGAGATTTAATCTCCGCGTTATTCACATGATCACAGATCAAGTATTTTTATGCGCTTAGAGATCATCGCCAAAAATTTCCAACGTTTATTACACGCCGCTGGGTATAGATTGTGGATTCACTGCCATTTCGGCAGCAGGTTTGAAATCGCGTTTATCCATCATGGTTTTATCGGCTTTTTACGCCAAGCGGTAAAAAATAAACCTCACGACGCTGTGTGGGGCGATAACCCACTTTACGATATAAACCGACCGCGGGAGTGTTGCGTTCGTCAACGGCCAGCGTGCTGGCGCGGGCGCCAGTCCATCGCATGATTTTGCGGGTTTGAGTCATAAAAAATAAACCGAGATGACGCCCACGATGGGCGTGGCCGATACCCAGATAGGTTACGTCGAGTGAGTTCATCGATGCATGATACGTGAGGATTAACACACCGACACCACGGTCTTGATGAACCAGAACAAACCAGAGTGCGGGATCAAATGTGCCGGCGTGTTGATGTCCGACGATCACTTCGTCCAAACTGCGAAGTCCGGACATTGCGGGACAATCGAGCGTCTGCTCATAACTTGCACCGATGGCCTGCTTGAAGAGTTCGTGCGTGTCGGGGCGATACGTCTCCAGATCATAATCGTCGGGAAGCTGAATCTCGGGAAGTGTCCAGCGTGCGGTATGTTCCATGAACTGTAAAACAGCCAGCAGCTGATACCCCGCCGACTGATAAATGCCCGGCAGAATTTTTTCTTCAGGGTCAAAAATACCCTGAATCATTTTCATACCGGCGGCCGCAGCCTCACCGGCGGCAGCCTTCAGACATGCGGCCGTCTGGGCTTCTCGACCCTGCAGATAGCGGCTTGGCGGCAAATAGCAAATCGCCGATTTACCCGGATTGGGGACCCAGAGACCGGCGGCCGCCACCTGATCATTCTGCAGGCACACCACCTGATTGGTGGCGGAGATGTTGTACTGTCGGCAAAGGGCATCAAAACCCGATCGCCGAGCGCGTATCTCCAACCGCCGGGCCATACCGCCTCTCTCGGGCCCCGCCAAAATACAGTCGATGCCCCGGTCGGCAAGTTCCGGCGACGGATGGGTGATACAGACAAATCCCGTTTCGGGGGTCAAGACATCCTCCAATGGCCCGCACGTCGAGCAACGATATCCGCGCGCTCCGATGGGCGGTTGAATCCCGGGCGGCCCTCGGCATTTGAAATGCGGAGCACACATCCGTATTCTTTACCGCTCGGTTTGGATGATATCAATGGGAAGGTAATTTGGATATTCCTGTCGAACCCGGTGTGCTTGAAAAGGCTGGAGCTTTAATCGAAGCTCTCGGCTACATTCAGCGTTTCAACGAAAAAGTTGTCGTCGTCAAACTCGGCGGTTCATTCATGGACAGCCAGGATGAGTTTCGGAAGGTTCTCACGGACGTGGTCTTCATGCACGCCGTCGGCATGCGACCGGTGGTGGTCCATGGTGGCGGCAAGGCCATTACGCAGGCGATGTCGGAGGCGGGGATTCAGGCTCAGTTTGTGATGGGACGCCGTTACACCGACGAGAATACCCTCGCGATTGCCGAACACGTCCTCGTGCATCAGGTGAATTCCTTTATTGTGGAGACGATCGAAGCTCTCGGTGGGCGGGCCATGCCGCTGCACTCCCTCGGCAGCGCCGTGCTTTTCGGCGAAAAACTGTTCCTCTCGGCCCCGGATAACCGCAAGATTGATGTCGGCCGGGTGGGAGAGGTGAAACGCGTCAACAGCACGCTGATTTCTGCTTTGACACGGGCCGACGTTATTCCCGTCATCGCCCCCATTGCGCTCGACGGCGCCGGGGGTAAACTCAATGTCAACGCCGATACAGCGGCTGGGTTTGTGGCCGCCGCCTGCAAGGCCGAGAAACTGGTGCTCGTGTCGGATACGCACGGCATCCGGGCTCGAAAGAATGACCCGCAGTCACTGCTCCGAAGTGTCACCCGCGCGGATATTGAGCGACTCATCGCGGCAGGTGAGATCTCGGAAGGTATGCTCCCCAAGGTGGAATCATGCCTCATTGCGCTGGAGGCGGGTGTGCAGAAGACACACATCATCGACGGGCGGTTTCCCCATTCGCTGCTATTGGAAATTTACTCCGACCGGGGCGTCGGCACTGAAATCATCCGAGGATAAATAAGAATGCCTGATGACAAGGTTAACATGCGAAACACGGGCCAGCCAGCTCACTTCATCGATATTCTTTCCACGGACGCGGGCCGCCTGAAGCATCTGCTTTCGCTCGCCCAGCGTCTCAAGGCGGCGCATTTGGCGCATCAGCGGGAATCGACGGCCGCCGGCAAAACCCTCGCGATGATTTTCGAAAAGCCATCGCTGCGAACCCGCGTGAGTTTCGATGTCGCCATGACTCAACTGGGCGGCAGTGCCATTTATATTTCACCCAATGAAATCGGGTTGGGTTCCCGGGAATCGGTGCCGGATGTCGCCCGTGTTCTTTCGGGCATGTGCGACGCAATCATGGCCCGCACATTTTCGCATCAGACCATCATCGATCTGGCCCTTCATGCCGCGATTCCCATCATCAACGGCCTCTCGGATCACAGTCATCCCTGTCAGGCCATGGCCGACCTGCTTACCATTCAGGAGGCATTCGGCTCATTGGAAGGACGCACTCTGGCGTATATCGGCGACGGGAACAATGTTGCCCGATCGCTGCTTGAGGCGTGCGCGGTCTTCAAAATGCGATTTGCCATCGCCACGCCGCCCGCCTATCGGTTGCCGGAAGCTGATTTTCGTGCCGTGCAGGCGGCGTTTCCAATTGAATGTCTTGTGACGGATGACCCCCGAGTGGCCGTGGCGAAAGCCGATGCCATCTACACGGATACCTGGGTGAGCATGGGACAGGAAGCTGAAAAGGCGCAGCGACTGCCGGTGTTCAGACCGTATCAGATTAATACTGAATTGCTTTCCAGGGCGCCCAAGCATGCCATCGTTCTGCACTGCCTTCCGGCCTATCGTGGAGTGGAGATTACCGATGAGGTTATCGACGGCCCGCAAAGCCGGGTGTTTGAAGAGGCGCACAATCGCCTGCATTTTCAAAAGGCGCTTCTGGCCAATCTGCTTACCGGGGCGTGATTGCCACGGATGATCGCCGGAAATCAATCGTATATTGCTGTAGGATGGAAAATATATGTCAAACTCACATGCGAAAACAGGAAAAACGGCACGCCCTGAAAACCGCCGACCGAATCAGTTGCGCCCCGTATCTTTTCATCGTCATTTCACGCACCATGCCGGCGGCTCGGTGATTGCGACGTTTGGCCGAACGAAAGTTCTGTGCACCGCGATGATTGAAAAAGGGGTGCCCGATTGGCTTAAGGGCAAAGGAGTTGGCTGGCTTACGGCTGAATACGCAATGTTGCCGTCATCGACCGTCGGGCGCAAGCGTCGTGACGGCGCCAAGCCAGACGGGCGTAGCGTCGAAATTCAGCGGCTGATCGGACGGGTACTTCGTGCGGTGGTGGCATTGGATCGGGTGGGAGAGAATACGATTTTTGTGGATTGCGATGTGCTCCAAGCGGACGGTGGGACCCGTACCGCCGCCATCACCGGAGCTTACGTGGCACTACGCGATGCCGCCTCCGCCGCCATGAAAAGCGGGTTACTCGTCCGTGATCCGATCATCGGTCAGGCGGGTGCGGTAAGCGTCGGTATTGTGCGGGGGGTGCCGATGCTGGACCTTGATTACAGTGAAGATTCCGTTGCCGATGTGGATATGAACGTCGCAATGCTTTCCAACGGGCGGTTTATTGAACTTCAGGCAACCGGTGAGGAAAACACTTTTTCGCGATCGGAATTGGATGCGATGCTGGCATTGGCGTCCACCGGGATTCGTCGCCTGCATCGATTGCAGAAGGAAGCTTTGGCCGGGTAGCCGGGGCGATGGCCCGCGTTGAACATGCGCCGTCACAAAGGTTGCCGAACCCGTCGGCGTTTCGCATTCGCACTTGATTGGCATGGGCATGTAATGCCGCAAGAACTCTGATGTAAATATGTTCCTGAAGCCGACCGCCACGTTTTATGATATTGCCGCTGTGTGCTTGCCAACTCGACATGATTGTCGGCGATCGTCTTGCCGTCTCCTACGCACCGCGGCGTGCTCTATGATTGAACCTGCTCGCGACAAAGCCCCCAACAGACCAACTTCGAAATGGGAGAAAGCGGTGAAGATTTAACGGTCGGTTACATGCGAAAAAAGCGCTCCGGGTGGATTATTGACATCAAACCCGGATGATTTGCTTTTAGTGGTCGAGGTTTCACCAAGCGTTTGACCGACGGCTTTACTGACATTCGTGGGTTGTGATCCGGGAATATTCTCAGTGGTGTGATTACCGATAATAACCGTTGCGGACTTAACCGCAGATGCTTGGGCGCAACCCATGGTGCTCGTCGACATTTGCAGGGGACGGCTTGTCGTCTCTGGATGTTTTACGACCGGCGACGCAGCACTGGAGTGACCGGCCGCAACAACTTGTGCCGGGAGAGTTTTCACCGCAAAAGTGGAGTGTGACACGACTGACGATGGATGCAGCGATCTGTCAAATCCGAAACTTGAGTGCAAAAGGGGCGCACCGACAAAAATGGCAGCCGATGCGATAACCGCAACTCCGAGGCCTAGACATAAACCCAACCCCGTGCCTGAGTACGTCCAGCTTCCTTTTTTCATTCGTCGGCTATCCCTCAAAGAACAGAGCGTTGCCAGAGTTTCGATCGCATCAACCGATGTCGGTGCCCTTTGAATATGATCGTCAACCTTAACTCCTGATGTTGAACGATCGCTCAGAGCTACACAGCGAACGCGCCGGGTTGATCTCGGTGTTCCGGCCGGTCTGCTTTTCGTCGCAAGTTCCGGGCGCAATATTTCCCGCTCGTCCATCACTTTTATCGCCATCTCTAAATTCCTTAACTTGGGCCGACTGAAAGCCGGGAGTTGCATTTCTCTGCTTGGATTTATCGTCGCCCCGTCGCCGGAACCTTGACGAATAAAAATTGCTGGCATGTCCCATATGTCAGTCAACCGTCGATGCCCATCGCAGGGACGACTCACCGCGCCGGCGGTATGATCTGCGGAGCGGCAGCGAGATGCGATTTCTGCCGTGCGGTTGAGGTGCGTCTTGCTGACGAGTCTGTTCATCTGGTTCACCCATCCGACCGCCAATCGCGTCATCCTGATGTTGCTTACCGTTCTGCTGGCCGGGTGCTCGGTGCTGATCGTCCCGTGCCTGCTTGCCGCGATCATGATGTTTGATGCACCCGGTTCCACCCGGCGTCTGCTGCCGTGGGCAGTCTTGGGCATTACTTTTTTCTGGCCGGTTGTGATGCTTGCCGGTGCCATCATGGCCTATGTGTGCCTCGCGGCCCACCATCCTGTCTGGGCCTATGTGTCGATTGGAGTTCCGCTGCTTCCATTTGTGGCGTTGATGGCGATATTAAGCCGATCCAAAATTCGGGCGGGTCGTACCGACGGTCGGTTGCCCAAACCACCAACAGGTCCCCTACCCGATGCCAGTGACGGCCAACCGCGCAAGACCGTGGAATCTGAGCCGGACTGATGACTGTTCCTGCGCCCACGTTTTTACTGGATGCCCATCATTCACATGCAGCTTTCTCCCCCGACGAACCCGACCTATCATGTCATATGATGAATGGTGCAGGGCGTTACAACATCGGACAGTTGGCCAAGGCGGCGGGCGTGCCCGTGACGACGGTGCGGTATTACGAACGCATCGGCCTGCTGCCTCCGGCCGGGCGGACGGGGAGCAACTACCGCTATTACGACCGACATTCGCTTGAACGCCTGCGATTCATCCGCCTTGCCCACGCGGGCGGCTTTTCGATCAGTGATATTCAAAGCATGCTTCAGGTGGCCAATGGCTTAAAATCGACTGCTCAGTGCCGCGAGATCGGCAATCTGATTGAGCAGCGGCTTGAGGCAGTTCGGTCGCAGATACAGGAACTCAAGCGACTGGAAAAAATTCTAACGGGCGATTTACGACTCTGTCGCGACGGCAAGCCGGGGCGCTGTGCAGTGGTGGAACAATTGCAAACCGCAGCGAAGGGTTGACGGCGTGATGCCCGGGGAGTTGGCAGAGGCTGGGCAGCATCGGCAGGGCACATTTTTAAGTTGTCCATAACTACCTGTTTTTTTCAACAGTTAAAAACACAGATCAGCCCAAAAAAATGAAAATTCACATTTTTCGCTTGACCTTACACTATGGTGCAAGGTGTAGGATTCAAGTGTGAAGTTCGCAGCGGGCTTTCGGCCCACCGACTGCGGGCGCTGCTTTCATCTGGCCGGCGAAATTAAGGAGCTTTTTATGAAAAGCGCGCTATTGAATGTTGCGGGTGCGATGCTGATCGCAGGGTTGGGATTTTCGGGATTGGCTATGTCGCCGGTGGCGGCAGGCGCGATCCTTGGGGGTTCCGGACGGGTGACATCGACAATCTCGACGGCCTCGAAATGCAAAAATCCGAAATGCAATCCAAAAGACCCCAAGAGCCAGCCGCCGGGATGCAAGGGTCCGCACTGCACCGCGCCAGGCTGCTGCCAATAAAAAGAGTCGGTCCGCCGGGACCGTGCAGGCGCTTCGTCCATGACGCCTGCGCGGTTCCTGTGGGCTGGAGTTGATTTTCCATACTCGTACACCGCGGACTCCGCGGAGAAATGTTTTTTTATGACGTCATGCTGTGAGATCACGAAATCCCAAGACGCCGCCGGAAAGCTCATCATCATCGGTGGTGGTTCGGCGGCATTTGCCGCCGCTACGCGGGCGGTGGAATTGGGGGCCGAGAGGGTCACCATCATCAATTCGGGCCTGCCGACCGGTGGCACGTGCGTCAACGTCGGGTGCGTTCCATCCAAAACGCTGATTCGGGCGGCGGAATCGTTGCACCGCGCCAAAAGCAATCCGTTTGCGGGAATAAAGACGGGTGGATCGTTGGCGGATTTTTCCACCGTTATTCAGGAAAAGCGGCAACTGGTGGCGGAAATGCGGCAAGCCAAATATGTTAATGTGATCCGCGACCTGCCACAGGTTGAACTGATTCACGGACGCGCTCAACTCCTTGGTGCAGGCAGCGTGCAGGCTGGAAATCGCCATCTTTCGGCGGAGCATCTGATCATCGCCACCGGCGCCACCCCGGCGATTCCGCCGGTACCGGGCCTTGTGGACGCGGGGTATCTGACCAATGAATCAGCCTTTGAGCTTGAAACCCTTCCGGAATCATTAATTGTTCTGGGCGGGCGATACATCGCCCTGGAATGTGCTCAGATGTTTGCACGATTCGGCAGTCGGGTGACGGTGCTCCAGCGCTCAGATCATATCCTACCGACCGAAACCGAGGATATCACGGATGCCCTTGCGGGTTATCTCAAGGCCGAGGGAATGGAGATTCATACGGGTGTGAAGATTGAACGCGTTGACCGCAGCGATGCGGGCGTGACGGTGAAGGCGGTCATTCATGGGGAAAGACGCACCATCACCGCAGCACAGATATTGGTAGCGACTGGCCGCAGGCCCAATACGGGCGATTTTGGTTTGGCAGCCGCGGGCGTACAGCTTGATGAATACGGGTTTATCAAGGTAAGCCCGACGCTGGAAACCTCGCAGGCTGGCATCTGGGCGGCGGGGGATGTGATCGGCGGGAACATGTTCGTGTATACGGCGGCATACGAGGGGGCGCTGGCGGCGGAAAATGCCCTCACCGGCGCTAGGCGCAAAACCGATTACACCGCCCTGCCGTGGGTGATTTTCACTGATCCACAATTCTGCGGCGTGGGCATGGATGAGCGGCAGGCGACGGCAGCGGGGTACGATGCCGAAGTGGCCAGCTTATCTCTTGACCATGTGCCGCGAGCGGCTGCGGCCCGTGATACCCGCGGTCTGATCAAACTGATCCGTGATAAGCAGACAGATCTGCTGCTGGGTGCCCGGATTCTGGCTCCGGAAGGTGCGGAATTATTGATGGAATTGGCCCTGGCGATCAAATTTGGTATTACCGTGCGGCAGATTCGCGAAAGCTTCCATCCCTATCTGACACTGGGCGAAGGAATCAAGCTGGCGGCAATTACGTTTGAGAAGGATGTGGCGCAACTGAGCTGCTGCGCCAACTGAGTGAATTTTTTATTAAGAATCGAGGTGCATGATGAACATGCAGAATCCATCTGATCGCACCGGCGGCGAGAGCTGCTGCACGCCGCAGGGCCCATCGGCGGGACCCAATCCGAATCCGAGCACGCCGAAAACCTGGTCGGCGGGTGTGGTGGCCATTGTGGCCTCCATCCTGGCTTCCGCCTGCTGCTGGTTGCCGCTCGCCCTGCTGGGGCTTGGCCTTTCGGCGGCGGGGCTTGCGAAATTGATTATTGGCGCACGGTGGGTTTTTGTGGCGGTTGCGGGGATCGCGCTGGGGCTGGGCTTTTATTTCAGCTACCGACGCAGAGCGGCGTGCGCACCGGGTGAGGCCTGTGCCCCCAGCGCATTGGCACGTTTCAACCGCGTGATGTTGTGGGTATCGGCTGTGCTGGTGGTTGCGTTTGCCACATTTCCCTATTACAGCGCTCCGCTGCAGAAAGCTTTTGGCGGTAGTTCCAGCTCCGGCGATCATGCAAAACTGGTGACGGCTTCAGGCGCCGGCCCTTCCAACCGCCCCACCGGGACCAATGGATCACACACCGCGACGACAAATTTGAACGTGCTGCACATTTATGCATTTCATATTTCAGGCATGGACTGTCAGGAGTGTGCCAATGGCCTGCAGGGTTCCATCGCAGCGCTGCGCGGCGTGAAATCAGCGAAGGTGTCGTTTGCCAAAAGGACGGCGGTGGTCAAAGCGGACGGCGAATTTAATCCCCAAAACCTGATCCACCGGATCACCGGCGTCGGCTATAAAACCACGCTGATATCCCCGGCGGCGAAACGGTAACCCCTCAGGCGGGATTACCGGGCCGTGACCAATTCACCGTCGGTCGGGGGGATGGCTGCGGATTGGGCAGAAGCCTGAGCCGACAACATCGGCGACGGCGGCAGATTGCAAGAAAACCTCGAAAAATTGAATAACGTCGCTGTCGCCGCTGTAGAGAGTGTCATAAACGCGGCCAGATCCTCCGATGGCAAATCTCGGCAGGCATCGCGTGAGGTCGAAGGGCGAAATGTTACAAACACCCTTCCCCTGCCACCGTGGCCGTCCCAGCCCGCCACACGGCTGATGCAAGAACTGCGGGCCGGGCAACATTGCCAATGTAGTATTTTCCGATGGGCATACCACCACGATACTCATCAACACCTTCACTCCCGGCGTCGGAGCCGGCTATTTGAGGCAGAATCGAATACAGCCCGCGATCATGCAAGGTTTCACGCATATTAAAACTTGGACATCGGCCTGAGCATCACTTTACATCTTTTCTGCAACCCTGATATGATCGGGATTGTTGTTCATTCCACCGTGCGGATTACCTTTGAACCAAGGGGGTGTCGCGTAGTCGGTGCAGAAAGGAGATATCAACATGACAAAAGTGACCAGCACAAAGACGGCCGGTGAACAACCATCGACTGCGGGTAACCCGGCGCCACGGTCAACGCGGCGGGATTTTCTGCGCCGGTCGATGGCAACCGCCGCGACGGTGCCTTTGGCGTCCGCCGTTCCCGTCTCTTATGAACAGGCCAGAGGTCAGGCGAAGGAGAAATCGCCCGAGCGTCCGAACATCCTTATTATTCATTCCGATCAGTACCGCTGGGATTTTGTTGGCGCGGCGGGTCTGAATCCCATGGCCTGCACTCCGAACATCGATGCGATGTACCGCCGTGGCACGGTGTTTCAGAACTTCATCACCAATCAGCCTTTATGTTCACCCTCCCGTGCGTGCCTGTGGACCGGTCAATATGCCACCACCAACGGCGTATGGAAACTTCTGTGGAGTCAGCATCCGCGAGTGGGGATTAAGCCCGACGCTGTTACGCTCGCGACGCAGTTGCGTGCAGCGGGATACAGCACCAATTACATTGGTAAATGGCACCTTGCACCATGGTTGGAGAACGAAACGTGGAAACAGGCCATCGGCTATGTCAAGCCGGAATACCGTGGGGGGTTTCTCGATCTGTGGCAGGCGGCCAACGTCTATGAGTTGACCACGCATCCCTACCACGGCACGATCTGGGATGGGGATGGTCATCCCATGGAGTTCAAGGATATTTATCGCGTCGATTACCTGACCGATCTTGCGGAGAAGTTTCTTCGGAAAAAGCACGACAAACCGTTCTGTCTTGTGGTCTCACAACTTGAGCCGCACCAGAACAACTTTGTCAACGGATTCAGTCCTCCCAAGGGGTATGGGGAGAAATTTCGCAACCCGTACATCCCGCCTGATCTACGGGCATTCCCGGGTGATTGGCCCTATCAGGCGGCCAATTATTATGGTGACATCAGCGCAATTGACCAATCGGTAGGCCGACTGCTCAAGACGCTCAAGGAACAGAATCTCGAGGAAAATACCATTGTCATTTTCATGAGCGATCATGGGTGCCATTTCCGGACGCGCAATTCAGAATATAAGCGCAGCCCGCATGAAAGTTCCGTCCACGTACCCCTGGTGATCCAAGGGCCCGGATTTAATAACAGCCGGGTTATTCCCGAACTCGTGAGCATGATCGACGTGACACCATCGCTTCTGGATTGCGTCGGACTGCCTGTCCCTGCGTGCATGCAGGGAAAAAGCTTCATGCCGCTGCTGCATGACGCCGAAGCGCGGCATTCCTGGCGCAATGAGGTATTCATACAGGTCAGCGAGTCGGAGATCGCCAGGGCACTGCGAACGCCGGAATTTACCTACGTCGCCCTGGCACCCGAAGGTCGTCCGTACATGCATCCGGGGAGTATGCACTACGAGGATTACCAGCTTTACGACAACCGCGCTGATCCGGCGCAGATTATCAATTTAGCAGGGCGACACGATCCCCCTTCTCTGGTGCACTATGTCGGAGATCGATCCATGATACAGCTCACGACTCATCTCCGAGAGCGATTAATGGCCCGCATGGTGGAAGCCGGAGAAAAGCTACCCGAAATCAAGCCCAAGCGCTACTATCCTTGAATTCGGAAAGGGCGATACCGATCTTCTTCAAGCTTGTCGCAGTGAATGGATGCCGGGACTCCAGGTAAATCGCGTCTCCTCCAGCCTTGTGACACTGGTGAGCCTTCTCCTGGCCGGGTCGTTACGGGCGGCGCTACCAAATCTCCATGCCACGTACCAATCTGATCATGCGTGGACCCGCGGCGACTATTTGACGGTGAGTACCGGCCGAATCGAACTTGATTGGCAATGAACGGGGCAGGAGTTCTTGACGAGAGCCGTTATCGATTTGTGCAGCTATTTTCGCTGGAGTGATGCGAAGCCCGATGCATGCGCCTACTGGTCTTTTCCACAGCGGCAAAGCCACCGAATCGAGAACGAAATAGCAGGCGTGCTTCCAGCGGCGGTTTCGCCGCGTCACAAGCGCTGCCATGGGTGTGGCCGGCACCTCCGCAGAAGAAATCGGGAGACCCCGAATCAATGACCCGGTGCATATTTATGGTTTTGGTTCTGCCGACCATGGGAACGCCAGCGCCGGCCATCCGCGTTTGTTAAACAGGTTGGGAACAGCGATATCGCTCCATGGGAACCGCACCATTTCAGGATCTCTTACCGCCGGAGATGAGACGATTACGGTCCGGCCGTGAACCTGAGCTTGCGCGGGCTGGAACCGGCCGCTGCTGCCGGCGATCTCAAAATCATCGGGGGTATCGCTCCCTTTCATCAACAGGCCGCCGAAAGTGGACATGAAATGCACGGTGATTCGCCCCGCAGTGATCTGCGCCGATTTCAACATGGCTCCCGACCAGGTGTAACCCGGCAGGTGATAGGTGCGGGCCAATGCCAAATCCGCCATTCGACGTGCCGCCGCCGGGGCTTCTAAAAAAGTTTCGCCCACCACCCGGATGAACCGCCCGAACACGTTCTGGACCGACGCCGAGGAGGGTTTGGCTCGAAGTTCCATCTGGTTAATGACGGCACGGGAGTGCCGCTCACTTTCCGAGTAACGGGTGGACAGGTTCATGAATCAACGCGGCTGGAGTCCATGGTGGGCCGCTACATCGCCTCAGGTCAACATCGTCGGCGGCGCAAGCCCCGGAAGTTGGTTGGTGACAAAGGTTACAGTGTGCCGCGAATTTGTGATTGACTCAGGGCGCAGGGGATAGAACCGGTGATACCGCATCGGGACAACGAACATGCACGCCGTGATCCATCCGTGAGATTTGATCGCGGGGCGTATCGCCAACGTCATGTGATTGAGCAGTGCGTCGGCTGGCTCAAGAACTACGCCGGATTGGCACGCGATTTGAAAAACTGCCGGCGCACGGCCACGGAATGCTGCAGTTCTCCATGATCCGACTTTATCTCAAATTACTGTTTTCTCAGAAAGAGCCCAGGCTCTGGGGCTTAAATTGGTCTGAAAACCGCGTCTACGCTAAAGCCCGGCGTTGACAATGCACCAGTTTCGATTCATTTTGCTGGGGTTATCCTCAAAAGTCGTGAACCATGCGCTGGCAGTTTTGCGGAGAATCTCTTGGAAAACGTACCCAAATTTCTCTCTGCCCAGAGGTCTTTGACAGTAGCCGTAGGACCGGCCATGGCCAGTTGCCGCCAGTCTACGCTGACCTGCTCGGGCCTCTTGGCGAGGTTGAACATTGCAACCGTGCAGGACCCGTCGGCATTGTGAATGACCCACACCTGCTGTGGGGTTTTCTGGGAAAGCGGTGTGGCAGGATGGCCGGCCTGGTCAATGGCGATAGCGGCCCTGTTAGTAATGATTTTGAAGTCACCGTTTGTAAGATGCGTCAAATCAGCCCCCAGGCAAAGCGGCGAGCACTCGATACACCAGAAAATCATAACGGTTTGACGTTCAGCCGGTGTCAAACCATCGTGCTTCCCGTTACCGATGTCAAGCGAGTCAAAGTCATTCCAGTGGCCCGGACCGGCATAAGGAACCCACTTGGCGTTATATTTAAAACGCGCCATGACGTTCTTCCAGCAGGTTAAATCCTTCTTATAGCTTTCAATATCGCCGTTGATGCGCCATCCATTGGCGTATTTGGCCCAGAACGCGGCATATTTAAAGTTGAGATTGTAGGAAAGTTCCAGCCATATCGGTCGCCCGCAGCGGCTCAACGCCAGAGCAAAATGGGCCACCTCTGAACGGCAATCCGGTCCAAGATAGCGCCTTCCTCTCCGATAGCTCGGACCGACGTAATCGAGCTTGATGTAGTCAACGCCCCAACTCGCATAAAGATTAGCGCAGCTTTGCAGATACGCCATGGCACCGGGACAACCAAAATTAAGCATATAGCTCTTTGTTCCTTTCGTCATCCCCGTGTTACCCTTTAAGTGTTTATAAACAATTTGCCGCGCGGTGTAATGGGTGCCAAAAATTGGATCGTTGGCCTGATACACCGAATTGGGGAGTCCCGGCCGCAGATAAATTCCCAGTTTTAATCCGCGTTTATGCAACCACTTTGCCAGCGGGGCCATGCCACCGGGAAATTTTTTCGGATCCGGCACGGGTCGCCCGTAACGGTCGTATTCCTGCTGTCCACCGGCATCAATATTCCAACCGGCGTCAATATTTATATAGTCGTAGCCGAATTTTTTCAGTCGTGCGACCATGACGCGGGCTTGCGCTTTGACAATGTGTGCATCCACCTTTTGACGAATGGCGCTCCAACTGCTCCAACCCATAAATGGGTGCAGAGCGGGGTTGGCCTTTTGAAACGCAGGCAGACTTACGGCAAGTACGCTCGGTGTACCCGCGGCATACCAAAGTGAGAGCATCAGAGTTAAGGCGATCAGACCTGTTCTAATGGTTGGGTGGCCGAGGGGTTTCCGTCGCATAACAATGACTCCATTAGGTTAAGGGTAACCGTTCAAGGGCAAAACAATGGCCCAAAACCATTATGCTACTCCTCCCCTGCCACTAAATGCAAGCAAATTTCGAAAGAGCTGCGCAGGTTATATTAGCCAACTGTGCAGTTGACGGATTTTGCAGTTTAAGCGGGCTACCGCATTCAAACCCAACATCGTCAGTATCATGCTGGGTAACAACGATTCCAATCCGTGCAATCGCCTGCAGGTGCGAAAAGACTTTACGAGGGACTATTCAGAACTAGCGCGACATTTTCAGAATCTCTCCGCCCATCGGTGTATTTTTATCTGCCTTTCCCCGTCGCTGGAGGGTGGCACGGTAAAAGGACCACGCCCGGCCATTCCCACCCATCGCGTGATTCAACGCATCGTGTCCATCGCACATTGCGTGCGTCTCACATGCATCAATATTTTCCACGCCTTGGCAGGTCGTTGGAAGCTCTTCATCCGCAATCGTATCCATGCAAATGCCCAAGGGCAGGCCACCATGGCCGAGGTATGCTATCACGCCCAGCTTGAGGCCGGCGCGGTACACCCGTCAACACGCTCTGTGAGAGCGGCCACGCTGGCAGGTGGGCAATCCTTGTGGGGATTGAATTGACGCCGAAATTTGCATCGAGCGTGGTGTTGGCGCATGACGCACCGGCGGTAGAGCCCGAAACGACATGAACCAAAATCTCGCGAGGGGCGGCAAACGCGCAGGGCCATTCGGCGGAGAACTACTCGCGGCTGAGCCGACTGGCGTTGAATCTGCTTAAGCGTGACAAATCAATCAAGAACGGCATCAGCAGTAACCGCTTCATCGCCGGCTGGGACAAAGGCTACCTCCTGCGGCTCATCTCCACCTGATCCGCGTAGGCGATTGCGTTGTGTCAGTGGTGCGAAAATCACCCCCGCACGCGGGACCATGTAGCCTCATGACGTTGCCGTTCCCCCGATTTGGAGCCGTAAGCCCTGCCAAAGCCATTATTGTACTTTTGTTGGCGGTGGCTCGCCATGAATTAATTATCTGTACGGAGGATTGATCGCACACATCGCAACGAGAAAAAGGAGCATGGCGAAAAAGATCACGACAACGGCACCGGCGATGGACAGGACAATAGAAAGGACGCGGAGAAGTGGACTGCGCTGGGGATCATCCGGATTGGGATCCCCGTCGTCGGGATCAAAATTTTGGAAATCATCCGTCATATCAGCGGCAAGCCCCCCACGCGCAATTCGTACCCGGTAGCACGGCGGAGTTCCTCCAATTTTGCACGGCGGTGATCGCGATAAAACAGATTAAACGTGTCAAAGGGAATTAACGTTCCGTCCGGTTGTGCCATGTGGACGCAACTTCGCTTTACCGACCGGATATCAAAATTCCACGCATCCATAAACTGCATCACGATGATGCGAAACACATTGCGATACGACAAGGTGCTCTCCAGCTTGATCTGCGGCAGACAGCAGAGCAACTGCCCCAGCGCCGCACCGGCCGAAGCAGGAGAATGGTTGGTGGAAAAGGTATTGTAAACGGCGCGGATCAGATCGGAGTTGCGCTCAAAAGCGATGGTGCTTCCTTCACCTTGAAGCAAAAACTGCGGATCGACAAGGCCCGTGAGTGGTGTGATCGCATCGCCGAGCTTCAGCGCATAGGCCATCAGAATGCAATCCGGATGGCAGGGGACGGGAATGATGTCGGAGAGACTGAAAGTTCCGGACTGCTCCGCTATGGCGGACCGTACTTCCGACACCGTCAGGCGACTATGATCAGGGTTTTCGAGCCGGGTTCTGCCGGCAAACTGCACGGGCTGAAATGTCACGCCCCGGACGCAGGGTTGTTTGAGAGCGAAATCAATCATGGAGCCTATCTGATCGTCGTTTACGCCCCGAGCCACGGTGGCGACCAGGGTGGTGGAGATGTCGAGGTTATTTAACGTTTCAAGGGCCTTAAGGCGGGACTTGTGGAGGTTAGCGCCTCGCAGGATGTTGAGCGTGCGCGGATCGAGCGAATCAAACTGCAGATAAATCTCAAAACCAGGCGCGTAGTCCCTGAGCCGGCGGGCAAAATCCGCATCACCGGCGATTCTCAGGCCGTTGGTATTGACCATCAGGTGCTTGATGGGGCGCTGGCGGGCGGCGTCGAGAACGGCGAAAAATTCGGGGTGAATGGTCGGCTCTCCCCCGCTGATCTGCACAATATCGGGTTGTCCCTCGTTGCGAACTACGGCATCGAGCATCCTGTTGATTTCTTCCAGTGAACGATGCGTCGGTCGCGAGGGGCCCGAATCGGCGTAGCAGACGGGACATTCCAGATTGCAATGATCGGTGATCTCGACCAGCGCGAGGCAACTGTGCTGCTCATGATCGGGACAGAGCCCGCAATCATAGGGGCAGCCGTAACGAATCGGCGTGTTGAATTGCAGCGGCATCTGGCCCGGTTTGATGAATGACCGCTGCAGTCGATAAAACGCCGGATCGGTCGAGATGAGCACATTCTGGAATTTATGCTCCGGGCACCATTTGCGCATGATGACGCGTCCGTCCTGCTGAATGATTTTCGCCTCCACCTTGCGCATGCAGATACCACAGATGCTGGTGGTGATGTCAAGAAATAAATAATCACGATCCGGCATATGTCAGACCGCCGCCTGCGGCACCGGGGCCGCATCGCGAAGGATCAATACGCGCCTGCTTACAAGCCAGTAGCTGCAGTAAACCGCAAGCAGGAATGCCAGCCACTGCACGGCGGTAAGGCCGAACCAGGTGATCGGGCGCGGTTTCAGGAAGTCGATCGCGAGCCGATAGAATCCGTAGCCGGCGATGAACAGACGAAATCGAGCACCCGGAGGCGACAGCTTGGGAAGACGGGCGAGGACGACGCCGAATATTATTAAAAACAGGATATCGTAAAGTTGCACCGGTTGGCGGGGCACGCCATCACCGAAGTTGACGCCCCAGGGAAGGTGCGTCGGCAGGCCGCAGGTGCCGTCCCTGAGCCCGGTCAGGAAACAACCGATCCGTCCGATGCCCATGCCGCACATGACCGGGAAAACCATCGCATCACCGGTTGAGTGATTGATATTAAGTAATTTTTTCCCCAGTTCCACGCCTATCCAACCTCCGAGGAGCCCCCCCCACGATCTCTTGGCCTCCGTGGATAAGCATCCAGAGAGGATGCTGGCGCAACAGCACTGCGGCCTGCCAGGGGCTTTGCGCCCAGGCCATGGTGCGGCTGCCGATGATTGCCCCGACAAAAAGAAATGCGATCAGCCAAAAATTCTTTTCCGTGCCGATGGGAGAGCTTTGCCCGCGGAAGCGGTTCATGACATACCAGATGATGCCGACCAGAAACGCCGTCCCTTCCGCGACGGAATGGGCCGGCAGCGCATAACCGAAGAGGTGAAAGGTGACCGGGAAGTGCATACGTTCCTTCCAATCCAGCCTATCAGGGGGCTCACGATGTAAATTCCCTTTTGGGGAGTCTATCGCCGCAAGCGGAAATTTCAAAGCAGGATTATAAGGAGCATGCAGAGGATTCAGGACGAATGCGGCGGACCTTAAATGGTTGTCCCGGAGTTTTTCTCGGTTGGTACCTTTTAATAAGGTACCATGCTCGAAGATGGAGATGGCTAAGGTGGGAACAGCAGGCCCGTGAGAAGGTGAACATTTGTGGATGGAATCTGCTGGCGGACAACTGATATGTCATCGCAAGTTGAAATATTGTCCGCGGCCCGTGCCAGATTGCAGCATTCGTTGCCGAGAATATCGGTGGCATAATCCATGCCACCAGACCTGGAGAATTCTCGCTGCATTTCGCAGGCGAGGGCGTCCTTGAATTCTCGGGCTCCCGGGCCGTCGTTTGAGGTCAGCCTACGCAGGTGCGCCAGAGCCCAGGCGTCAAAGGAGGGGTTTGTGAGGGCAATACTGATTTTCTGGCGATCGGCAAGCGCGATTGCCTTCAAAAGCATTTTCGATTCCGAATTCTCAACGTCGATCACACACCACCGTTGGCGATATTTTCCCGGTCCCTCCTCAGAAGCCATTTCCACTACCCTCAATGGGCTGCCTCCATCGGCGCAAATAATTGTGAATTTGAATTCATCCGCCCCACCACGTCGCTTATAGAGACCGTATAGGCGCCGAAAATAATAATCTTCCAAGTACCCCTCGCAAACTATCAGCACGGGGGCTCGGAAGTTTTGACGTTTGTTGATCCTTTTCACGGCTTGGATGTTTCCTCGGCGGAGGTATCGGCGTCGTCGGATGTAGCACCACTGCTATCGTACGGCACGCCCGCAAGATATGGACCAAAATCCGCGATTGCACCATATGCCCCGGAGAGGTAATTGCGTTCAAACGCCTCGGTGCTGCGCGGGGCGTTTTTTCCGCGGAAGTCCGCGAGGCAAAAGAGCCGGGTTTCACCGGCGGGTGTTTTCTCCGTAAACCATATCTGATCTTTCCGCAGGAGACGGGGAGCAAGAAGCTGAGAATAGTGCGTGGAGAATATAAGCTGGGCAGCGTGGTTGTGCTTCGGATTCTGGAACCACGTTATCAGGCGTTGCAAGAGGAGCGGGTGGATATTTGCGCCGAGTTCGTCAACGATCACCGTCAGACCTTTTTGTGCAGCACGGGCGAAAATACAGAATAACACCGCAAACAATTGTGTGCCGAACGATTCCTCGCCCCAGTCAAACTCAACATCGCGCCCCTGGGCCGATTTGTGTAATGACCTGACTGGCCTGCGCGTGTTTGCCTCAACAAATTGGCGGGCGATCTGCCGGGCATTGTCTCCATGGGTCGGTCGAAGTTGTTCCTCGATTGCCGCGACCTGCTCGTCGGACGGCGGCGGGGCTTGGGGGATGCGGATGTTTTCGATCCCAATATCTGCATCCCGCAAAAAAGCCTGAAGTTGTTGGGTCAGCGGCACATCCTCGTTGATGAGGCGGGCGAGATGGGTACTTTGGTCAGTCTGCAGCGGTGAAAAGTGTAGAAATAACGAGCGGGCGGTTATGAGCTCGTAGATATCGCGCAGCACCGGCACGTTGATGTTGGCTCCGCTCGACAATACCAGTGAAGTTTCGCGCGTGAACTTTCTGATCTGATCACATGCGATGGGTTCGAAATCGGTCTTATGGTGAAATTCCACGGTCGTACGGTTGGCGGCGTCAGTCTGCCTGGTAAAAATTGGACGCTGCCGATCGGACGGCAGTTCTTCGATAAGTTTTTCCTCCGCGATTCGTTGCGGCAACGCCGAAAAAGTGTACCGAAAGACGCGTTCACTTGAGGATGGTAAAACGATCTCAAATCGGGTTGGCTTAGCTTCCCACGATTCGGAGAGGCGGTGCGGCACGATGCCCGGAATCAGATTGCCTGGGAATATGACCGCTGCCGAGTGCCGGATTATGTTAACGAATACCTCGCCAGCCATCAGAAAATTGCTTTTGCCCGAGGCGTTATGGCCGAAAATGGCGGCCACCCGGACCGTCTGCGGAAAACCGGGGAGGGCGGGGATGAGGTTCTCGGTTTTTTTTCGTTCCTTACCCTTGATAAGTGAAAGGGTCTGCGCCTCGCCGAAGGACCGGAAGTTTTCGATGGTGAATTCATAGATCATGGATAATTCGCCCGTTCGTCAATCAGTGTCGCCCATCCTTGGACATGTTCAGCTTAAAGGTGGCCGCTCTAGATCGTTCGCACCAGCCAGCCACGTTCAGAAATCATCTTAGCTCGATTTCGACCAAATTGCAAAAAATCTGCAATTTTGTGCATATTTTTTGGATTTAGCTGATTTTTCATGTTGTAAGCGTAAATTTTTCGCAGAATTCCCCGATTAAACCGAGAAGCAAGCGGCTGCTTGGACGGGAGCACCCCAAGCCAAGGCTTTACTCGAAATGCTTGAACCATGAGAGCGATTGCGCCACGGCGGTGAGAAATGTACCGCGGTGGCTGCCGCCGGGCACCTCCACCAGATGAATCGAACGGCTTCCCATGGCCGCCTGATAGCAGGCTGCGAGTTTACCCAGCGGCACAGGGATGGCCTCATCGTCGGTGCCTTCATACATTCTCACCGGAGAGAGAAACATGGTGCGAATGGTCTGCGAACGTGCTAAAAGTTTGCCATAGGTAGAGTCTGCAAAATACATCGGATTTTGGTACGGTTTGCGAAGGTACGCCAGCAGGGGAACGCGCGGCTTAATAAGTGAATTGAATATGCGGGCGAGCCCGGCTTGGCTGTGGTAATCACGGTCATAAATTTTTCGGAAGGCTTGATAATATTTCGGCTTGAGTACCGATGCCGCCAGCCCGGGCTTGGAATCATAATGCTGATAGGAAAATAGCGTCAGCCCCAGCAGGGTATTTTCCCAGATTGCTTCATGTTTTCGCGGGTGATAAAGCCAGCAATTGAGCCCGGCAAATGGGTCGTTCGGTGAGGACGCGGTAAATGTGGCGGTAACCTTGATGCCGACGGATTGGAGTTTTGCCAAAAATGCGGTCGTGACCAATCCGCCCGCCGACCAACCGGCGAGAAACAGCTTGGATTGCCGGATATCTTTACGGGCCAGAAATGCGGCGGCAGCACGATAAAGACCCAAACAGGCGGCTTGTTCGGCACCTTTCACGGTGTATGCCTCCGGCAACGATGAATCTCCCATCCCGAAATAGTCGGCGGCCTCTACCACAAAACCCTGCCCGGCGTATTGAGCGACCATCAGCCTCGTTTCATACGCCCCGGAATATTGCGAAAAGCCGGACGGATTGGTTTTTGAAAACGCGTACGATGGAACTTCATACTTGCCGTAGACCGTACCGTGCTGATAGCAGACCACCGGAAAGATATGGGTGCCGGGGATGATGGGGATCGCAATGAGGCCGGAGGCGGATGTCGGCTTATTGTGCCATTCGGGCACCACCGACGGGTATTGCACGCGGTAGATCGCGACGGGAAAGCGTGCGGCGACGGCCTTGGGCCATTGGTAATTTTTGGATCGGCTGCCCGCAGGAAGAAAGTTGGCCCGCTGGGGGCCAAGGATATGGTTAAGCTGGGCCGTGCTGACTTTTTTGATGAGCGTGAAAACGGCACCGTGAGCTCGTGCATCGGCAACGGTCGACAAAACCAGGATAATAAATATTAGTCGTCGCATCCATGATCCCTGTTCAATGACGGCAAGATATTAAAGCAAAACGTCCAGTTAGAAGTTATGCCCGAGGGGCACCATTGTAAAGCAGCCCTGGAAGTGGTACGTCGCCACGTCGGCTTTCCAGACTCGCTTGGTGCACAGCATTCTGTTACTTGAGCAAGGTATGCAACCGGAATCGTAAAAGTTTTCTGGAGTCGGCGGGCTTACAGCATCCCGGAGCACATTTGTAATACCGAGCGGCGCAATTTTTAGGGGCCTTGGTGATGTGAGTGCCTTGCCGGCCGGAGCCGTGATTCCGGCCGACGTAACAGGAGGAAAACCGGTTTCACGAAAGTGGAAGCGGGAGGATGCTGCGAACGCCCATTCGGCGGGCCTACTGTCAAATGTTGTGGATGAAGGCAATCAGGCGGCAGGGGTTTTGACGCCGTTATCAAGTCGGGATCCTGCCAGAACATTTGCCATGGGTTCCCATCGGTTGGGTTGCTGGAAGCCCGCGCTCCGCTCTGGCATGACTTGAAGGCCATCGCCAGGCAGGCTTTTCGATTGCCATCGTTCCGCGTCTTGTCATTTGGTAGTCGCGGGGTCGACAAAATATTTTCGATTGGTTGGACAGGACGGACATGCTCCCGACGCCCTGCCGAGGAATCATGGGACCTCCACCTCGCTTCACGCGGCGCTGTTCACGATGGTGGCGCACTCCCCGAAAACAACATCGAGGATCCGAGCCCAACGTACACCGGGGGTTTGCCCTCGCGGATCTTGCAAGGTCCGCTTTTAGGCGATCTAATGGCATTATTGTTTTTGGGTGGTTTCGTTTACGGAATGGGAGTGCGCCATGGCAAGACAATTCGCCTTAGGGGACGGCGTCGAGTTTGCGGAGAATCCCGAGCCCCGATGCGCGTGCCTGATGCTGCTGGATACCTCCGGTTCGATGGGCACCGTCGAGGGCGGGGATTACCAAGACCTCGGCTATTCATATACGCAGGACGGCCAGACCTTCAGGGCGGCTTCCGGTGGCCATACCCGTATCGGCGAGTTGAACGGTGGATTGCAGGTTTACAAGTCCTCCCTCACAGAGGACCCGCTCGCCGTCAAGCGGGTAGAGGTGTCCGTTATCACGTTCGGCGGCCACGTTGAAACCGTCTGCGATTTCACCACTGTTGACAATTTTGTGCCGCCCGTGCTGCGAGCCGATGGCGATACGCCGATGGGAGCGGCTATCGTGGCTGGATTGGATGCGCTCGAACGGCGCAAGCTATCGTACAAGGCAAACCGAATCAGCTACTATCGCCCTTGGGTCCTCCTGCTGACCGACGGCGAGCCGACCGACAGCTGGGACGCAGCGGCGGAGCGAATACGTCGCTTGGAGTCGCAGAGGGCCATGGCGTTTTTCCCGATAGGCGTTGGCTCGGCGAACATGGAGCTGCTGGCCCAGCTTTCCGGCACCGAGCCGAAGAGGCTTTCGGGGTTGAAGTTCCGCGAGCTATTTCAGTGGCTCTCGAGATCGCAACTCGCCGTCTCGCGATCCCGGCCTGGCGGCGAAACGGGAAGCGACAGGGTGGCGCTCCCGAAAACGACGGGTTGGGAGGCGGTATGACGCCGCCGGCGCCGTGGCGTGTTTGTTCCGCAGCGGTTGTCGGGCGGAGCCACCGCGAAAACGGGTTAGGCTGCCAAGACTGCTGCCTCTGCGGTTGCCTACGCCGGGGCGGCCGGACCTTCGCGGTGGGCGTCGTCGCCGACGGAGCGGGCAGCTCAAGGCACGGACGGCTCGGGGCGCAGCTCGCCTGCAAAGCCCTTTGGGCCTCCGCAGGTCGCTTGGCTAAATATTACCCGCAGTTGGGATGCGTCGGACGCGACCAGGTCGTCGCAGTATTCCGGGAGGCGAGGGACTCGATCCTCGGCCGGGCCCGGCGGCGTGTGGCGCGCGACTACGCGACAACGGCGGCCCTCGCGATCCTCGGTCCCGACGGGTGCGTCTTTGCGTCAGTGGGTGATTCTGTCCTGGTCACCCGAGGCCCAAGCGGCTACCAGCCCGTTTTTTGGCCTGAGAACGGGGAGTTCGCCAGCACGACGTCCTTCCTCACCGAGGGCGATTTCGGGGACCACCTCCAGTTTGAGGCGAGGTCTAGCGCCGTGGAGGAACTCGCGATGTTTACCGACGGCCTGAGCCCAGTCGCATTGAATTTGGGTCTCCGGGCTGCGCACGGGCCGTTCTTTTCCCCGCTCTTCCTCCAACTTACGGCCGCCTCGCGGCGGCGTACACCGCGACGCGACGTGGAGCGCGGCCTGCGCCGATTCCTCTCGTCCGAAGCGCTGGAGCGGCGCCTCGAGGACGACCGATCACTCGTCCTCATTTGCTCAAGAAAGCGGGGTAGCGGTGGCGGCGATCTACGTCGATGATCACGATCGTCCGCTCAGCCTCGGGAAGCGCGTCGGAACCGGCGGCGAGGGTGAGGTCTGGGAACTTTCCGGGGGCCCGCCGCGTGTAGTAAAGCTTTACCATAAACGCCCCCTACCGCAGGACGTCTTTGCCAAGCTCAGGGCGATGGTGGCCATGGGATCGGACGGCCTTCGAGAGGCGGCCGCCTGGCCCGAGTCGATCGTCATGGACTCAGGGGGCGCCGCGCACGGGTTCGTTATGCCGTTCGCCGGAGGAAGAGAAATCCACGACATCTACACGGCCGCCTCGCGTTCCAAATATTTTCCGGCCGCGAGCTGGAGATTTCTGGTCGGCGTTGGGCGCAACCTTGCGGCGGCACTGGAGACCCTGCACGAGCACGGTGCCGTCGTTGGCGACTTTAACCAGCGCAACGTGCGCGTCGAGAAGGATGGCAAAGTAAAATTTGTCGACTGCGACTCATTCCAGATCAGAACCAACGGTCCCCCCTTTCGCGCTGCCGGGGTCGGCGTGGACGAGTACCTGCCACCGGAGCTGCAGGGCCACGACCTGCGCGAAGTCGTATTCACGGAGGAGCACGACAACTTTGCCCTTGCGATCATCATTTTCCAGCTCCTCTACCTCGGCAGGCACCCCTTTTTCCCCAATCCGGGCGGGGACCTCGTAGCTGCGCGCGGGGAGCTAATCAGAAAAGGGATCTGTGTGTTCTTGCATCCGCCGGAGCAGTTCCCTCCGCCCGGCATCGCCGGGGTGCCCGAGGGGCTGCTATCGATGTTCAAGGGCGCGCTCCTGGGTGGATTGGGACGCGGCAGGCCGACGGCAGGGCAGTGGAGGGAGGCGCTCGGCAGCCTCTACGGGCAACTGAAAGCCTGCTCCGCCGACCCGTCCGGCCACCTGTTCTTCGGGGGCATGGGGGCTTGCCCCTGGTGCGGGGCGTCTGGTGGCCCGCTGGGCGGTTACGACCCCTTCGCAAATGTGGGCATGGTTTATTGGAGGCAATTTTCAGTGCGGCACCTCGCCGAGCAGGCCGACCCGTTGCGCCGACGGATTGAATCGCTCGCCCTCCCCATCCCCGCGGTGAAAATTCCGCACCTGACCGCCTCCGCCGGGCGGCTCCCAAAGGAAGTGGAAGATGCGATCGCGAGGATCGGCACAC
This sequence comes from Planctomycetota bacterium, assembly GCA_021827645.1. Lineage (GTDB taxonomy): Bacteria > Planctomycetota > Phycisphaerae > WQYP01 > WQYP01 > JAJZGD01. The sequence continues at coordinate 85,647 of JAKAVA010000103.1, forward strand.
GTCCGGCGTGGCGTGAGGTTCTGTTATGGAAGGAACTGCGAACCGTGCGCCGCGAGGTCGAACAGCGCCGCAAGGCGCTCTCCCTGGCGCGGGATGGTATTCGGTCACTTTGGGATGAGCACGAGAAGCTCCGAGCCCGAGCCGATGGGGTTGCGAGGGCTTGCCGGAGCCATGCGGAGCCTTTGCTCGCGAAGCTATCCCACTTGCCGGAGGCTTACCAGGCGGCATTGGGTGAGAAACAATCCGCTCTGTCGCGGGGAGATCTCTCCGAGTTCCTGCGCAGCCGAAAAATCGCCGACGCGGGCCTTGGGCTGCCGCGGACCGTTGTGTCCTCATTAGAGTCTGCTGGCGTCGTCACAGCCGCCGACATAGACGTGGAGGGTGGGCCGTACTTCCGGCAGGTATACCGTGGGCAACAAGTCAAGATCAAGGTGCGCGGTATCGGGCCAAGGCGACGGGAGCTACTGGTTTTTTGGCGGCAGCGGCTCGAGCAGACATTCAGGCCTAAGGGGGAGCTGCCGGACGCAGTGATTGCGGCCCTGAAGAGGAAGGCGGCTGACGACGGGGCACGGCTCCGCGCTGAGTGCAAGGCGATTGTTGAGGGGGCCGAGCCCGGATTATTCACGGTCATCGCGGCAGTGCTGAGATATGCATGGTTGTATATACATCGGTGGCATGGCTGCAGGTTTTTTACGGTTGTGGGCAGAAGGCCCCCTTACCCCCATTGGCCGATCG